>JAWLCZ010000060.1:0-19919 GCA_041686835.1 Paenibacillaceae bacterium | reverse complement strand
CAAAGGCGCGGAAGGCGAATTGGGCATTCTGCCTAAGCATATCCCGCTCGTCACCCCGCTCAAAATCGCACCCGTCATCGTGAAAAAGAACAACGCACAGGAGAAAATCGCTGTGCACGGCGGATTTATGGAAGTGCGCAAAGACAAGGTAATCATCTTGGCGGAAAGCGCGGAGCTTCCGGGCGATATCGATATTGAAAGGGCGAGAAAGGCGAAAGAACGGGCGGAGAAGCGCCTTGCCTCCAAGCAGGAAGAAATCGATTTCCGCCGCGCGGAGCTTGCGCTGCAGCGCGCGCTAAACCGCATCGACGTATATGAAAATAACCGATAGTATGTCAAGCAAAGGAATGTTTTCCTTTGCTTTCTTTTTTTGGGGAAAATTCATGATTCGGGCGGGATCGGGCAAAATAAGCGAGTTGAAGGTCGAATCCGCATGCGTGCAATAGACGAAAAAATTCGGATTTGATATAATTGTGTGGATGTCTGTTCACACATTTATCACCAAATTTTAAGATTTTCATAAGAAATTGATATAAAATAAAAGTATACCGAGATGGAGGGGTCGGATGGAAATGTATGCGAACAATTATGTTATCGTGGCCATTTTTATTGCGCTGGGCATATTGCTGCCGGTTGCCGCATTGACGATAGGCCGATTGCTGCGCCCTAACAAACCTTACGCGGAAAAACAAACGACTTATGAAAGCGGCAACGAGCCTGTCGGGGAAGGCCATGTCAGATTCAACATCCGGTATTACTTGTTCGCTTTGATGTTTGTCGTATTCGATGTGGAAACCGTTTTCTTATACCCGTGGGCGGTCGCCTATAACCGGTTGGGGTTGTTTGCGCTAGTGGAAATGCTCATTTTCGTGGCGCTGCTCGCCATAGGACTCATTTACGCCTGGAAAAAGAAGGTGCTGCAATGGAACTCCGTTTAGAATCGATCACGCCGGAAGAAAGACAAGAGCTGGAACGCAACGTATTCATGACGACGCTCGAGCAGTTAAAAGCGTGGGCGAGAAGCAATTCGCTCTGGCCGCTTACGTTCGGTCTCGCCTGCTGTGCCATCGAGATGATGGGAACCGGGGCATCCCATTACGATTTGGACCGGTTCGGCGTCATCTTCCGAACTTCTCCGCGGCAGTCGGACGTGATGATTGTGGCCGGAACGGTGACGAAGAAGATGGGACCGCTGCTGAGAAGGCTGTACGATCAAATGCCGGAGCCGAAATGGGTCATTGCGATGGGTTCATGCGCAACGGCAGGCGGTCCGTACGTCAAATCGTATTCGGTCATTAAAGGCGTCGATCAAATCGTGCCGGTCGACGTATATATTCCGGGCTGCCCGCCGAATCCGGCAGCGCTCATCTACGGCATCAACAAGCTGCAGGAAAAGATTCGTTATGAAGCAAAAACCGGGAAAAGGGTGACGAATCGGTGAGTGACGAAAATAAAGAGACAAAAATAGAGAACGGTAAAGCCGAACCGACGGAACCGACGGCGGAAAAAACGGAAACGAATCGACAAGCGGCTGCGGACGGGCAGACGGCCCCGGAGCCGACGGATGCGCCGGCCAGCGAATTGAAAGGACCGGAAGACGCCGAGAAAGAAGCGAAAGCGAAGGCGGCGGCGGAAGCAAGGGCGGCGCGGGCCGCGGCCAGAGCGAAAAAGACGGAAGAGGAAGAAGGCGAATCCGTGCCGAAACCACCGTCTCCGAACCAGCCCCGCCTTGACCGCATCGTGCAGATCATTAAGGAAAATACTGCGGAAGAGGCGGTGGAACAAGCGTTCATCAACGAAAAAGACCGCCATCTTCCGTATCTGTTCATCAAGAGCGAATATTGGTTTGAAACGGCGCAGCTGTTGAAGCGGCATGATGAATTGCAGTTTCATTATTTGCGCAACGTTTCGGGCATCGATCAGGAGACGCATCTGGAAGTGGCGTACCATCTTCTTTCCATGACGACAAAACAGGAATGCTGCATTAAAGTGAAGACGGACCGGGACAATGCGTCGATCCCTTCCGTCACGCCGGTGTGGGCTACGGCGAACTGGAACGAGAGGGAAATATACGATCTGTTGGGTGTTGATTTTCCGGGACACCCTGACTTGCGCAGAATTATGATGCCGGACGATTGGGTCGGACATCCGCTGCGCAAAGATTATGTACCGATTGACCCGGAGGTGTGAACGATGATTCGAACGGAAGAACTGCTGCTCAACGTAGGTCCCCAACATCCGAGTACGCACGGCGTTTTTCGCATTATCGTGAAATTGGACGGAGAAATCATTACGGAAGCGACACCGGTAATGGGCTATTTGCACAGGGGAACGGAAAAATTGGCGGAAAACCTGACCTATACGCAAATCATTCCGTACACCGACCGGATGGACTACGTGTCGGCCATGACGAACAACTACGTTATCTGCCACGCCGTGGAAAAGTTGATGCAGCTCGAAATTCCGGAGAGAGCGCAGTTTTTGCGGCTTATCGTGATGGAACTGCAGCGCATCGCCAGCCACCTTGTCTGGTGGGGCACGTATTTGCTCGATATCGGGGCGATGAGCCCGTTTCTTTATGCGTTTCGCGAGCGTGAAATGATCATCAACCTGTTTAACGAGCTTTGCGGAGCGCGGCTTACCTACAATTACATGCGGGTTGGCGGCGTTAAATGGGATGCGCCGGAAGGCTGGATTGACAAAGTCCGGGAGTTTATCCCCTACATGAAGACGAAGCTCGAAGAGTACCACGATCTTGTAAGCGGCAACGAAATCTTTTTGGCGCGGATAAAAGGCGTCGGCAAATACGACGCGCAAACCGCGATCGATTACGGTTTGAGCGGCGCGAATTTGCGCTGCACGGGCGTCAAGTGGGATCTTCGCAAAGATGAGCCGTACTGCATTTATGACCGGTTCGAGTTCGACGTCCCGGTCGGATCGAACGGCGACTGCTACGATCGCTACCTTATTCGCCTGGAGGAAATCCGCCAATCGCTGCGCATTCTCGAACAGGCGGTGGAGCAGTTTCCGGAGGAAGGCGAAATTATGGGCAAAGTGCCGCGCGTCATTCGTCCGCCGGAAGGGGAAGTGTACGCGCGCATCGAATCCCCCCGCGGAGAGATCGGCTGCTACCTCGTTTCCAAAGGCAAAGACAAGCCGTACCGGTTAAAATTCCGCAGGCCGTCGTTCGTCAATTTGCAAATTTTGCCCAAGTTGCTGGTCGGCGAAACGATGACCAACTTAATCACGATATTGGGGGCCATAGATATCGTTGTCGGGGAGGTGGACTGCTGATGGGCGCAATGCTCGCGGAAAGCTTGACGTGGAAAAATTTCGCCGTTTTTTTGTTGAGCAGCGTCGTTCTGCTTCTCATCGTTCTCGGGTTTGTCACCTACGCCATCTATTTCGAGCGGAAAGTCATCGGCTGGATGCAGGGGCGGATCGGACCGAACCGGGTTGGGCCGTTCGGATTGCTGCAAACGGTTGCCGACGTTCTCAAACTGCTGATTAAAGAAGATACGATTCCGCGCAAAGCGGATCGCGAACTGTTCATCCTGGCTCCGGTGCTTACGTTCGTCCCGGCGTTTGCCGTGTTGGCGGCGATACCGTATACGGAAAAGCTGTACTTCGCCGATTTGAACGTCGGGCTGCTGTATTATGTGGCTCTTTCCGGCATTTCGACCATCGGCATCGTGCTCGGCGGCTGGGCTTCCAACAACAAATACGCGCTGCTCGGCGGGATGCGTTCCGCGGCGCAAATGATTAGCTATGAAGTGCCGCTTGTCATTTCCGTCACCGGCGTTATCCTGTTAAGCGGCAGCCTGAATCTGCGGACGATCGTGCAGGGTCAAGCGGGCGGATTTTGGGAGTGGAACTTCATCCCGCAAATCATCGGATTCGTCGTGTTCCTAATTGCCGCAGTGTCCGAGCTGAACCGTACGCCGTTTGATTTGCCGGAGGCCGAGTCGGAGCTTGTCGCCGGCTATCATGTCGAATACAGCGGATTTCGTTTCGCCTTTTTCATGCTGGCCGAATATGTATATGTATACGCCATTGCGGCGTTGACGACCGTGCTGTACCTGGGCGGGTGGTATGCGCCGTTTCCGTTTCTCGACTTTATCCCCGGCATCCTGTGGTTTTTGCTGAAATTTTCCGCAGTCGTCTTCTTCCTGTTCTGGCTGCGCGCCACAATGCCGAGAATCCGCGTCGATCAGCTGATGGGGTTAGGCTGGAAAGCGCTTTTGCCGCTTGCGCTGGTCAACATTTTCCTTACTGCGGTTTGGGTGGAAATTTTTAGATAATACTACGCAAGAGGGGTGACGGCTGATGAAAGGGATTGTCAAAGGACTCGGCGTTACGCTGAAAAACATGACCCGCAAAAAAGTGACGTACGCGTACCCGGATGTGCCGCTCGAGATGCCGGATCGGTTTCGCGGCATCCAACATTTCGATCCGGACAAATGCATCGTGTGCAACCAGTGCGCAAGAATATGCCCGACGGAATGCATCACGCTGACGGGCAAGAAAAATCCGGATCCGGAGAGCAAAGTGAAACTGGTCATCGACACGTACGACATCAATTTTGAAATATGCATTTTGTGCGATCTTTGCACGGAAGTATGTCCGACGGAAGCGATAGTCATGACGAACAATTTCGAATTGAGCGCGTACAGCAGGGACGATCTGTACAAAAATATGCAGTGGCTGAACGAAAATAACACGAATATCCGCAAAGAAAACAACTCGGCGCTTCCGAAAGGGGGAACCAAATGATGACGTTCGACGGCGAATTTCTCGCTTTCTTCATTCTTTCGCTGTTTGTCATCGGTGGAGCTGTCTTCATGATCAGCTTCACCAAAGTTGTACATATGGTCGTTTCGATCGCGTTCACGTTCATCAGTCTTTCCGGGCTCTATGTGCTGCTCGAGGCGGAATTTGTCGCATTCGTGCAGGTGCTGATCTATGCGGGGGCGCTCTCGATTTTGATGATTTTCGGCATTATGATGACGCGGCATCAGGACAATGAAGACGTGCCGCGCAGGCCGCTTCACAATTTTCTCGTTGCGGTCGGCGTACTCTGCTTCTTCGGCATCCTGTTTTTCGCGATTCAAAGAACATCGTTTCCAGGCGGAGATTTTCATCCGGGAGAAGACAACACGCTGGCGATCGGCGAACTGCTTTACAATCAGTACGTCATTCCGTTCGAAATCGTGTCCGTTCTGCTCACGGTCGCGTTCATCGGAGCTATCGTGCTGGCGAAGAGAGAGGAGGAATGAAGCTTGAGCAATATGATTTTATCCTATCTTACGTTGGGCGCGATTTTGTTTTGCATCGGTTTGTACGGAGCGCTGACGAAAAAAAATGCGGTCATCGTGCTATTGTCGATTGAAATCATGCTGAACGCGGTGAACCTGAATTTGGTCGCTTTCGCCAAGTACGGCGCCCATCCTTCTTTGACCGGCCAAGTGTTCTCCTTGTTTACGATTACGGTCGCCGCAGCGGAAGCCGCCGTCGGCATCGCCATCTTGATCGCTCTGTTCCGCGCCAAAGGAACGACCGACGTGAACGAAATGGATTCGATGAAACGGTAAGCCGGTTTTCGACTTCATCCCTTACGAAGCAAGTTTGCTTGCGCAAACTTTAAGCATATGCTTTCGAAGACAGTTTCTTAACAGAAACTCAGTAGTCCCTTACGAAGTAAGTTTGCTTACGCAAACTCTTAGGAGGAAACGATCAATGGTATCAGTTTACTCACCGTATGCCTGGTTCATCCCGCTGTTTCCGCTGCTCGCTTTTCTGGCCCTGACGGCGATGGGCCGGCAAATGAAAACGGCCGCCGCGGGGATCAGCATCATTGCCGCGTTTGCGTCGTTCGTGCTCTCCGTCCTTATTTTCATCGAACGCGTGGGCGGCCATATCGAGGATTACACCTGGAACGGTTTTGAATGGCTCCGCATCGGGGATACCCCGCTGCGCATGGGATTTGAAATTACGAACTTAAACGCGCTCATGCTGGTCGTCGTGACGCTCGTCAGCCTGCTTGTCAACATTTACTCCAAAGGATATATGCACGGCGATGAACGGATTACGGTGTATTACGGCTATGTGGCGCTTTTTACCTTTTCCATGCTCGGGCTCGTCATTTCGGAAAATATTTTGCAGCTGTATATTTTTTGGGAGCTGGTCGGCGTCAGTTCTTTCCTGCTCATCGGGTTCTGGTACTTTAAGCCGGAAGCGAAAGCGGCTGCGAAAAAAGCGTTTATCGTGACCCGTGTCGGCGATGTCGGGTTTTTTATCGCGATATTGCTGCTGTTCTGGCACATGCCGGGCCATGCGCTCGATTTCAGCTCGATACATAATGCGTTTGCCGGTCATGAAATACCGTCAGGCGTTGCGACATCGATCGCGCTGCTTATCTTTGTCGGCGCGATCGGCAAATCCGGTCAATTTCCGCTTCATACGTGGCTTCCGGACGCGATGGAAGGCCCGACGCCGATCAGTGCGCTCATCCACGCGGCGACGATGGTGGCGGCGGGGGTCTATTTGGTGGCTCGCACGTATGACATCTTTCTCGCCTCTCCTGCCGCGCTGCAAACGGTCGCCTATATCGGCGGGTTTACGGCGATATTCGCCGCGACGATCGGCACAGCCCAAAACGATATCAAGCGCGTTCTCGCCTATTCCACCGTCAGCCAGCTGGGCTACATGATGATGGCGCTCGGGGTGGGCGCGTCGTACGCGGCCGGCATATTTCACCTGTTTACGCACGCCTTTTTCAAGGCGCTCTTGTTTCTGGCGGCCGGCAGCGTCATCCATGCGGTCCACCGGCAGGACATCCGGCTGATGGGCGGCCTCGGCGGCAAGATGAAAATAACGGCGTGGACGTTTGCCGTCGGCGCGCTCGCGTTGTCGGGCATTCCGCCGTTTGCGGGTTTTTGGTCCAAGGACGCGATATTGGCGGAGGCGTTCAATCATCATCAGGGCTTGTTCTGGATCGGATGGATTGCCGCCTTTTTCACCGCATTTTATATGTCGAGATTATTTTTTCTCGTATTCGCCGGGAAGCCGCGTTCCGACGATACGGCGCAGGAGTCTCCGGCGGTGATGACGGTGCCGCTCGTCATTCTGGCTGCGCTTGCCGTCGGTTCCGGTTTCGTGTATCCGTGGATCGGCTCCTGGCTGACGGGAGAAGCGGCGGAGGAGCATGCCAACGGGATCGTTATGGTGCTGTCGACGCTGGCGGGCGTGCTGGGCATCGGACTCGGCTGGTTGATGTACGCGAAACAATCCGTTCCGGCCGACGTCGTTTCCAGCCGCTGGCCCTGGCTGTACCAGCTGGTGTATCGCAAATATTATATCGATGAGTTGTATCAAAAAGCGATTGTCGCGCCGCTGCGCGCTGTCGGCACGTTTCTTCGCGCGTTCGACGATTACGTCGTCGACGGCATCGTACGATGGACCGCCGCATCCGCCGTAAACCTCGGCAAAGCCGGCACGCGGCTGCAAAACGGCCAACTGCAAACGTACGGCCTCATTACGCTGCTCGGTTTCATCGTATTTGCGGCCGTATTTGCGGGAAGGAGGTTTTTCTAGATGCTCGCCAACTTGCCCATTTTGTCGCTCATAGCATTCTCCCCGCTGCTTGGCGTCATCCTGCTCCTGTTTATCCCGAAAGATCAGGGGCGGTGGATCAAGGCGGCCGCCATCGCGGCGACGCTCGTTCCGCTTCTGTTGTCCGTATGGCTGTACACCGATTTTAACAACCGGACCGGCGATATGCAGTATGTAGAGCAAATGCCGTGGATTCATATTCCGCTCAATCAGGAGGCGGAAGGACTGCGGCAGTTCGAGTCGTTTTTCTTCCAATTCAACTATTCGATGGCTGTTGACGGCATCTCGCTTCCTCTCGTATTTTTAACCGCCCTGATTACGACGATGGCGGCGCTTGCCGCCGTACATGTCAAGAAACGGTGGAAGACGTTTTATATGCTGTTACTGCTGCTCGAGACGGGCATGTTCGGCGTGTTTATGGCCCAGGATTTATTTTTGTTTTTCGTGTTCTTCGAAATCACTCTCGTTCCGATGTTTTTCCTGATCGGCATTTGGGGGTATTTGGATAAAGAGAAGGCGGCGAACAAGTTTTTAATTTACAACGGGTTAGGCTCGGCCGTCATGCTTATCGCTTTCCTCATCCTCGTCAGTACGGCGGGATTTTCCACCGCACAGTCCGGTGGGCAGGCGAGCCTGTTTTACAGCGGAGACATCAAGGTCATTGCGCATAACCTGTTTTCGCCCGATTCGTACACGAATACAAAACCGAGCGAATTTGTGCAGAACCCGTTTTACCTGAGCCCCGGCATGAAATGGGCGTTATTTGCCATGCTGCTTGTGGCGTTCGGCGTCAAGCTGCCGATCTTTCCGTTCCATACGTGGATGCTGAAAGTGCATACGGAAGCGCATCCGTCCGTCGTCATGATCCACTCCGGCATTCTGCTCAAAATGGGCGCATACGGATTGATTCGCTTCGGTGTGCTGCTGTTTCCGGCGGAAGCGAAGCAGTGGGCGTTCCCACTGGCGGTGCTCGGCGTCGTCAACATTTTGTACGGTGCGCTGCTCGCCTTCCGGCAAACCGAATTTAAATTGGTACTGGCCTATTCCAGCATCAGCCATATGGGAATTGTGCTTCTCGGCATAGCGGCATTGAATGAAGCGGGAATGACGGGCGCCGTTTTCCAGATGGTTTCGCACGGATTGATATCCGCTCTGCTGTTCCTGCTCGTCGGCAGTTTATATGAACGGACGCAGACGACGATGCTGGATCGGCTCGGCGGATTGGCGAAAACGGTGCCGTTTATGTGCGGCATCCTGCTCGTTGCCGGGATGGCGTCGCTCGGTCTTCCGGGGCTGTCCGGATTTATCAGTGAATTTCTGGCTTTCGCCGGATTGTTTGGCGTCATGCCGGCCGCTGCGGCCGTCGGGGCGCTCGGCATTATTTTTGCCGCCGTATACGTATTGAGAGCGGTGATGAAAATCAGCTACGGGCCTATGCCGGAGCATTGGTCCGGCATGAGGGACGCAAGGTTCGTGGAAGCCGCGCCGATGATTACGTTGGTAGCCTTCATTTTGCTGCTCGGCGTCTATCCTTCGGTACTGGGCCAGCCGTTGCAGCAAACGATCGACGTTCTGTTCCAAAATATAACGACGAAGATGGGAGGTTAGGCCAATGGATCAACTGCAGCGTTTACAGGCGGGCGATTTGGCGCACCTTGCACCGGAGTTGACCTTGGTCATCTCTGCGATAGTGTTGACGATACTCGATCTTGTCCTGCCGAAACGAACGGATCGAAACGCATTGGGCTGGCTTTCTTTGGCCGGAATCGTCATTTCCGCCGCCTTCGTTGCCGCGCAATTGAATTCGGACAAACCGGTGCAGCTGTTGAATCAAAGCTACCGCATCGACGATTACGCCAGCCTGCTGAAGCTTGTTTTTCTTACCGGCACCGGGCTGATTACGCTGATGAGCATCGGCACGCTGGAAAAAGAAGGGGTGCGGCATGGCGGAGAGCTGATTTACCTGCTTTTGCCCGCCACGTTAGGCGCCATGATGATGGCGTCGTCCGGCGATTTGATTACGCTGTTCGTCGGGCTGGAGCTGCTCAGCATCACTTCCTATGTCATGGTCGGAATGCGCAAAAGCAGCGTTCGTTCGGGAGAAGGCGCGTTTAAATATGCGGTGCTTGGCGGAGTGTCGTCGGCAATCCTACTGTACGGCATGTCGTTTTTATACGGCATGACGGGGACGACGAACATCGGGCAAATGAGCGTCGTATTGATGCAAAATTTGGAAACGTATCATGCGCTGATTTACGTTTCGTTCTTCCTGCTGTTTGCCGGATTCGCGTTTAAGATTGCGGCGGCGCCGTTCCATACGTGGGCGCCCGACGCGTATCAAGGCGCTCCGACACCGATTGCCGCTTTTCTGGCCGTCGTGTCGAAAGCGGCCGGATTCGCCATCTTGTTTCGCGTCATCTACAGCGTGTTTTTCGGCGTCGGCGATGCCCGCATGCCGTTACATACCGACGCGTTTGCCGCGATAGCGGTTCTCGCCGCGGCGGCGATGATCGCCGGAAACGCGATGGCGCTGAGACAAAAAAACATGAAGCGGCTGCTCGCTTATTCCGGGGTGGCCAATGCCGGATATTTGCTCGTTCCGATAGCGAACCAGTTCATGACTTCGCCGGTTCACTTTTCCATTTTCTCGGAGTTCATCTTTTATTTGATCGCTTATCTGTTCATGAACATCGGCGCGTTCGCCGTGCTCATGATCGTGAACCGCGCCTCCGGTCACGACGAATTGAGCGGATACGCCGGGCTGTACTACCGGGCGCCGTGGACGGCTGTCGCCATGTCGGTCATTGTGCTGTCGCTGGCGGGACTGCCGGTGACCGGCGGATTTTTCGGCAAGCTGTTCATTTTGTTCGGTACGCTGCAGGCGCAAACGTATTGGCTGGCGGCGATCATGATCGTGACAAGCGTCATCTCCTACTACTATTATTTCGCCGTCATCCGGCAAATGTTCATGCGGACGAATTTCGAAGGGAGCGAGATCAAGACGCCGGTTCCGCTTGGCGTTGCGGTATGGATATGCACCGCCGCTACGGTGCTGCTCGGATTGTTCCCGAATGCCGTAGTCGCTTATATCAACTCGATATTCAGTCTGGCTGCCGATTTCATGATCCGGCAATAAGGACAATCGCGTGAACGGGGAAGGCGCTCCCGAGCCGAATGGGTCCCATGAGGAGGATTGGCTCCATGAGCCGGATAAACTCGTTCGCCGCCCCTCCTGCCGCCCGCCCGATTGCGGGCGGTTTTCCCATTTTCAAAGACAAAGGATTGCTTCATCCACCCATATTTGGATCCTGGGGATGGTGGGTCTAAAGACTCTTTTATCGGCTGCGGGAAGGGATATAATACACATTTGTAGAAGCATGTACACTACACCACCACCCAGTAGAAACAAAGGTAGGCCTCTATGAAAATAAATTTGAAATACACCGTGCTGCTCATCGCCATTCTGATCGCACTCCATACGATATCCGACCGGATATCCTACGCCCGACCGATTCATGATGAACCGGCCGCCCCGTCTTCATCGTGGATTATTAAATGGAAAAAGGAAATGAGTCCGCAATTCAAAAAAACAAGCGAGATTATCGCCGAATACGGCCGTTCCCGCATCGTTACCGCCCGTCCGCGCGCCGGATATGATGAACGGGCTTGGGTGGAACAATGGTCGCGTTCGCCCGATGTGGAATACATTCAAGCGAACCAAACGTATCATCTGTCGGCGAAGCCGGACGATCCGATGTACAGCCGGCAAACTTATCTCCGGCAAATTCATGCGGAGAAAGCATGGGATTACGTCACCGAAAACCGATCGCTCACAATTGCGGTTGTCGATACCGGCATCGATTTGGATCATCCCGATTTGAAAAACAACTTGGTTCCCGGCGTCAACTTGATTGATCGCAAAAAGCAGCCGTATGACGACAACGGTCACGGTACGAATGTGGCCGGGGTGATTGCCGCCGTCGGCAATAACAAACAAGGAGTGTCCGGCTTGTTATGGGGCGCCAAAATCATGCCGATCAAAGCGTTGGAAGCGAGCGGTTCCGGCGACGAAGACAAACTGGGCGAGGGAATACGCTATGCCGTCGATCACGGTGCCGACATCGTCGTGCTTTCGCTCGGTTTGCACAGCTACTCCCGGTATATGAGCGACATTGTGAAATACGCGGAAAACCGCGGAGTGCTGCTCATCGCCGCTTCAGGCAACGACGGGAAGACCGTCAAGTATCCGGCCGCATATCCGACCGTGCTGGCTGTCGGCGGAGCGACGCCGGACAATCGGGCACATCACGATTCCAATTACGGCCAGGAGCTCGACTTGGTCGCCCCGTGGGAAGTGTACACAACGGCAAACGGGGGAGGATATGAATATAAAAACGGCACGTCGATGGCCGCTCCGCAAGTTGCCGCTGTCGCCGCGCTCGTCTGGGCCGCGCATCCGGAATGGAAACCGCATGAGTTGCGCAATCATCTGCGCCAGACGGCAGAAGACATCGGAGATAAAGGATGGGACAGCCGTACCGGATACGGTCTCCTGAGGGCTGACAAGGCGTTGACGCAGCCGTATCGGGACGATATATACGAGAATAACGACAAACGAAATGCCGCCAAGCCGCTGCCTATCAACAAGATGATCTCCGCGGCGGTTCAAGGCGCTGACGATCAGGACTGGTATGTTATTGACGCCCCGTATGACGGAACGATTGAGGTTCAGATCGAAACAGACGGAGCGGCTCCTTCCGATTTACAGCTGCGTCATGTTTTGGGCTCGAGTGAAAAAGAATATTCTTTAAACAAACCGGTTAACCTGAATGTCACGAAAGGAAAAAGCTACATCCGCATCAGTCCGGCAAACGCGCGGCTGAAACAAACCGTCAAGTACAGGCTGACCGCCTCGTTCCACATTTACCGGGACGCCTTTGAAGACAACGACCGTCAGTATAAAGCCTATGTCCTGCCGGCGAGAAGCCAGAAGATTACCGGCACGTTCCATCAGACGAACGACCAGGACTGGTTTATGATCAACTTTACGCAGCCCGGCACGCTGCGTTTGAAATTGTCGGTCGACACGACGAGAATCGATCCGGCGATCATGATTCAACGCACGGGCGAAGAAGCGTCGGTTGTCGATAACGCTAGCGAAGGGATTGCGGAATATCCCGATCCGATAGATGTCGAACCGGGAAAGTATTATTTTCTGATCAGCAATGTCATTACAAAAAGCCCGGTGTATCCGGCGGCGGGGGAATATACGCTCGCGATCGATTATGCGACGAAATATGTCGATCCGAACGAGCCGAACGACAAACCGTTCCAAGCGGTCATGATGAGCATGAATACGGCATATACCGGCGTACTGAACACCGATGAAGACGTCGATTGGTTTGCGTTCAAAGTGAAGGAGACAAGCTATGTAACCATAGACGTCAGCGGCATTCCCCCGGAGCGGTTGTTGTCGTTCAGCTTACTCGACAGCAGCAACATTCCGCTCGATTTGCGGCTCAACAAGCCGGGAACGACCCGAATACAATCCGGTCGCAAACTGACGGCCGGCACGTATTATATCCGGCTTCTGGCGGATCAAAACTTCGACCACCAGATGTATAAATTGACCGTCAAGGCTCAACCGTTAATCGGCGGTTTCCGGGATATAGCCAAACATTGGGCCCGCCCGGCCATCGTCGAACTGGCGAAACAGAAAATCGTTTCCGGGTACGGGGATTATTCGTTTAGACCGGAAAACAGCATTACCCGCGCCGAAGCGGCTGCGATGCTTGTGAAAGCTTTCGGGCTGACGCAAGGGGGAAGCGTCGCCTTCAAAGATGTAAACAAAAGCCATTGGGCGTATGACGCCGTTTCCAAAGCGTCGCGCGCGGGAATCGTCAAAGGTTACGGAAACCAAGCGTTTGCGCCCGATCGGAAGCTGAACCGCGCGGAAATGGCGGCGATGCTGGCCGGAGCCATGAAGCTGGGCGGAAAGAACTCCGCGGAAGCGCCGTTTGCCGATATAAGCGACAGCTATTGGGCCGCCCCGATATTGAGCCGGATGGTGGACGGCGGTTACCTATCGGGATATTCGGACAATACGTTCAGACCGGAAAAGCCGGCAAGCCGGGCTGAATTTGCCTCGATTTTGTACCGGGCCATTCGAAAATAGAAAGAAGTGAAGCGCATTGATTCCAACCGATACGGAATTTATGGTCGGCTTATCCGGGCTTGTCTCCATCGTTACGGTACTTTTCTGCATCGCCCTTTCCTGGTGGGCGATGCAGACGTTTCGTTTCGACCTGTTTGTGAAAAATCCGAAAAGCCCGCAGGCCATATTGCTGCAGGTGTTTCTATCCATTATCATCGGCTACCAAATCGCCAAGTTTATAACGGATTATTTTCAATGGGCGATGCTCTTGAAATGGATGTTTTGAACGAAAAATCGAATAACATCCATATCAGTTGTCAACAATGGATAATACAACCGATCAAAAAATAGGATCGTTTACGAACAGTTATACCGTAGCGGCTAACAGACGAACTCCCGCGCATCCATAAATTAACAGTTGTCCGCCGCAAAGATTCGATGGTAAACTGGGGAATGGACTTGCGGGAAGAAATCGCCATATATTTCAATTTTTGCTGGAAAAGACGACAAAACGATGCGCGGAGGGAACCAAGATGAGCAAAATAATCATCCGCGGTGGCAAGCGATTATCCGGAAAAGTAAAGATTAGCGGAGCGAAAAATGCCGTTCTTCCTATTATCGCGGCTTCCATCTTGGGAGCGGAAGGCGAAAGCGTCATTCACGACGCCCCTCCGCTGGACGATGTGATGACGATTAGCAAAGTGCTGGCTTCACTGGGGGTCGGAATTGCATATAAAGATGAAGTGATACGCGTAAATGCGGAACAATTGACTTCATTCGAAGCGCCGTATGAGCTGGTTCGCATGATGCGCGCTTCTTTTCTTGTAATGGGGCCGCTCTTGGCCCGATTGGGCCGCGCGCGCATCGCGCTTCCCGGAGGATGCGCGATAGGAACCCGGCCGATAGACCAGCATCTAAAAGGGTTTGAGGCGATGGGCGCCGATATTTCTTTAGGGCAAGGATACATCGAAGCCAAAGTTGCCGGAAAGCTGCGGGGAGCCAAAATATATCTCGATGTCGCCAGTGTGGGGGCGACGGAAAATATTATGATGGCGGCCGCTTTGGCCGACGGCACGACAACGATTGAAAATGCGGCGAAGGAGCCGGAAATCGTTGATCTGGCCAACTATTTGAACGCGATGGGCGCCAAAATCCGCGGAGCGGGTACGGGCCTGATTCGCATCGAAGGCGTCGACAAACTTCGCGGGGCCGTGCATACGGTCATTCCGGATCGCATTGAAGCGGGAACGTTCATGATTGCCGCGGCCATTACCGGCAGCGATATTTACATAGAAGGCGCCATCAGCGATCATTTGAAACCGGTCATCTCCAAACTGCAGGAAATGGGCGTGGACGTTCAGGAGGACGAAAACGGAATACGCGTGTTCGTCAATCGCAAGCTGCGCGCCGTTGACGTCAAGACGCTTCCGTATCCGGGTTTTCCGACCGATATGCAGTCGCAGATGATGGCGTTGTTGATGGTCGCCGACGGTACAAGTCTCGTGACGGAAACCGTGTTTGAAAACCGCTTCATGCACGTGGCCGATTTTAAAAACATGGGCGGAGACATCAAGGTGGAAGGAAGAACGGCTGTCGTCAACGGAAACGCCCGGTTGACGGGCGCCAAAGTATGCGCCACCGACTTGCGGGCGGGTGCGGCATTAATGCTGGCCGCGCTTGCGGCGGAAGGAGAGACGGAAATTACCGGCCTTCACCATCTCGATCGCGGGTACGTGGATATTACAACCAAGCTGAAAGCGCTGGGCGCGGATATCAGGCGTATCGAAGTGAACGATCTCGAAGTGGAGAAGCTGAACGAAGTCGGAATGTTTTCCGTTCAGCCGACGTGGGCATAGTTCGCCCTCATTTGCGCGAAAAAGAATGGAAAATGGACGAATACATCCCGAGATGTTGCGAAAGCAGTGGCAGACGGTTGTACCGGACAACAGGGGCGTTATTTGGACGAAAATCCGTCCCGTTCGGATTTTCACGGACATACGATCCGTTATTTGCGTAATCTGGCGCTGAAAAGGACTGGTTTTTACTCAATAAGATACCGTATGTCCGCAAGGACATAGAAATGGAGCGTTTTTAGTAAAATAAGGGCTTTGATGTCCGGTACCAACGCGAGACCCTTCATACGCATTATAGTAACATGGCATGATGACGATACATGTGTGGTTGACCGCCACCATGTGGCGAGCCGCACGCCGGGAGTCGCGCGTTGATACGCATACCGCATCGAAGATCGGTAAAAGTCTAATCTTATAACACGATTTCAAGAACGGTTGGAACCCCACACCCGTCCCTCCCCACGCTCGAATGTATGGGTTTGCACAAGAAAAGGACCGTCCGGTGATTTGTCCGGACGGTTTTTCTCGTTCTATCACGTCTTTCATTTTCATAAGATGTTTATAGTTTACATCCCGATGCAAAATACGCGGCTGGCCGGCATCTGAAAATGGAGGAACAGGCGTGAAAAAAACATGGTTTTGGTGGGGAACGGCCGTCATTTTCGTTTTAACCGCCGTCATCGTTGTCATTCCCGGGTTGTTGGTGGACAAAATGGAGTCCGCCGAAGAAATTCCGGACGTGCCCGTCATCCGGACAAAACCGACCGTACCTTTGGAAATACAAGAACGGGCGGTAAACGTGCCGGTATATTTAACGAAGGAACGCCGAATCGAGACCGTTCCGCTCGAATCCTATGTCCGTGGCGTCGTAGCGGGGGAAATGCCCGCCAATTTCGAACCGGAAGCGTTGAAGGCGCAGGCGATCGCCGCAAGAACCTACATCGTGCGCCGCATGATGGAGCACGATTTCAGCAACGTACCGGTCAAAGGCGCATGGGTGACCGATGCCGTCGATCACCAGGCGTATGTTTCGGAACAAGATTTGAAGAAAAAGTGGAATTTCATCGAATACGGCCGGAACATGGACAAAATCAACGAGGCGGTAAATGAAACGAAAGATTTGATTATCACCTATGAGGGAAAACCGATTGTTCCGGCATTTTTCTCCACCAGCAACGGATATACGGAAAATTCGGAAGATTATTGGGGGGAATACGTTCCCTATTTGCGGAGCGTGCCGAGCCCGTGGGATAAAAACCTTTCCCCAAGGTATAAAGAAACGGTGACGATCGACTACCTTTCCGCGCTGCGAAAGCTTGGCGTGGATCGTGCGGCCGGCGCGGGAGCGGGATTTACCGTCATGGCAACGACGGCGGGACACCGGATCAAGAAGCTGAAAATCGGGGATAAAACATTTACCGGGCGGGAAGTCAGGGAAAAGCTCGGCCTCCATTCCACCCAGTTTGTATGGCAGGTGCAGGGGAACGAACTGAAGGTGACCACGTTCGGTTTCGGGCACGGCGTCGGCATGAGTCAATGGGGAGCGAACGGCATGGCCAAACAGGGAAAAACCGCGGAAGACATATTGAAGTATTATTATAGAGGAGTGCGGATCGAGAAAGCTTCGAAGATAGCAGATGGGGCCAAAGCGGAATAGAAATCGTAATCGTCTTGCAAATACTGCAAAAAAAAGATCGCCTCACGTATAAAACCTATCGATGTGGCAACAATGGGTAGTGAGGTGATATAAAGATGAGTGAACAAAAGCACAATGCTCAAGCAAAAGAAGAAGCTCCCAAATCGATAGAAGGAGCGGTAGACTCGGCGGCAGCGGCTAAACGTTCCGCATGGAAACGGTTGTTGTCCAAGAAATGGGTATTTCCGGCTACATACATGGCAGCGGCAGCAATCATTTTAACGTTAATGTGGGTGTATCAGGATTCGGGTAAGGCTCCCAATACCGACCAAAATCACGGACTGGAGACTGGGGAAGTGACGAATCCTGCCGATTCCACGGATGAGACGGATGCTCTGCCTGTAACGGTGAAAACGGAGTCGATGCACTGGCCGGTAGCCAATCGCAGCGAACTGGAAGTGAGCAAACATTTCTTCGACAAAGATGCTTCCAATGAAGCGAGACAGTCTGCCGTAGTAGAGTACAACGATACGTACATGCCGCACATCGGCGTCGATTTTTCCAGACAGGACAACCAACCGTTCGACGTGCTGGCGGCGATGAGCGGCACGGTAACGAGAGTGGAAAATCTGCCGCTAATCGGTCAACTGGTGGAAATTACGCACGAAAACGGATTAAAAACCATCTACCACAGCTTGTCTGAAGTCAAAGCGACCAAAGATGCGAAGGTCAAGCAAGGCGACGTGATCGCCAAAGCCGGACGCAACGAACTGGAGAAAGATGAAGGGGTGCATCTCCATTTTGAAGTGCACCAGGAAGGCAAGCCGGTCAATCCGGAAACGCTCATTTCCGAAAATTGACGAATGCCGAGCGGAAGGTTTCGCTGAAAACCTTCCGTTTTTTTCTTTTTTACCGTCAAAAAAATGGCCGCCGCCCTGCTCATTTGTCCTTGTCCATAAAAATAAATGTGCATAAATATGCTTGTCAGGCTTGGAAACAAAGAATATATGGGTTCTCCCCTCATATAATGTACCAAACTATCTCGAGCAGGGAGGCGAAGGGCGTGCACGATTACATCAAAGAGCGGACCATCAAAATCGGCCGTTGTATCGTTGAAACGAGAAATACGGTTCGTATAATCGCGAAGGAATTCGGCGTTTCCAAAAGCACGGTGCACAAAGATTTGACGGAACGGTTGCCCGAAATCAATCCGGATTTAGCCAACCAAGTAAAAACGATTTTGGAATATCACAAATCGGTCCGGCATTTAAGGGGAGGAGAAGCGACGAAAATTAAGTATAAGAAAAACAGGAAGAAGTCGGCCGAAGCCGTCGCGTCGGGAAGATCCTGATCGTTTTTCCGCAAGATAAGCTTCCTCTGACGATGAACGGGCGAGACTTCTTCCAAACGTTTTCACCCGAAGCTTATCTTATTTTCAAAAAATAAATCGCAATTGGAGGATTTTGTGATTTCGTATCGAATTAACTAGTAATTGATAAAAATATGTCGAACCGGTTCAAAACAACAAGGCTGCGACATAGGTATCCCGCAAATTCTTTTGTATCGGGTATGGTGTAGGAGGATCCGTTTTGTATGTTTAACAAAGATATAGGAATCGATTTGGGAACGGCCAATGTTTCCATTCACGTGAAAGGGCGCGGGGTCGTTCTTGACGAACCCTCGGTCGTAGCCATCGATAACGAAACGAAACAGGTGCTCGCCGTCGGCGAGGAAGCCCGGCGGATGGTTGGCCGGACCCCGGGGAACATTATCGCCATCCGGCCGTTGAAGGATGGGGTCATTGCCGACTTTGAAATTACGGAAAAAATGCTGAAGCATTTTATCAGCAAAGTCGATGGAAAGAAATGGTACAGCCACCCGCGCATCCTCATTTGCGCGCCGACGAACATTACTTCGGTCGAACAAAAAGCGATTCGCGAAGCGGCGGAACGCAGCGGCGCGAAAGAGGTGTTCCTGGAAGAGGAGCCGAAGGCGGCCGCGATCGGGGCGGGAATGGACATATTCCAACCGAGCGGAAATATGGTCGTGGATATTGGCGGAGGAACGACGGATGTCGCCGTCCTGTCGATGGGCGATGTCGTTACCGCCTCTTCTATTAAAGTCGCCGGGGACAAGTTTGATTCGGCCATAATGAAATATATTAAAAATAAATACAAATTATTAATCGGCGAACGGACATCGGAAGATATTAAAATTCGCATTGGCACCGTTTATTCCGGCGACCGCGGCGAACAGATGGATATTCGGGGCAGGGATATGGTGTCCGGCCTGCCGCAGACCGTGACGATTCATTCCCATGAAATTAGAGAGGCGCTGTGGGAGCCGGTCTCGGCCATCGTAGCCGCCGCGAAATCGGTACTGGAACGCACGCCGCCGGAACTGTCCGCCGATATTATCGATCGGGGGGTTATCCTGACGGGCGGAGGCGCGCTGCTGCACGGTCTCGATCAGCTTTTGGCGGACGAGCTCAAGGTTCCGGTGCTGATCGCCGACGATCCGATGCACTGCGTTGTTAAAGGCACGGGCATTATGCTCGACAATTTGGACAAAGTAACGAAGAACAAACTGGGGTAAAAGGAGGCCGTAACCTTGCTGAGAGGATTGTACACAGCGGCGGCGGGGATGATTTCCCAGCAAAGAAAGC
>JAWLCZ010000059.1:0-19933 GCA_041686835.1 Paenibacillaceae bacterium | reverse complement strand
GGGGCCCCGAAACCAACGCTTTGGGTGTGAGAGCTGATTCGCTCTAATAAGCATTGTCCAAGACGTATTCGTTCGTTGTTCAGTTTTCAAGGAACAAGCGCGGCACGTTCATGTGAACATGCGCCCGGCGGAAGCCGGTTTGCCTCGCCGCCGTTTCACCCGGACTTGTGCCCGAGCGGCGACTTTATTAAGATATCACATCCGGCACTTAAAATGCAAGCACTTCTTTTTTCCAACTCGTGACTGCCGTTGTTGAAATTAGCGGCAATGATGTGCTGCAATGTGGAGCGCCGAAAAGATAATCATAAATATATCATCCCGTGCGCGATTATGCAACAGGAAAAACGGGGAAAAGACGGAAAACATCAGCGGCTGCTTCCTAGTAAGAGAGGATATAATGCACAAAATGCAGTTTAAATGCTCTGTACATGCCTGTTCATCCGATAAATTGCACAGAATACAACATACTTCAGTCAAAACGCGCGAAAATGACGATTTTCCCGGTTCATGTTGCACAAAATGCAACATATTGCGCGCCAGGGCTTTTTCACCTTATGTATGTTGCATTTTGTGCAATATATGCTGGCGATTTCATGTGGTTGACCGCCGCCATGTGGCGAGCCGCACGCTGGAGTCGCGCGCGGCGAACAATCATCCCGTTATTCCCCGGAAAGGAATAAGTAACGCGCAATAATCAGAATGGCCAGAATCCACATCAGCCAATGAACGTTCACTTTGCGGGAGGAAAACAGATTGTTGAAAGCGCCGAGCACAGTATAGCCGACGATACCCGCGGAGATTCCGTTGGCGATGCTTCCCGTAAAAGGCATCAGGGCAATCGTCAAAAACGCGGGAAAGGCGTGCAGGAAATCGTCCCACTCGATTTCTTTCACCTGCCCCATCATCAAAACACCCACAATAATCAAAGCCGGAGCCGTAGCCGCGGACGGTACGACTAACGCAAGCGGCGCGATAAACAAGGCAAGCAGGAACAAGACGCCTGTCGTAACGGCGGTCAAACCGGTGCGGCCGCCTTCGGCGACGCCGGATGCACTTTCAATGTATGCGGTAATCGTGCTCGTTCCGAGAAGCGCGCCCGTGCTTACACCGGCGGCGTCGACGAGCATCGCTTTGCCGACCTTTTTCTCTCCCTCGGCTTGATTGTTCAGGAGCCCGGCTTTTTTGGACGTACCTACCAACGTGCCGAATGTATCGAACAATTCAACGAATGTAAAAATAAAGATGACTTCAATAATCCCGACGCCGAACGCTCCGGCAATGTCCAGCTTTCCTACGGCCAGATTATCGAACGAAGGAATCCAACTGGCTCCGGCCAGTTCGCTTAAGTTCGTGACCCCCATCGGGATGCCGACAATCGTAGTGGCCAAAATGCCGATGAGCAGTGCGCCTTTGACTCTCAAAGCCATTAAAACCGCGATGATGAGGAGCCCGATTAAGGCAAGAAGCGTGTCTTTATGGCTGAAGCTGCCTAAAATCAAATTAAACGAGGATCCGGGCACCGGTTTGGATATGTCCGTATCGGGCACGACGGAAATCATGACCAGATTGGCCAGCTTGCAGCCGATAATCGTAATGAACAGCCCGATACCCACCGTTATGGCGGCTTTGATGCTGTCGGGAACGGCGCGAAGCAGCAATTGCCTGATTTTCGTCACCGTCAAAATAATGAAGATGATACCGGAAATAAAGACGGCCCCCAAGGCGGTTTGCCAAGTAATCGAACCGTTGGAGCTTAACACGACGGTCATGAAATAAGCGTTCAAACCCATCCCCGGGGCAAGCGCAATCGGAATGTTGACGAGCAGCCCCATGGCGATCGTCACAATGCCCGCACCGACGGCCGTGGCGAAAAATACGCCTTCCTGCGGAATGCCCGCGCCATTCGGACCGAGAAACAAATTGTTGACGAACAGGATATAGGCCATCGTCATAAACGTAGTGACCCCGGCAATGATTTCCGTTTTTACATTCGTCCCATGCTCTTTAAGCCTGAAAAAACGATCCATTCCCTAACTCCTCCAAAGATTAATTTGTTTTGGATGACCAGCCTTCCCTGTTTGTCGGCATCATTGCACTGCAGATTGCAACGAAAAAAACCTAGGTTGGCCATTATCCCTAGGTTTCTACAAAAGGAAAAAACTATACCGCAACACAGGTACGCTTCTCCCTTTTCGTAGCCGGATCATTTACGGTGATCGCGTAGAGACTCTCAAGCCGATTCTTGAGATTATACGAAAAGTTGACTTACCTTCATTCTAGAGCGGATGTCGACTCTTGTCAATAAAAAACCGAACGTTCTTTGCCGATGGCAAGAAATACGTTCGGTTTAAAAAAATCATTCCCATTCAATCGTCGCCGGCGGCTTCGATGTAATATCGTAAACGACACGATTCACATTGTCGACCTCATTCACGATGCGGTTCGAAATTTTCTCCAGCACATCGTACGGAATTCGCGCCCAGTCGGCGGTCATCCCGTCAATGGAAGTGACCGCGCGGATGCCGACCGTATACGAATACGTCCGCGCGTCGCCCATCACCCCGACGCTCTTCATATCGGGCAAAGCGGTAAAATATTGCCATATTTCCCGCTGCAATCCGGCTTTTGCGATTTCTTCGCGCAAAATCGCGTCGGACTCGCGAACGATCTTCAGCTTCTCTTTGGTCACTTCTCCGAGTACGCGGATGGCCAGCCCGGGTCCCGGGAAAGGCTGGCGCCAGACGATTTCCGCCGGCAGTCCGCATTCTTCCCCGACTTTGCGAACCTCGTCCTTGAACAGCGCCTTTAGCGGCTCGACGAGCTTGAACTTCATATCCTTCGGCAGCCCGCCGACATTGTGGTGCGATTTGATCGTTTGCGCCGTCGCCGTCCCGCTCTCAATAATGTCGGTATACAACGTTCCTTGCGCCAAAAAGTCGAATTCGCCCAATTTTTGCGATTCCTCTTCAAACACGCGGATAAACTCGGTGCCGATGATTTTCCGCTTCGCCTCCGGGTCGCTTACGCCGGCCAGCTTGGACAAAAAGCGCTGGCGGGCGTCAATCTGAACGACCTTCATATCGAACTTGCCGGCGAAAGTGTCCATCACGCTCTCCGCTTCCCCTTTGCGCAGCAGTCCGTGGTCGATGAACATGCAGGTCAATTGATCACCGATGGCCTTATGGATCAGCACGGCGACAACCGATGAATCGACGCCTCCGCTGAGCGCGCACAGCACCTTGCGGTTTCCAACCTGCGCGCGAATGTCCCGTACCGTGTCTTCAATGAACGTTTCCATGCTCCAATTTCCAACGCATCCGCAGACGCGGAACAGGAAATTGCGGATCATTTCGTTGCCGTATACGGAATGCCGCACTTCGGGGTGAAATTGCACGGCGTACAGCTTTTTCTCCGGATGGCTCATCGCCGCAATCGGCGCATGTTCGGTGCGCGCGTCGACAATGAAGCCGGCCGGCGCTTCCACGACGAGGTCGCTGTGGCTCATCCACACCTGCTGCCGTTTTTTTTCCAGACCGTGCACGAGATGGCATGTGTCGGAAAAATCGACTTCGGCTTTCCCGTACTCCCTAAGCTTCGCCTTCTCCACTTTGCCCTGCAGTTGGTGCGCCATAAGCTGCATTCCGTAGCAAATTCCCAGAATGGGAATCCCAAGCTCATAAATGTCCGGATCGACCGTTGGAGAATCGTCGCCGTAAACGCTGGCCGGGCCGCCGGAAAACACGATGCCTTTCGGGTTCAGTTCGCGAATGCGCTCCACCGGCGTATTATAGGGCAGCAGTTCGCTGTATACTCCGAGATCGCGAATCCGTCTCGCAATCAATTGGTTGTATTGGCCTCCAAAATCGAGAACCGCAATCATTTCATTTGGCTTGTTCATTCCACAGCCTCCCTTGTTTCAATAGAAACATTATACAAAAAAGACCTTGAAAAACAAGGTCAAAGATGGGACGGGCGCGGCCATGGTCCGCAAGACGGGACGAAAGCGGCCTCCGGATGGTCCAATGTTTCGGACGGTATGTTTAACATGAGTTATGTTATTATTTTGCCAATCTTCTCATTCGCTTTATTCTCCGATACAGCGTTTGGTCGGGCAACATTTTAAAATTCCCTCTGATTAACGGCTCGATGTTTACCTCGAAGATCCAGATTCGGTTCCGGGTATCGATTCCGATGTCCACGGCGAACTCTTTAAGATTCGGATACATCCGGCTTACATGGCTGACGGCATTGATAATCACCTTGTTTAATCTGCGGACCATCCGCTCTCTTTCTCGCGCAGTATAATGCAAATGTCGGGTAAACAAGGTTCGCAGCATCGTCGGCGTGCCGCCGGAATGAGAAGTGGTAACGATGCTTCCTCGTTTCCCGAGCCTTCCGCAAATTCCTCCGACCTTCCAGACGCCGTTGATTCTTAAGGCATGGCAGCGAAGATCGAAATGGCGCCCGTCCTTCGTCACGCTGTTAACGGCTTTTTGTATAATATATTTCGTACCGCTTGTAAGCTTCTCGACAGTCTTCCATAGATCTTGGGATTTCACATAGGTTGTTTCCGTCTCCTGCCTCAATTTATATTCGTCATTCTTCCACCTTTCAATCCGGATGACCCCTCTCGATTTTCTCCCCTGGTCCGGCTTGAGATAAACCTTATCATACTTCTTCGTCATTCGTTTCAAGGAACTCTCTCTCAAAAGCTCCGTATCAGGGATATGGCCGGCAAGCTCACGCAAGTGGCTGAGCTGGTAGGCTACCGCCAGTTTGCTTTTGACGTGGTGTATCTCAATGGGCATAATCTCACCTTTCACCGATCAATTTTTTGGCTTCGCGATATTTGCGGTACTGCTGTAAATCCAACTTTCCTAACCCTCTGAAGTCCGGCCTTGTATTCGCTTCGATAAACCAGATCTTTCCTCTCTTATCGATGCCCATATCCAATCCGACAATCTTCAGAGCGAAGCGCGAATTTAAGATTTGCACGATCTGGTAGGAGACGTCGATTAAATCCCTCATTACCTCCATTCTGTTCACTCGCTGGTCGAT
This sequence comes from Paenibacillaceae bacterium, assembly GCA_041686835.1. Taxonomy (GTDB): domain Bacteria; phylum Bacillota; class Bacilli; order Paenibacillales; family JAWLCZ01; genus JAWLCZ01. The sequence continues at coordinate 14,875 of JAWLCZ010000059.1, read as the reverse complement.
TCCTCTTAAAACCCTATTAATCTTTACATCCTTTGCGCCTTTGGCTACATTCGTCACAACGGAGTTTTTCCGGCGCGCAACTTTCGCGCTGACCCAGGAAAGATGCCAGCGGTTCAAAGGCTTTTGCAGGACAACGCGCACATCAAACGGCCGGCCATGATAGGTGGCCAAATCGATACCCTGCTGAATCAAGTATTTCTTATTGGGATTCATGATCTTCTGCAGCTCATAATAGACCTCCTCAATGGAGCAACTGACCGTTCTGTTACTGTACGAAATCTCACATTCCGAGCGACTTCGCTGTCTCACCCGGACAATTCCGTTGCCTTTCCTGCCGATATCCGGCTTAATATATACAGTAGAGTAAGATTGGAGCATTTTCCGAAGGCTCGATGCATGAAACCATTCCGTTTCCGGTACATGACGCGAAATAATCGGGTCTTTCATGAGCGGGGAACTTTTCTTCATTTTGCTTCGAATAATCGTATGCTTCATAGGGCACCCTCTTTCAAAAACTTCTTCACACGTTCTTTCACTTCGTATGGCTTAAATGCGATACATAAAACTACTATTCTTGGGTGTGGTTGTTGCCCGTAATCGCTTTGGCATATTCCAACGGGTTCAGAAACGCTCTTTCGGCCTTTGTGCCATAGGCTTTTACGATAGATACCTTGGCTGATTGCGCATTACATTCGATCAGCCATATATCTCCGTTCTTATCTAACGCGAAGTCGATTCCGATCTCTCCGAACCTTCCGTATTTTTTTTCTACAGCGGTATAAACATTCATTAGAAAAGCATGGATTCTATCTTTCAAGGCTGCCAGCTGTTGATTCGTATAACGGGGAAACAATTTTGCAAGATACGTGTCATACGGATAGGCCGAGGAATGGGTCGTGATCGGGGAGTTCGCCCGTCCTACGCGGATACATACTCCGACGATTTCGATTTCGCTATGTTTGTTTCTTTGGAGTTCGGCACGGAAATCGCAAAGACGATTGTTGCTGACCTTAACCAAATCAATGGCTCGCTGTACAATGACCGGCCGGTCTCCGAAGAACGATTGGATCGCCTTCTGCACGGCCTCCATATGGTTTGCTTTCTTGCGGACCAAATGCCCCAGTATGGAATAGCTGTACAAATAACCGCGATTTGGCAGCTTCTCGATGCGCATTACTTTGGTCCCCCTTCTTCCGCGGCGGGCTTTCACATACACCGTTCCTTGCTCCCGGATCATGGTTCTGATCTCTTCCCTGGTTTGAACAATTTGGGTGGGAGGCAAATAGTGCCGAACGTTCTCATCCTGTATTAAATGCTCGTAAAGCTCTCCTTTATCGAAAGCATGAATCGGATTTATTCTCTTGATGCCCAATCGATTGAATCTTGCCAGCAGGTCTTTAATCTTCTTGTCTGATCCGCCCCTGACATAGACGACATCCGGAAGAGGGAATAGCTTCTTCTCCCAACTCTTCGTCTTATCGTTATAGTAAGTTCCTCTTATTTTCTTCTTCGAGAGATCCACATCACCGGTGCCAAAAAAGTTAAGCGTCGTCTTTGCTTCCCGGTTTGCATCCATAAGCTTCTTCAACCTGGGATAGCTTTTCATCTCCCTTTCCCGTATCGGCCTGGTGCCCACAATGACGCCGACGATCGGACGCTTGAACGTGGATGCTTTACTCGATTGTGCCATTCCTGTTCACCTCAAATAGGTTTTGTAAAGTGCCGCTCGCTCCTTAATTCAATAAATGCAGCCAGTACATTCCGTGTGTTGGTTCAATGCGGATTTACCATTTAATCCGCTTACGAAATCCGCCCATTGAGAAAAGTTTAGTATACGGTCGTGTGAATAACCCAAAATAAAAACAGGGGATATAAACGGCCCCTGCCCGGATAGAAAGGCTATGCTTTTTTAACGGCTCTTCGTCGCTTTCTGTAAGCTTCGGCCAAACGTTTGATTCTGCGGTAGTACGTTTTATCCTCGAGCCTATTAAATAATCCGTAGGAAGGATAGGCAAGGTTCACCTCGATTACCCATAGCCTCCCTTTCTTATCCATTCCCAGATCAATTCCCGTCTCATAAGATCGATAGCCGCTGCTCGTTGCGTGGCGAATAATCTCGAAGCCTGAGCGGATCAGCTTTCTTTTCTCCCTCTTAATCCGTTCTCTGCCATACCCAAAAGATTTGCCCAGCGCATCCTCCACTGTCGTCGCGTAGCCGCCGCCGCGCCGCACATTGGATATGACGCTGTCTTCGCCGGATACTTTCGCGATCATTCCCGCGTACTGCCACTTTTCTTTCCCGTCCCGCATCAGCATGAGACGAATCGAGAACGGCCTTCCGTTAATGCTGGCCAGATCAATCGCTTTTTGCACAAGAATCGACTTGCTCGGCCTTCCATCCTTGACTTTATCGTACAATTCTTGAATGGACTCCACCGCTTTCGGTATTCCCCGTTCTTTGACGAAAAGATATCCTCGCTTTGTTTTCCATGCTTTTATGATATTTGACCCCGTGTGTGAAGTATTCCCTTTGACGTATACGGCACCATAGTCTTTCATATACTTTGACAAAGACTCCAAAGTTAATTTCTCTGTCGGGGGAAGAAGCTTTCGGAGACGGGGATGCTTGGAATACAACCGGTGGAGCTCCCACTTGGAGGGATCCCATTTTAATGACATACCATCATTCCTTTGCATTGAATTCATTGCATCATGCGGAACGTTTTCCATCGGGTCGGTTCAGTGGAAATATACTTCATACAATCTATGTAGAATATTTGATTTTGAGAGGGCGTATAGCCTCAGCATCATGTTTCTTCGTGGATGGCTGGCTGTGAACAATAAGGCGGGTATAAAAAAAGGCCTCCCAATGCAGCTGAACCGCTGCTTTTGGGATGGCCTCGTTACGGCAGAATTATGGACAATCTACTCCGGCTCGAACATTTTTCTAAAGACGTTCGCGATGCGGCGTCTGGCAATGGGCTGACGCGCGGGGACGTCATACTTCACCGCCTCATACATTTGCGCAAATTCGGTCCACGCCCTCCGCCTTTCCTCATCGCGAAGTTTCAACGACCGCACGTACTCGCGAACGGTTTGTTGCGGCGGCTTCCGGCCGAACTTGCGAAACGCGAGTCCCCACAACTGTTCCAGCGCTTCCGCGGTTTGCTCCGGATTCCGCCTGCCGTTCGCAAGCCGTTGGAGCACAATCCACAAAAATAATCGGCGGCGCGCAAGCCATAGTCCGCCCGCGATCAGCAGGAGTGCCGAACCGGCCGCGACGACCGCCATCCAGCTTAAGCGCCGAAGCTGCCCGACCGCCTGCTGCGCCAGCTTTTCCGCTGCGAAATTCAACATCTCAGCGGCGGATCGGAGCAGATGCCTCGTTTTTTCGGCCAGCTTTTCGCCGCCAAGCTGAGGCGGGAGAATCTCCGCATCGGCAAGACGCTCCGTGTGGGCTGCCGCTGTCTCCGGCCGTGCGGGCGCCGGTTGGCCGACGCCATTCGGAACGGGACGCTCCGCCGCGTTGTCGGAAAAACCGGGCGTCGGTTCGAACGAAATCCAGCCCGTTTGCGGAAAATACGCTTCAACCCACGAATGGGCGTCTGAATTGCGCACGGTTACGGTCAGCGGACCGCCAGGCTGCTCCGGCGGCTGCACATCGCCCGGCGCGAAACCTTTCACCCAGCGCGCCGGGATGCCGACAGAACGCAGCATGACAGCCATCGCGGAAGAAAAATGATCGCAGTATCCCGTTTTTTGCACGAACAGAAAATGGTCGACGAAATCTTCTTCCTGTCCGGGCAAGACGGGCTTGTCGAGACTGTATTCGTAATGCGTGCGCAAATAGCGTTCGATGGCGAGGGCGCGATCGTAATCGTTCCCCGCCTCCGCCGTTACGGAAGCGGCGAGATGCTTCACCCGCTGCGGAAGCGTATCGGGCAGCTGCAAATTGGCTGCGGCTATCTCCGCCATCCCGGCGTCTTCCTCTACTGAAGGACGGCGGCGCAGTACGCTAACATCGATGACCGGCACGGCGATCTCCATTTTGAAGTAAGCGGGCGGCTCGTCTAGAACCTCGAAACGGTATTTCGCCGAATCCGTGTCAACGATGACGCGATAATCGGCGATCGGCTTCCCTTGCTTCGTATGCACGGCCAGGAACCGGGCAATCGATCCGCCGGAGAGCACGGGAAGATCGGAACGTTTTCCGCTCATCATGATCTCCTGGGTGACGAACTGGAATTGCGCGCCTGAGGGGAAAAGGTACGGCGGCAGCTCGGAGCCGGCTCCATGCCCGACGGTCCGCCCCCCTTGCTGCGACCATCCTTTCCCGTCATACACGTTTTTCGATTCGCCTCGCCAGTAGGTCGGACGATCGGTTCTGGCCATGAAGACGACGGTTTCATCCGTCCGCAATTTTCCGCCCAGCCGTGTATCGTCCGATCCGTAACCGGTCCGTCCGATTGCGCCGGAGACGCCTGCCGCGCGAATGCCGTAAAGGGATAACGGGTCCGCCAGGCTAAACCGCTCCGGCCATGCCAACGGCTCGGCGTACCTCTCCTCCGATTGCGAAAAGCAATATCCGACGGCCACCGCAGCCAAAGCCAACGCTGTGCCGGCCAGCAGGCCAATCCACGCCCGGGGGGCCGCTTCGGCGGCAGCGCCGAACGCGTGCCGCATTTTGGGCAAATGCAGCAACGCGAGCAGCACGAATCCGGCTGCCGCGGCGCGCACCAAACCTTCTCCCGTATCGATTCCCGCCCATAACTGCAGCGCTAGCAAATAGGAAAGCGTGGCGATGACAAGCCACAGCGCCCGAAACCGGCGTACGACCGCGTAAAAGACGGCGGAAACGGCAGCAGCCCACGCGAGCAAAAACAAGAGCGTCCGGTTTTCCGGGCTGACCGCCGCAATCCGGCCATCCAGAACGCTGGAAACATCCTCGGCCAACGTTCGGCAGTAAGCCGCGAAAGATGCCGCACTGAACATCTCCTCCGCATGGAACAAATGCCACATGACGGCGAAAGAGAGCAGCGCTTTCGCAGGCCATGCGGCCGAAAGCGGAAGGCGCAGAGCGTCGAGCAGCAGGAAGCCGCCGATCGCCCACAAAAAAGGCGCAATCTCGTATAAGCCGGTTAATTCCGGCCTTTCCGGCAAAGGACGAAGCCATTCCCAGAACAATACGAACAATAGCGGCGTTAAAAGGACGCTGCCAAACCTGAAGCCGAACGGGGGCGGCAGACGCTGTTCGCTATGCGCCGGCATGCAGCGCACCCCCTTCCCCATCCCGCAATTCCCGGGGCAAGCGGAACGCGGAAAACGCGCAGCCGGCCGCTTCAAGCTGGCGCGCCCATTCCCGATCGTGCCAGGAGAGCAGAGGCGAATCGTAGACGAAGGCGATATGTATGCCCCATCCCTGGCAGTGCAGCTCCCGGACGGTCTCGACCAGCGGCTCGTTCAATGCGGAAGTGACGCAAACGATCGCGGTTTGACGGTTCAGAAAAGCGGCTTCGTGTTTGAGCAGCTTGTGCAGAGGCACGCTTCCGTCCGGCTTCACGCCGGCAAGCAATTCGTACGCCGGCTGCAGGTCGGCGTGCCGGGACAGCCGCATCGCCCGCTTTGCCGCATCGTTGCACAGGAGCCCGGCTTCGATACGGTTTTCCCGCGCAAATTTAAGCAGGCTGGCGGCGATTTGCACCCGCTTCTCGAACAACAGCTCCCCCTTGTCCGGCATGGCGGGCAAAGACGGGCTCTGAGCCGCTTCCAGAAAAATCATCATCGGCAACGGGGCTTCGTTTTCCGTCACTTTCGTTTTCAGCATGCCGGTCTTGGCCGACGCCTTCCAATGAATGCGGCGCGGCGAATCGCCGTACGCGTAATCGCGCACACCTGTCGCCTGCACGCCGCTTACCGCCGCGGGAGGGCGAACGACGCCCGCGCGGCTGTCCCCGGCTGGAGCGAACCATTCGCGCACTTCCAGCGGCTTCGGATAAACGGTAAACCGTTCCGCTTTCTCCGCCCGTTTTCTTTTTAAGGCCAGGCCGAACAAATCTCCGGTCACCGCCTCGAACCCGCGAAACTCGTATTCTCCTCTCGCTGCGCGGCGAATGGCATATTGATAGGAAAAAGAGGAACGGAACCACGGAAATACGAGACGGCGGCAATAGAACGGGCGCTCCGATCCGGCCTGCGACCATTCATCCTGAACGATGAGCCAGACTAGAGGCAGGAACGAACGATGGCGGACGCGCACCGTCACGACGACGTCCTCTCCCGCAAAAAATCGGGAACCGGACAGCAATCTATCAAATTCGATGCGGTTCAATGAAAACAGCTGCACGCCAACCGAGCAGGCAAGCACGATACCGACGCTCCAGCTTATAAACGCGAAGGCGAAGCCCCCGGCTGTGAGATAGCCGACCAACGAGCCGCACCAGAATACGAACAACGCCCAAAATCCGTACACGTTATTCATCATTTTGTCGAACCGGCATACCGGGGGCCGGGAACGGGTACGGTATCCGCGATGTGGCGGGCTATCGCTTCGCCGCTTTTCCCGGTCATGCGCGCCTCCGGATGAAGAATGAGGCGGTGCGCGATCGTGCAGATCAGCATCGCTTTAATGTCGTCGGGGACGACATACGTCCTTCCCCGGACGAACGCATGCGCCTGCGCGGCGCGCATCAATGCCAGCGAAGCCCGGGGACTGGCCCCCAGATTGATGTCCGGGTGCCTCCGCGTCGCCTCGGCGATGCTGACGATATAGCGCTTTAACGCGTCATCGACATAAACAGTGCGGACTCTCTGCTGCAGCGATACGAGTTCTTCTTTCAGCAGCACCGGTTTCAACGCGTCAACCGGGTGCTTCTCCTGCAGCCTGCCGAGCAGCTCCGCCTCTTGTTCGGGTTTCGGGTAGCCGAGGCGGAGTTTGATCATGAAACGGTCCAGCTGCGCTTCCGGCAGCGCATACGTTCCCTCGTACGCCAGCGGATTTTGCGTGGCGAGAAGGAGAAAAGGCTCGGGAAGCGCATACGTCGTTCCGTCCGCCGTCACTTTCCGCTCTTCCATCGCCTCCAGCAGCGCCGCCTGCGTTTTCGGCGACGTCCGGTTAATTTCGTCGGCCAGCACCATATTCGCCATAATCGGACCGGGACGGAACTCGAACTCCGCCGTCTTCTGATTGTAAACGGAGACGCCGGTTACGTCCGACGGCAGCATATCGGGAGTGAACTGGATGCGCTTGAATTCGCATCCGACCGTTTTCGCCAAGGCGCGGACAAACATCGTTTTGCCGACACCCGGCACATCTTCCAACAAAATATGGCCTCCGCAAAGAAGCGCGATGATCGCCTTCTCTATCAAATCCGTTTTGCCGACGATCACTTTTTCCACATTGTATATCATACGCTCCACGACAGCTTCGGGCCGGTCGAACGACAGCGAAGCCGTTGGTTTGGACAGCATCGATGGAAAACCTCCCTACTCTAGTTTTCTACCTAGTTTTCCCATCGATCTTCCATTTTAGACTTTCGCACGCAGAGTATCGGCCCGGATTGCCGGTTCCAAGGAACCGAATGCCAGCCGCTCGGCCGCCGCCAAATTGCCGCCGCCGCTCCGCAGCAAGTCCAACGTCTCCTGCAGCGGGACGATAATCTTGCCGTTTTTCAGACTCATCTCGGCATGGCGAATCGTTACTTCCTTCGTTACGGAATGAAATCGAATCGTCTGTTGTTCCGGAAAATACTGCGCGATACTGGAACCGTACCGGATCGTCGCCATTTTCCGCTTTCCGTCCCAGGCGACCTGCCCTCCCATTTGTTCGGCCAAGAGGCGCAGCGAGACGTAGCCCTTTTCCACCCTCACTCCGGGCTTCCCTTTATCCGCATCGGGCCCGCTGCCGTTTACGGAGACCGCCTTTGGCGCTGATTTCGTTTGCCGGCTGTCCCCGGACGGCTTCTGCATCGCGGTGTGCGCTTCTTTGCCGCTGTCGGGACGGACCGCGCGACCGGCGGGTCCGGCCACTTGTCCCACGGCGAGCCGATTCTCGTGACCGGCAGGGCGCTTCATTTGTCCGCCGGCGTTGAGCGGCTTTTCCGCGGCTTTGTCCCGATTTGCGGCGGCTTTGTCCCGTTCCATATGCGCCAACATGCCGGAAAAGCTCGCATAGCTCGTTTTTCTCGTCCATTTGGTGGGCCCCAGAACGAACCGGACCGGCTTCACTTTGTCGGTAATCGGGGCAAATGCATACCCTTTGCTTTTGAAATAGCGGATAATTTCCGGCAGCGCCTTGACCGTTTCGCCGTGTCCCGCCCCGTCGTGCATCAGCACGATCAGCTCATGGCGCAGCGGACTTTTCTTCACATTGGCTGCGATTTGTTTGGCGGGAACGTTTTTCCGCCTGGCGTCTCCGCTGTCGACGTTCCAGTCGTATACCGTATACCCGGCCTTTTTCATATAATAGTCGTAGAACGCGTCGAAGTTCGTGTAAGTGCCGCCGGGAGCCCGCACGATGGCGGGACGGATGCCGGCGATGTCATGCAGAATGTTTTCCGTCTTCCGGATTTGTCCCCAAAAGTTATTGAAGTCGGAGTACAGCTGCTCGTATTCGTGGTTGTACGTATGATTGCCCAAGCCGTGCCCTTCGTTGACGATGCGTTTAATGATGTCCGGATGCTTCTCCGCCATGCTGCCGAGCGCAAAAAACGTGGCGCTTACCCGTTCTTTTTGCAAAATATCGAGCACTTCGGCAGTATGTTGGCTCGGCCCGTCGTCGAACGTCAAATAGACGGTCGGTTTTGCCGGAGTGACGTAACGGTCGTTCCTCTCGATCCGTTCTCCCGATTTCAGCGTTTGATAAACGTCCTCATTTGCGGCGGCGGGGGACGCTTCCGCGTGAACGGGCCGCGTAAACAGATATAGATACGCCAGACTCGAGCAGGCCACAATCCAAATGACGAGCCGCATCCTGGCATCGCCAGACATAATGCGCAACGTTTTCATGACGAACTCCTCCGCGCGTCTATTGATTTTATGTGATAGAGTATATGGGAGATTGCAGAAATGTATGACTAAAAAAGATGAGCCGGATACACCGAATGGCCTGCCGTATGCCGGACAAATTTGAGGGAGTAAAGCGGTATGGCACTGTTCTGACGGCAGCGGCACGCACGAAGGATACCGACGGAAAAACAGGAAGAAGACTCCGGCAAGAATACGTAGTATTTCTGCAGATTTACGAGAAAGTCCCTACGACAAGTTTTCTTTAAAATAGGGGTGTGGGGTATCTGCCGGAAAGTTTACGTCCACCTTTAAAATCGCTGTTATAACCGAAGATTCCATTCAAGATAACGCGATTTTAACAGTGGTGTAGGCAGATACCCCCACTTTCTCAAATGCAGAAAACTTTACTTGGGACTTTCTCAACAGCCTCAAGAAATACGTAGTATTTCTGCAAATGCAACCGCATTCCTGCTAATAAAAACCAAGAAAAACCAACAGGGATGTACAAAAAGAGCGTAGTAGTGTCGAATGGTGCGAAATAGAGAAGTGTAGTTGAAACGGCGCAAATTTCGTATAATGAGGGTAAAATATTGCGAGGTGCTTATCGATGGCTCAACCTTACGATCTTCCTTTGGAGCAGCTGCGTACATACAAGCCCGAACCGACACGCCGCGAAGATTTCGAACGGTTCTGGCAATCGTCTCTCGATCGGTTGGCGGAAATTCCGCCCGATTACGATTTGACGCCGTACGATTACCCGGCGCGCGGCGTCCGCGTATACGAGATCACATACCGCGGGTTCAACGGAGCGTCTATCGGCGGCTGGTTCGCCGTTCCCGACCGAACGGGTCCGCATCCCGGGCTCGTCATTTATCACGGATACAACTGGGCGGCGGACGGCAATCTGCACGATACGGTCAACTGGGCGCTGCACGGATATGCGGCGCTGCACATGTTCGTCAGGGGACAACAGGGCCACAGCGTCGACAATATCGTTCCAACGCACGGCAATACGGTCGGCTGGATGACGAAGGGCATTCAATCGCCCGAACAATATTACTATCGAGCCGTATATATGGACGCCGTCCGCGCGCTGGAGATCCTTGCGTCGATGGATGAGGTCGACTCGTCCCGCATCGGCGTGACCGGGGGCAGCCAGGGAGGAGCGCTTGCATTGGCGGCGGCGGCGCTGTCGCCAATACCGAAAGCAGCGGCAGCCGATTACCCGTATTTGTCCCATTTCGAACGCGCGATTGACGTGACGCCGAAAGGCCCTTACCTGGAGCTGAACGAATATTTCCGGCGCTACTCCAATCCCGCGATTGAAGAAACCGCCAGAGCGACGCTGTCTTATTTCGACATCATGAACCTGGCTCCAAGCATCACCTGCCCTACCTGGATTTCGATCGGACTGGTGGACGAAATTACGCCGCCTTCAACGGTATTCGCCGTTTACAATCATTTGACGTGCCCGAAAGACATATCCGTCCACCGCTATTTCGGACATGAATATATCCCCGGCGCCCATGAAGCGAAGCTGCGCATGCTGATGCGCCATTTGTCGGCCGAATAGGGCGAAGCGCCGGCACGATGAACCGTCGGGGAGGAAGATAGCCCCGACGGTTCATCGTACACCAACCTTCAGCCATGAAGAAATATAGGTCCTTTCCCGAGAGCGGACTTTGAACAGAAAAGAAGCCGTCCAGTTCACAGCATCGTTTACGACCCGCACAACATGGTGTGGAGGGATAAGATTTTCCAGGCTGGCCATTTTCATTTTGTTTCAGATACGAGCCCGGAAAGCCGGGTGATCCTCGACTCTTCTTTAACGACACACTTGACTTATGGGACAGCCCCATACCTCCATTCTCATCCTTTGTTAGCTTTCGTATGTTTGCCCGGGCGATCGGCGAAATGTTCGGCTTGGTGCGCGGGGTCGAACCGCTTGCGTTCGGTTCGTTCGATTTGCACGATTCTTCCGTCATGAACAATAATTTGCACACTGCCGTATTCCAGACCGTTCACGCTGCTGGCGATACGGCTCAACCATGTTTCGTCAAGCTCAAACGGCTTTGCCATAACTGTTCCCTCCATGCGTCGAAAGTGATGATCTCCTGTCTGTAATTGGCCATCATTCAAATATGCACAGGCAGCGGATCAAACTTCATTCCGTTCTCCAGCATTTGCGTTTGTTCTCCATTGAACAAGTAAAGGCGATGTACAAGCACATGCACTTCTTCGCCCGGCTGCACGGGTTCCTTCTCCAGGCTCCGGTAAGCGGACACGGTTTGCGACCCGATCTCGACCTCCACCTGCCATTTGTTGCCGCGAAAATAGACGCTGCGCACAACGCCTTTCTCCGCCGCATGAGGATGCAGCGTTTCGTGCGGCTTGCCGACTTCGACAAACTCCGGGCGAACGATCGCTTTCGCGCCCTTCAACCCTTCTTCAAACCCTTTCAGTTGCCAGGGCTGTTCCAGCAGGAAAGATTCCCCGATAAACGTAGCGACAAACGGAGTTTGCGGGTTTTGGTAAATTTGTATCGGCTCGCCTTTTTGCTCCAATTTCCCCTGATGAATGAGAATGATTTCATCGGCCACTTCCGCCGCTTCCTCCTGATCGTGCGTCACGAATATCGTCGTTATCCCGACGCGCCGGATCATCTCTTTCAGCCACAGGCGCAGTTCCCGCCGCACTTTCGCGTCAATCGCCGCAAACGGTTCGTCAAGCAGCAATAGCTGCGGCTCCGGAGCCAACGCTCTGGCGAAAGCGACGCGCTGTCTTTGTCCGCCGGACAGCTGGTGGGGATAACGCCGTTCAAGCCCGTTAAGGCCGGTCAGCTCAAGCAGTTCCGCGACGCGTTCCCTGATTTGCTTTTTCTGCTTTTTTCGCACCGTCAGGCCGAAGGCGATATTGTCAAACACGGTCATGTGCTTGAACAGGGCGTAGTTCTGAAAAACAAATCCGATGCCCCGCTCCTGCGGAGGCAGATCGTTCACTCTTTTGCCGTCGAATACGATGTCCCCCGAGTCGGGAAACTCCAAACCGGCAATCATGCGCAGAATGGTCGTTTTTCCGCCGCCGCTCGGTCCGAGCAGGCCGACCAGGCGGCCTTTGTCGATCGTAAAGCTGACATCCCGGCACACCGTAAGGCTGCCGAACCGTTTTGTCAAATTGTCCACCACAATATGCATCAACAATCACTCCTTTAAGGGTTCGTCGGGTGTTTTTCGATGTTTCCATTCCACCCATCCCTTGGCGATTAAGGTGACAAAGGCTAACAGCACGAGCAGTGACGCTACGGCAAACGACGCTGAAAACTGATACTCGTTATACAAAATTTCCACATGCAGCGGCAGCGTGTTCGTCGATCCGCGGATATGGCCCGATACGACGGACACGGCGCCGAATTCGCCCATCGCGCGCGCGTTGCACAAGATGATGCCGTACAACAGCCCCCACTTGATGTTCGGCAGCGTCACTTTCCAGAACATGCGCCATCCCCCGGCGCCCAAAGTCGCCGCGGCCTCTTCCTCTTGAGTGCCCTGCGACTGCATGAGCGGGATGAGCTCGCGGGCCACAAACGGGAACGTGACGAACACGGTAGCGAGAACGATGCCCGGAAGCGCAAAGATGATTTTGATGTCGTGCTCCGCCAAAAACGGGCCGAACCATCCCTTTGAGCCAAACAGCAGTACGAAGATGAGTCCGGAAATGACCGGTGAAACGGCAAACGGCAGATCGATGAACGAAATAAGAACCTGTTTCCCTCTAAACGAAAATTTCGTAATGGCCCAGGCGGCAGCGACGCCGAAAATCGTATTGAGCGGCACGGATATGGCGGCGGTGAGCAGCGTCAACCGTACGGCGGAAAGCGCATCGGGATCGGTTATCGCCTGAAAATAAACGTCCGCCCCTTTTTTCAGCGCCTGCACGAAAACGGATAGAAGCGGCACCACGAGAACGAGACCGAGAAACAGCAGCGCGAGCCCGATGAGCAGCCGTTGAACGTACACCGGTTCGTTGATGTGCCGCGGCCTTTCCGCAGCGGCGTCGGCGGGTCGAGCGTAGGTCGGTACAGATCCGGCCATCATCATTCCTCCTTGTAAGGTCATGAACATTAACCGGATACCATCCGGCGGTTCGTGCGCCACTGCACGTAATTGATCGCAAGCAGCAGCACAAACGAAACGACGAGCATGACGAGCGCAATCGCCGTAGCGCCCGCATAATCAAATTGCTCCAGCTTCGTCATAATCATCAGCGGAACAATTTCCGTTTTCATCGGCATATTGCCGGAAATGAACACGACGGAACCGTATTCCCCGATTCCTCTTGCGAAAGCAAGCGCGAAACCGGTAAGCAGTGCCGGCAGCAGCTGTGGAAAAATGACTCCGGCAAACGTTTTCAGGCGGTATGCGCCTAGCGAAACCGCCGCTTCTTCCACTTCGTTCTCCAGTTCCTCCAGCACCGGCTGAACCGTTCTGACGACAAACGGGAGGCCGATAAACGTCAGCGCGATCGTGATCCCGAGCGGAGTATACGCGGCTTTCACTCCGAACTGCTGCAGAATCGACCCGATCCAGCCGTTTTCCGCATACACCGCCGTAAGCGATATGCCCGCCACCGCGGTCGGCAGCGCGAACGGCAAATCGATGAGCCCGTCGACAAGCCGTTTGAACGGAAAATGGTAGCGCACCAGCACCCAAGCGACGAGCAGCCCGAAACAGACGTTGATCAATGCCGCCGTAAAGGCGGTTCCGAAGCTGAGCTGGAAGGCGGCCAACACCCGCGGATTGAGAATGGTTTGCTGAAACTGGGTCCAGCCGAATTCCGACGTTTTCAGAAAAATCGTAGACAGCGGGATAAGGACGATAAAGCTTAAATAGAGCATCGTAAAGCCGAACGACAATCCGAAGCCGGGCAAAACGCTTTTCCTTTTGAAACGCGGCATTTCAATTTATACCCCCAAGATGAAAATGCGGAAGGAGGCGGCGGTCTGTCGGCAGTCGCGTCGCCTTCCTCCTTATCGGTTTGTGCGATTATTTCTGCGGCACATAAATCTGGTCAAATATCCCGCCGTCGGCAAAATGTTTCTTCTGCGCTTCCTGCCAGCCCCCGAAATCTTTGTCGATCGTAAGAAGCTCCGCTTTGGTAAACTGTCCCGCAAACTTCTCCGCTACAGACGCGAGACGGGGCCGGTAAAAGTTTTCCGCGGCGATCGTCTGCCCTTCTTCGCTGTACAAGTATTCCAGATACGCTTCGGCCACTTTGCGCGTTCCTTTCTTGTCGACGATCTTGTCGACGACGGAGACGGGCGGTTCGGCCAAAATGCTGATGGGAGGCGTCACGATTTCAAACTTGTCTTCTCCCAGTTCCTTGACGGACAGCAGCGCTTCGTTCTCCCAGGCGAGCAGCACGTCGCCGATACCGCGTTCGACGAATGTCGTCGTCGCGCCGCGGGCGCCGGAATCGAGAACGGGCACGTTTTTGTACAATTTGGCGAGGAATTCTTTCGCTTTCGCTTCGTCATTGTTATATTTTTTCAGCGCGTATCCCCAGGCGGCGAGATGATTCCAGCGCGCCCCTCCCGACGTTTTCGGGTTCGGGGTAATGACCGCTACGCCGGGCTTGATCAAATCGTCCCAATCCTTAATGCCTTTCGGATTTCCTTTCCGAACCAGAAAAACGATCGTGGATGTATATGGCGAACTGTTGTCCTGCAATCTCTTCTGCCAGTCTTTTTCGATGAGGCCCGCTTCCTGGATAGCGTCTATATCATAAGCGAGGGCCAACGTGACGACATCAGCTTCCAGTCCGTCGATGACCGAACGGCTTTGCTTGCCGGAACCGCCGTGCGATTGTTTGATCG
>JAWLCZ010000058.1:0-20038 GCA_041686835.1 Paenibacillaceae bacterium | reverse complement strand
AACATGAAATCGGAATGTGGATAACTCAGACCTGTGGATAACCCGTCATTGCCCACGGAACCCCCGTTTCGATGTGGGTTTTGGGACTGGGCTTCGAATCTTCCTGCTTTCAGACGGGAGTGCGAATAGCTTTTTGCAAAGCCAAAGAAGACCCTGGTTTTACAGGCTCCAATTTTGTCATGTTCAGGCGATGAATCGATCCGTCATGCCACTTGCTGAACGAACATGAACCGTTCAGCAAGCGCTAGAAGCTTATTCTGCATCGTATCGACGATGACGGCTAACGTCGGATTCGGCGCAAGCCGGATATGCTGATATCGACCGGAACCGACCACATTGCCGGGCACGCGGATCACCGTCCGGCGAATCGTTTGAACTTCGCACCGCTTGAATGACTCCGGCATCAGCGTTTGTTTGAACCAAACCATGATATTGTAGGCGATGGCTTTGATCCAACTGAATAGCAAGTTGCGGAGCAAGGAATGTTGACTGTTCTGCTCCACCGCATAGCCTTCTTTCAATTCATCGATGCGATTTTCGATGTTGGCGCGCTTGTTGTACGAGCGGAGCAGCGGCAACGGCTTGAGATCGGCATTCGTGACGATGGCTTGAAAGGAATAGGTCGTGAGCGCCATCGTCAATTGGTCATCGGTTGTACGCTCGGTTTGGTGGGCTTCCCGGTAGATGACGCAGCGTCTTGCTTTCTCCCAATTGGTGAGGAGAATCGGAATGTCGGCGGCGGCCCAGCGATCGTCTTCGGTCGCGAACGTGATGTCCTCTTGTTTTTCCGCTAGCGTTTCCCAGAATGCCGGATGTTGCTCAAGGTAGGCGATCGCCTTCTTCACAGTGGCCTTCTTCGGCAGTTTGAAGATGTACTGCCAGCCGCGTTCTTCGGCATACGCCATGACAGCGGCGTCGGCAAAACCGCAGTCGGCCCGGATGCCTTCGATGATCCATTCCGGCGGCAGCATCGTTTCGACTTCCTTGATGAACGACAGCAGATCCTTCATGCCGTTCGTATTGCCGGGATTCAGTTGCAAGTGGATGAGCTCTCCGCTTCCGGCAATGAAGGCAACCCGGATCTTGTACGAGGGGCGTCCGTGGTAACGCGGATTGTAGCCGTTGGTCGCACCTTCTTGTTCGCCGAACAGCGTGATGACCGTGTCGTCGATGTCGATCCAAACCAAGCGCTTTTCGCCCATCCGAGCATGGCGAGCCAGCAAATCCCGATTCAGAGCGACAAGCTGAATCAGATGGCTCCAGGAGAGCTTGCTCAAAAATCCGCGCAAGGTGCTTTCGTCAGGAAAACGGTCGATCCCGGTAACGATCTGGTAGCCAGGACCCGACTGTAGAGCATTCATATGTGAAAAACGCGTGTGGCCGAGCAGTGCGCAGTCCAGCAGGTGATCGATAAGCTTTCCGGCAGGGTAGATACAGTTGGCTTTTTGTTCCAGATGGAAGTGATCTTCGATCAGGGCGTCCAACCCGATGAGTTCCTTGAAGCGAGCAAGGAACTGAAAGTTACCGGCTTCCGTGACGGTGTTGTTGTCGAAGGTGACCGGCCTCAATGTTTTCACGATCTTCTTAATTCGGCGACGCTCCGCAAGAATTTCAATTCGGCATTCGCGGCGTGTTTTTCGTTCTGGCGCATGGTTCGTTACTTGTGGTACCATGTTGCTAAGGACACTCCCTCTCGTCGGTTATTCGTGGTGGTTTAACCTTTGACAAGAGGCATGCAGTGTCCTGTTTATTTTGCAAAAAAATTAGCAACTTCTTATGACGGAAAAACCCTGTCATGACGCGGATCTTTCACCTTTTGACGAGGTTACTTTCCGATTTCATGTTTAAGGATTTCGACAATCTGGTTGACTAGAGAAAGAACCTCTTTAGACCACTCCACTCGATCGCTAGGTACCGAAGTCAGAACGGTGCGTATGGCATGAATGAGAGTTACCGAATTGAAGGCATGCTCAAGTTGTAATTCTGATTGCCTCATTATCCGTCCTCCTGCTCATTTGTGAAACATGCTTTAGTCGTTTCTACTGCGCCTTCTAATAATGCCGCGTTCCTGGTAGAAACCATAGCAAGCTCCTGTAGTTTTTTGCGGAACGACTCGTACCTAGGCTCTTCGGGTAGGGAGTTTTCTGCAGTTTCCAATACACTGCGCTCATATCGAAATTCTCGAAAGTGAGCGAAAAGACTTGCAAAATGGCATGCCTCCCAAGCATCACGTTTGGCCAATTCTTTTGCAGAGACAAAAAGATTCTCTTTCACACGTTGATAAGTTTCTTCCGGCAATTGATGCAACCACTCGAACATATCACTCCGCGGCGAATGTCCATAGTAATTATAACGGTCTCGTTCATGTCGTCCCAAGTATATTGCAATATTTTTCGCAACAAGATGAGCTATTGGCTCTGTTGGTTTATAAACACGAATCAATTTCCCCGCAATGTTAGAATCCACAAGTTCTTCATCAGTAGGAAATATAGACTCAATCATTCGTAATGCCAATACTTTGAGGCGCTCGTCTCGCCTACTAATCGCAAGAATACCATCACAGATATCATCGAGTTGGTACTTGTCGTTTTGATACGCTCGGAGATGTGACGAAAGGCAGTTAAGGATTTCAATTGATTGCCTTTCGTCAAACCAACTCGGACGCCAAGACACGGCTCGAAGTGCAGCTTTATGAACTTCGACTATTGGGTCTTGCAAATGAAGAATAATTGTATCCACAAGATTAGCAGGTGGAGTGGTACTAGAATATGAGAACATTTCAACGGTTGCGTTTATGGCTACGGCCCGTACCCAAGCTGAATTGTAATCCATCAACGCACGCCAAACAAAAGGCAA
Source organism: Paenibacillaceae bacterium (assembly GCA_041686835.1). GTDB lineage: Bacteria > Bacillota > Bacilli > Paenibacillales > JAWLCZ01 > JAWLCZ01. The sequence goes on along the minus strand of JAWLCZ010000058.1, from coordinate 17,182 downwards.
TACACGCGGTCGCAACTGATAATCCTTGCCGATTTCACCAATCATAGATACACAGCAAGCCTTGAAACCGTCCTCAAGGTGATCCATGGGCTGATCCAAGCATCCTGAAACAGAATCGAACACCTCTGATGGCCTTGCCTCGCAAATTTCTTCCAAGCATTTTTGCAAGCGTTGTTTGAATATTCCCCACTGTTGAGCACGACTAAATGCGTTTAGTTGCTCAAGTTCAGGGGCTTCCAGCAGCTGACCCGGAAGCAGAATTTTCGGCGGTGTGTGTGGCGGACGTTCCTCTCTACTTACAATAGCGAAGTAACCAAGTAGAGATTCGAAATGATGCAGCACACCTGCAGTTGAATATTTGCAGGCGATTTCCAACGCTTCAAGCGCATCGACACGGATGTCAACTTCAATTCGGTCATCTTTCATCCATGAGAGCAGTCGTTGAATTGCAATCTTTTCAGATTCCGAAACCTCGTCTCTGTTTCTCTGCTCATGTCGTTCTTCCCAACTCACGGTCCTATCGAAGAACTGATCTCGGTACACCCGGATAATATCTTCTTGCACGGTTTGGCGTACACGGCTCATGGACTCAGCAAGGAACTGGTCAACCTGCTCGGGTGAATACCGAAATGCTTCTTGCAAAATGTGTATAATCTGTCCCGAAGGTGTTTGCACTCCTAAACTTTCATCTTCATAGAGCTCTAGTGATCGAACGAGATCATCAAGTAGATTTATTACTATCTGAGGTCGATCCTCCTGAATAAGCTTGAGTGCACCACACAATTGAATGCGTAGGTAATCACTTTCATTCTGCAGTTCTTGAACGATGATGCTCTGAATACTCTCTGGTTCAGCGTCAAAACTCCGCACGAGAATAGCTGTACTATAAGAGTAACCGGGCTTTCCATCTTCCCATCCACCGATTGGACGGTAATGGTCTTGTGAGAGAAGTAATCTTTTGATGCATGTCTCGTTAAGTGGATAAGCAACAGCATTACCCAATGCATTAAGTACCGAGGCGGAAAGTTCGGGATGTAATCCTTTCTCAATGTTGTCGAGAGCAACCTGACAAAGTCGAGCGGCTGATTCTGTGCGGTCACTGCTGGCAAGTTCCACACAAACCGGAAGTATTAACCTACTAAACTCGTCGGAACATGCAAGTACTAGGACTAGATCAATCGCAGCGTCTGGAAAAAGATCCGGGCCGAGACGCGCGGACTGTTTTAATTGTTCAACAGCCTTCTTTTGTACGGCTTCTTCTTCTGAGAATACTTCCTCTAGAAATTCAAGTATACGGTATGACTCGGGCTCTGCGTCAACGCTAATCATCCTAGATTTTGTACGCAAATCAGTTCGAAGTTGAGATATTCGGTCTGCTTCCTGCTTAGTTGCTTGTTCGCGTTTTTGAATTTCCATTCGATGATCATCAATGATCGTTTGGCCCCACGACGTATTCCCATTGGGCTCATGATACGAACAATTGGCACAGTGTTGCACAAGAAAATCAGAAAATATCCATCGAAGGTTCATTGACTCAGAACCGCCAGCCACGTATCGGCAACCGATGCTGTGGCTTGCTATGGGCAATCCCGTAATTTGAGCATAAAGACCTTCCGAAACCCGATCAATCTCCACATGTTTGCACCAACCTTGCATTTGGCGAAGACATTCAGCATTATCTAGACCGAGTTTCACTTTACGTTCGAAGTCATTACTTTGTGATTCTTCAAACCTTCGCATTGATCCTTAAAGTCACCTCGTCTATTTTTACAGCAGTCTACTGTAATGGTATAAAACATTAGTGCCCCACTCTCGAGTGCTTTCAATCCTTGCAATATACAAACAGCCATCACTTCCATATTATAACATATGAAAATTGCGCCGACCCAGTAGAGCATAAAATGCATCAGTACGTCAAAAGCGTCTCATAGATGTAACTGACGATACTGACTCATTAAATGATAGTGACAGTATTTCAAAGCAAGTTGTACTTCTGTCAATAAAGTGGACACAGTAAAAAGGGTTAAGCCGGTATGAAAAAGTTGTGTGCCGGGCTTGACATGGAGCCTCTGGCGGGCATGAGTTCTCGCGATAGGGCGATGCAGGAATCAAATCGCCGGGCTAGCCAGCCTATCATGCCCGCCCCCTCCATGTAAAGCCCTTTGGACATTGTTATGTTTTAAGCAACTGTAATACTGTGATTCAAAACGATCAGGGGAAAGGTAACCTAACTTGCTGTGAATCCTTTTCCGGTTATAGAAAAACTCAATATACCAGTAAACCTTCTGGTAGGCCTCCTGCTTGGTTTGGAAGCGTGTCCGGTACACCAGTTCTCGCTTCAAGATACTATGGAACGACTCGATGCACGCATTATCATAGCAATTCCCTTTCCGGCTCATACTCCGAATCATGTGGTACTGTTTTAGTTTTTTTCGATATTCTGCCGACGCGTACTGTGAACCACGGTCCGAGTGATGGATGAGACCCTTGGCCGGTTTCCGAGCCTCGTATGCTTTATCTAAGGCGCCTGAGACAAGATCCACCGTCATCCGGTCGCCGAGCTGCCATCCTACGATCTTCCGTGTAAATAAGTCCATCAGGCTTGCCAGATATACCATGCCTTGACGCGTTCGGATGTAAGTAATATCCGTTACTCACACTTGGTTTGGTTCGGTACACACATCAAAATGTTGGTTCAACCAGTTCGGTGCGATCGGAAAGTCGTGGTTGGAATCAGTGGTCTGCACCTTGAATTTTTTGATTGCTTGGGAGCGCAGGTTGTTTTTCCTCATGATGCGTCCTACCGTCTTTTCCCCTACAATGATCCCTTCTTTCTTGAGCAGTTCCGTGATTTTCGGACTTCCGTAGACACCGTTGGAATCATGGTAATGGTGCTTAATTCGTTTCGTGAGTTCTTCCCGACGTTTCCTCCTCTCACTGGGAGGGGATTTCCGCCACTTGTAATAACCGCTCCTGAATACATCTAACACCTTGCACATCTTCTCGACCCGAAATTCGGAGCTATGTTCTTGGATAAACTGAAATTTTAATTCCGGTCTTTGCTGAAGATGTGCATAGCCTTTTTTAAAATGGCTACCTCCTCTTCCAGGTCTTTGTTCCTTTGCTCAAGCTCCTTGATGTAGGTTTCTTGGCTGCGGAGTTTCCCGCTGCCCACGAAGGGTTCGTCAGGGAACTTTCGGTATTTAGCTAACCAGTTTTTCAGTGTCCCGGTAGGTATGTTGAGTTCTTCGGCAATGTCAGAGAGCGACTTCCGTTGTTCCTGAATGTACTTCACGGTCTGTTCCTTAAATTCCTTATTATATCGCTGGCGCTGTTCGGACACGGTATCCACCTCGAATGAAATCATATTTTTTTATTATCTCTGGTTGTTTTCCGTGTCCACTTTTTAGTCTAATGCAAGTTGCCTCCCCGTTCACCACTTTAAAAGTTGGGTTTATGCATGGACAAGACCGCGGATCAACAAGTCAATAATTAGACGTAACGTTTTACTAAGAGTGTTGTGTGGAACCATGCCCTGGACGTTCGCATGCCAGCCCACTTTCCTTGTTCGACCGTTCCAGCCCTTGCTTACTCATTGTTGGATCAACGTAACAACCTTTGCAACCCGATAACGAGTGACTCAATCTTGTTAAGTAAAGGAAAGGAGATTGAACATACCATGCTGAATATATTACCAATGAATTTGAAGTATCACCTTTGCAAAATTATTCTTGGAGAGGAATCCTATGACACACTTGAATATACCCACATATATAGAATTTCTTCGCAGAGCGATCAATAATGTGAAAGACGTTTATTTTGGATCTCAGGATTGGATCGATTCTATGCTGAATGCTCATGATATTGGAACTGAGGATCCAAGGAGAGAAGAGTTAATACCGTATTTGACGCGGCATCATGAGCGAGTCTTTTGCTATGAACTTTATCATCAACTCCGGACAATCATGGAACACAATAAGCTGAACGAAAAGGTGATTTTGCAAGCTGAGCTCCGCAAAGCTCAAGTAAGCAGTGAAATCGAACACTTATTTGGAATACAAAGTACCGATGGGGTATATTATCCCGACTTCTTAATACATGAACCTGGCACATTCGATCATCAAGATTTAATTATCGAAGTGAAAGCTAATCCCAGGCTTACTTTTGAAGATATGAAAAAGGATATATTGAAAATCGATCAGTTCATAAACAGATATCAATATAAAAAAGGAATTTTCTTAGCAATCAATATTAATGAGAATAGACGCAACCAACTTACAACAAATGCTGAACTACTAAGATGCCTAAAAGAACAAATTACAAATAAAAATGAAATCTTGCTTATGTTTAGAGAATCAGCAAAGAAGCCGACGATCTCAATCAATCTAGCAAAGTTGTTACAATGAAAAAAATAAAAAGGAGGTCCTACATCATAACTGATGGTTCTGACGCTATCTACGAAAATCTTAACATTGTGTTACGAGCGCTACAAACCCCTGTCCAGATTAACCGTTGTGGTTTTGCTTGGACAAGGGTTCATAAAAGCGAACCGTGGTGTTGCAAATCCACAATTCGCTGCCGCGTGATGCTTAAGTTGTTTGGGGAGCTTGCTTGATCACTCATACAATCATCCGGTTTCTAGACAGTTCCAAGCTATAGTGACGCCTCCCCCAGACTTATGGAGTTCCTTTATAAACCGATATCCTTCAAAGAAGCCTCGAACGAACCACTCTTCTTCTGCAAGAGCTTGCTCGAAATTAAACGCTTCCTCAATCAAACCGAGAAGCTTCCGCTTTTCTTCGTCTAAAACCTCGTCAAGGCGGTTGTAGGCTTCAATAGAAGCTTCTGATGCTTTTACAATGTGGGGATTTGTAGAGCGTGGACCCAATAGTTCAAGGAATCTTTTGGTTGCCACTTCTTGCAATACGTCTCTCATTCCCGCTAAGTAAGCCGATTCAGCAGCATTTAATATCGAGAAGCTGAACGAATCGACAAAGCGCGCTTGAGAAAAAATGAATGCACCGTCCGTTGGCGACGCACGATGAAAAGACAGCCTCAAACACGAGGCCGTCTTCCCATTTATATGGATAAATACCGAATCAAACCAAGTACAGCAAAGCAAAACAATACCGTGCCCGCTCCTATGCCCGCAATTTTTTCAGCCTATGATCAACAAAACCCTGACCTCATGCAGTCAGGGTTTTGATGGTGGAGGCGAGGGGACATGCGGTTCCATGCTTTCGCAATGGCACTGACTATATCTTGAACTTGAGTATTTTCAAGTTCCCTGGCGTATTATGAGAACCTTGGATTTGATCCGTTCCCGGGATCACGGTTTCTCATCCTAGTACTGCCTTCCCAGGCAGCCTATAAGTCGATACACGGCTGTTGGATTGCTCCACATACCGCTCGGCATTACCGTATCGCATGGCGACTTAGGCTTCACCGATTAAGCCAGGTATTTCACTTGTGTGTCACCACACAAGGCGACTCTTCCGAATCGAACCCCTGTCCGAAGATATCGCCACACAGGCTTCTACGGGTGTAGTTACGGTTTTGATGTCACCCGGGGAGCCGCCCCGTAACCGGCTGCTCCCCGGGTCAGCCTGTTTGTCTTCTTCCGCTAGCCCCAGGCGGAGACTAGACGGCGTAGCCCACTAAGGTTGAGCCCCTATCCTAGCACATGGGCGATGCTAGGCAGAAGCCTGGAGGCCGTTATTAGGCGGCCAGAGCCAGAGAAGGTTGTTGTTGTTTGCCGTTTAAATTTGGCATCTGCGTTTTAAAGTGGACGCCGCCCCACTACCCGCTACCCATGCTCGATCTATCCCCGTCGAATCCAAAAACGCCCCCGGATGAAAAAAGATATGAAAAGCTTCGCAAGAAGCTTTTCATATGAATATGAATTGGGTAATGAAACGAATTGAGGTTAGAGATCGGCATGTGCCATGCCGTATCATTATTATACCATATCGCCGCATCAATTTGATCAGTTATTGATGGAAAAACATGCGGCAAATGCCACTTTGCGTCGTCATCTTGCGATTTTCTGCTTCTCCCGCAGGGCCCTTTGGATTTCGCGGTTCGCATCGCGTTTGGCCGCGCTTTCCCGTTTATCGTACAGCTTCTTGCCTCGTCCGAGGCCGATGAGCACTTTGGCGAACCCGTTGCGCACATACACTTTCAGCGGGACGAGCGTGTAGCCTTCCTGCTTGACCGAGCCGATCAGCTTGTGAATCTCGGCTTTTTTCAACAGCAGCTTGCGGGCTCGCGCCGGATCGGACGGATTGTACCGGTTTCCCTGCTCGAACGGGCTGATGTGCATATTGTGAATGAACGCCTCGCCGTTGCGAATGGTGGCGAAGCTGTCCGACAGGTTCGCCTTGCCGGCCCGGAGCGACTTGATTTCCGTACCGGTCAGCACGATGCCGGCTTCATACGTTTCTTCTATGAAGTAGTCATGGGATGCTCTCTTGTTCTGGGCGAGCAGTTTTCCTTCACTGTTCTTGCCCATCTCGAATCCCTCCCGTTAACCTGAATCAGGGCCGCCGGCGGCACCGGATGCCATCGTTCCGCGCCGTGCAGCCGCCGCGCGTATCAAGCCGATTAGGAGTTTATTGTATCAACTCCCGCCGGAGAAATCAAGGCGCGCCTATTTTTTTACCGATTTTTTCTTCCCGTTCCGTTTCTTCGCCGGTTTGCCGACGGCCACCAGCGCTCTTTTTTTGCTGCGGGCCGCCTTATCCCTCTTTGCGCTGCGGGACGTTTTCTCCCTCTTCTTGCCGGCACGCGCCGTGTCCAGGAGACTCACCTTTTTCGACCGCGGCTTCATGTCGACCATTTCAAAGTCGATCGTATGCTCTTCCATGTTGACCCGTGCGACGCGCACCTTCACTTCGTCGCCGATGCGGTATATTTTCGACGTGCGTTCGCCGATGAGCGCATGCTGCATTTCATGGTAATGGTAGTAATCGTCGGCAAGATCGCTCAGGCGAATGAGGCCCTCCACCGTGTTATCCAGCTCCACGAACATGCCGAAGCTCGTCACGCTGCTGATAATGCCCTCGAACTCTTCTCCGACTTTATCGAGCATATATTCCGCTTTTTTCAGCGCTTCGGTTTCCCGCTCCGCATCTACGGCGATCCGCTCCCGTTCGGAAGATTGTCTGGCGATATCGTCCATCCGGCCGGCCAGGTATTCGAAGCGCTTCTCCGACAACTGCCCGTTCTCCAGCACTTCGCGAATGATGCGGTGGATGACCAGGTCGGGATAACGGCGAATCGGGGAAGTGAAATGCGTATAAAACTCGGCCGCTAGTCCGAAGTGGCCCAGACTTTGCGCGTCATACTTCGCCTGCTTCATCGAGCGGAGCATGACGGTGCTGATGACCGTTTCTTCCTTCGTGCCGCGGATTTCCTCGAGTATCGACTGCAGCGCCCGCGGATGAACCGTGTTTCCCCGGCCCCGCACCACATATCCGAAATTGGTGACGAATTCCATAAAATGCATCAGCTTCTCCGAATCCGGATCTTCATGGATGCGGTACAGAAACGGCACCTTCAGCCAGTGAAAATGTTCGGCCACCGTTTCGTTGGCGGCGAGCATGAACTCTTCGATGATTTGCTCGGCAATTGACCGCTCCCGTTTGACGATATCGATCGGCTTGCCGTTTTCGTCGACGATGACTTTCGCTTCTTTGAAATCGAAATCGATCGCCCCGCGCCGCATTCGGGCCGCGCGCAGCTTTAACGCCAGTTCTTCCATCAGGCGAAAATGATCGGCCAGATCGGCATACCGCTCGATCCGTTCCGGATCCTCGTCGACTAATATTTTGCGCACGTCCGTATAGGTCATCCGTTCTTTCGTGCGAATGACGCTCGGATAAATATCGTGGCGGACGACCCGCGCATGCTCGTCGATTTCCATCTCGCACGTCATCGTCAGCCGGTCCACCTTCGGGTTCAAGCTGCATATCCCGTTGGACAAACGGTGCGGCAGCATCGGAATGACGCGATCGACCAAATAGACGCTGCATCCCCGGTTGTACGCTTCACGGTCGAGATGGGAATTTTCCCGCACATAATAGCCTACATCGGCGATATGGACGCCGAGCAAATAATTGCCGTTCGGCAGCCGTTCCACATGGACCGCGTCGTCCAGATCCTTGGCGTCCTCCCCGTCGATCGTCACGATCGTTTTATGGCGCAAATCGCGGCGCCCTTTCAGATCCTCCTCGCTAATCGCGTCAGGCACCTTCTCCGCCTCCAGAATCACCTCTTCGGGAAACGCTTCCGGCAGCTGATATTTGCGGATAATCGAGATGATGTCGACGCCCGGATCGTCTTTATGCCCCAATATTTCAATGATTTCGCCTTCGGCGGCGGCCCGCCCTTCCGGGTACTGCACGATGCGCGCCACGACTTTCTGTCCGTCCACCGCGCCCATAAACGCATGCTTCGGGACGAAAATGTCGCGGACGATCCGTTTGTCGTCCGGCACGACGAACCCGTAGCTGTCATAATGCCGGAACGTCCCGACAATCTGCTCATTGGCTCTGGCGACGATGCGCACCACTTCGCCTTCCAGCTTGCCCCCGGCCGCGCCTTTGGACGAAATGCGCACCAGAATCGTGTCCCCGTTCATCGCACCGTGCAAATCGTTGGCGTGAATATAAACGTCCGGATGTCCCTTTTCCTCCGGGATCAAGAAACCGAATCCTTTGGGATGCGCCTGCAGCCGGCCTCTCAGCAAATTCATCCGTTCGGGAACGCCGTAACGCTGCGTGCGTGTGCGCAGCACTTTACCTTCCTGCTCGAGACGATTGAGCAGCTTCAAAAATTCTCTGAAGCTGTCCGCATCCTCGATTTGAAAATGTTTTTCAAGCTCCTGATAGGTCATCGGCTTGTACGCCTTCTCGCGCATAAAATCGAGCAGTTCCTGCTCTGTTACCATCCGGTTCACCTCTTTTTCTCTTTTTTCTTGGATTACACTGTTTTACTACATATCATGTTTTACCGCGCCCGTATGTCACGGTTTAGTATGGACAAAACGGAGAAAGAACAAACATCCGCTTGTCCCCTGGCCGGTCTAGCTTATACTCCCGATAAACCGGGCGATGTCCTCATACAGCCGTTCCCGGTCTTGATCGACAAGGATCGCATGCGAGCTGTTCGGATAATATTCAAGCCGTTTCCGCTCCGACGAGACGCGCTCGAATAGGTAAGCCGCGCTTCTCGGCTGCACTGTGCCGTCTTTCTCCCCCTGGGCGATAAAAATCGGGCAGTCGACTCGATGCAGCAGCCCTTTCACCCGCTTCATCAGCTTCCGCAAACTGACGACGCATGGAACCGGGATTTTCGCATACGTCCATACTTCTTCGAATCTTGGCTCCGGCTTCACCGGCGCGGCGCCGACATACCGGACGAAATACTGCAGCAGTGCGGCGAAAACCGTTTTCCGGTTCTGCAAAAACATCGGCGCGGAAAGCGAAACGACACCGCTCACTTTTTTTTCCGCCGCAAGTTTGAGCGCCAGCAAACCGCCCATCGAAAATCCGATGGCGATGATCCTCTCGCAGCCCCGCTCTTTCATCCGCTCGCAACTGTGCTCGACATGCTCCCACCAATCTCTCCATGTCGTCATAATCATTTGTTCCGGCGTCGTTCCGTGCCCGGGCAGCAGCACCGCATTCACCGTGTAGCCCTCTTCGTTCAAAAACAGACCGAGGCGGCGAAATTCCGACGGCGATCCGGTAAAACCGTGAATCATCAAGATTCCGGTCGACTTCTTTGCTCCCAATCCGGGCAATTCAAACGGCTCCGGCGATCGATAGGTACGTTCCATTGAACCCTGGCTCACCCTTTTATACAGAATCGGCCAAAAATAAAAAAGCAGGAGTCGTTTCCCCTGCCGTCTCGTGAAACATGCGATTTATTTAACGACGTAAGCGACGATACCCGTCAGCAAAATGAACGAAACCGCCAAGCCGATTGTCAGACGCGATAAAAACAATTCGAGTCCGCGGGCTTTTTGTTTACCGAACAAATGCTCCGCTCCGCCGGAGATCGCTCCGGACAAACCTGCGCTTTTGCCTTTTTGCAGCAGCACAACGGCAATCAAGCCGAGGGATACGATGATGAGCAGCACTTTCAGGAATACTTCCATCCTTCACACCTCCAATGAAAACACAATGAAAGCCTATGCGAATGCTAAAGCTTATTCATATCTCGTAAAAAAACAGCATTTGTATTTTACCATAATCCCGGGCAAAATACAAATGCTCGCCTGAAACGATCTCCGACGGGCAGTGAACAGCGCTGCCGGCGCGTGCCCGGCCGGCTTTTTTACGCGATGCCGATCGATTTCAAGTAGTCGTAGCTCATTTTGATGCTTTCGAACGGCGGTCTTTCGCAAACGTCCTGCTCGACGATGTAGTACTCGACGCCGACTTCCTCCGCAACGGCAAAGATCGAAGGATAGTCGATAATGCCTTGGCCGACTTCGGCGAAAAAGCCTCTTTCGTCCCCGGTCATGTCTTTGACGTGAATAAGCGGGCAGCGTCCTTTGTACTGCAGCAAATACGATTTCGGGTCCAGCCCGCCCTTTTTCACCCAGTACAAATCGAGTTCGGCTTTCAACAAATCGGTTCCGATCGTGTTGTACAAATAGTCGAGAATGTATTCTCCGTCTTTTTTCTCAAATTCGAACGCATGGTTATGGTACGCGTATGCCACTCCGTTGCGTTTGCAGTGCTCGGCGATCTGCCTGATCGCGTTCACCAGCGCGTTGAATTCTTCATCGGACTTCACTTGCTGGAACGGAGCCCATGGCGTAATCAAGTATTGAGTGCCGAGTTCCTTGTTGTATTCAATATGTTTGTCGAGCTCGGAAATCAGCTTGTCCGGCTCGTTCAGCGGCAGTCCGATATGAGCCGAAGAAACTTTCAGACCGTATTCGTCCAGCGCTTTTTTCATTTCTTTGGCGGGAATGTCGCCGTAGCCGGCCAATTCAACGACCTCGTAGCCGATATCCGCCACTTTTTTCAGCGTGCCCAAAAAATCTTTCTGCGTTTCGTCGCGAAGCGTGTACAATTGCAGTCCTACCGGAATTTTTGCCATAAACGGCACCTCTCCTTTACCGAATATGATGGGAAATCAGGCCTGGCAGAAAACGCTTTCTATGGTGAATTATATCAGAACTCATCGCGGGAAACCATCTTTACTTCCCAGGAAGGAGACGTTTCACCGGAAAAAGAAGAAAAGCTTCTGTCGAAGCCTTTCGAAGATGCGGGTTCGTCATGTGATGCGGACGGCCGGACGCCGGCAAAAGCGGCACCAGTGTCCGTTCGTCCGTCCAGATCCCGCAAAAACGGCCGAACCGGCCGATTCGTTATTTTTTCAGGTTGTAAAACGCCTTGATGCCGGCGTACTGCGCCACGCTGCCCAGTTCGTCCTCAATGCGCAGCAGCTGGTTGTATTTCGCCACACGGTCGGTGCGGGAAGGCGCCCCCGTCTTGATTTGTCCGGCGTTCGTCGCCACGGCGATGTCGGCAATCGTGCTGTCTTCGCTTTCCCCGGAACGGTGGGAAATGACCGCCGTATAGCCTGCGCGCTTCGCCATTTCGATCGCGTCGAACGTTTCGGTCAGCGTACCGATTTGGTTCACTTTAACCAGAATCGAGTTGCCGATTCCTTTTTCAATGCCTTGGGAAAGCCGCTTCGTGTTCGTCACGAACAAATCGTCGCCGACGAGCTGCACTTTGCCGCCGAGTTTGTCGGTCAGCAGCTTCCAGCCTTCCCAGTCGTCTTCGGCGCAGCCGTCCTCAATCGTAATAATCGGGTATTTGTCGACCCAGGAAGCGAGGAAATCGACGAATTCGGCCGATGTGAACGACTTGCCTTCGCCTTCGAGGTGGTATTTGCCGTCCTTGAAAAATTCGGTGGACGCGACGTCCATGCCGAGGAACACGTCGACTCCCGGTTTATAGCCCGCGCGCTCGATCGCGGCGATAATCGTCGTAATCGCTTCTTCGTTGGAGCTTAAATTCGGCGCAAAACCGCCTTCGTCGCCGACGGCGGTGTTCAATCCTTTTTCCTTCAGCACCGCTTTCAGGCTGTGGAAAATTTCCGCGCCGGTGCGCAGCGCCTCCTTGAAGCTCGGCGCGCCTACAGGAAGCACCATGAACTCCTGAACGTCGACGTTGTTGTCGGCATGAGCGCCGCCGTTCAAAATGTTCATCATCGGTACCGGCAGCGTTTTGGCGTTGAACCCGCCCAGGTAAGCGTACAGCGGAATGTTTAACGCTTCTGCGGCGGCGCGGGCGACAGCCATGGAAACCGCCAGAATGGCGTTGGCGCCGAGCTTGCCTTTGTTCGGCGTTCCGTCCAGCTCAATCATTTTTTGATCGATGCCGACTTGATCCAGCGCGTCCAGTCCGATAATTTCCGGAGCGATCGTTTCGTTCACATTTTCAACCGCTTTTAATACCCCTTTGCCCAAGTAACGGCTTTTGTCGCCGTCGCGCAGCTCCACCGCTTCGTATGCCCCGGTGGATGCCCCGGAAGGGACGATCGCGCGGCCTACCGCGCCGGACTCGAGGTACACTTCCACTTCCACCGTCGGATTGCCGCGGGAATCGAGCACTTCGCGGGCGTAAACGTCAGAAATAATCGTCATGTTCCTGCACTCCTCTTATTCAGATGATAATGGATGTTCCTGTCATGTCTTCAGGCTGTTCCAGCTGCAGCAGCTTGAGCAGCGTCGGGGCGATGTCCGCCAGGATGCCCCCGTCCCTAAGTTTAACATGTTTGTCCGTCACAATGAAAGGCACGGGGCTAATCGTATGCGCCGTATGCGGACGGCCGTTGTCGTCGATCACGATGTCGGCGTTGCCGTGGTCTGCCGTAATGACGGCGACGCCGCCTTTGGCCAGGACCGCTTCCACGACTTTGCCGAGACATTCGTCGGTCGCCTCCACCGCTTTGATCGTCGGCTCCAGTTTGCCCGAATGGCCGACCATATCCGGGTTGGCGAAATTCAAAATGATGACGTCGTGCTTTTCCGCTTCGATTTCCTTTACGCACGCGTCCGCCACTTCATAAGCGCTCATTTCCGGCTTGAGGTCGTATGTGGCGACTTTCGGAGAATTGATGAGGATTCTGGTTTCGCCCGGCAGTTCGACGTCGCGGCCGCCGCTGAAGAAAAAGGTGACGTGCGGATATTTTTCCGTTTCCGCGATGCGCAGCTGCTTCAGTTGGTTCTGGACGAGCACTTCCCCGAGCGTATTGTCCAGGTTTTTCGGTTTATACGCCACATACCCGTTCACCGTCTCGCTGAACAGCGTCAGGCAGACAAAGTACAGGTTTTTCGGAAACCGTTCCCCGCGATCGAAACCTCGGAAGTCCCCGTTCGTAAACACTTGCGACAACTGGATGGCGCGGTCCGGGCGAAAATTGAAGAAGATGACGGCATCTCCCGATTCGACGAGACCGACCGGCTCATTCTTCTCGTCAACGATAACGGTCGGCATGACGAACTCGTCAAACACCGATTTCTCGTACGATTCGGCAATCGCTTTTAACGGGTCGGTATAGCGCGGCCCTTCGCCGTACACCATTGCGCGGTACGATTTTTCCGTGCGCTCCCACCGCTTGTCGCGGTCCATCGCATAATAGCGCCCCTGCACCGTGGCTACCCGGCCGATGCCTACTTCCTTGATCTTGTCCAGCAGGCGCTCCATGTACCGTATTGCGCTGTCGGGGGCGACGTCGCGGCCGTCCAGAAAGGCGTGGATGTACACGTCGCGAACATTTTCCTTTTTCGCCAGATCGAGCAGCGCGAACAAGTGATCGATGTGGCTGTGCACGCCTCCGTCGGAAAGCAGTCCGTACAAATGCAGCTTTTTGTTGTTCGATTTCGCATGGCGCACAGCGCCGAGCAGCGTTTCATTTTCAAAAAAATCGCCTTCGCGGATCGATTTGCTGATGCGCGTCAAATCTTGATAGACGATACGGCCGGCGCCGATGTTCAGGTGCCCGACTTCCGAGTTGCCCATCTGCCCCTCGGGCAACCCTACGGCTTCACCGAACGCCGTCAGCGTCGTATGCGGGTATTCGGACCAGTACCGGTCGAAATTCGGTTTTTTCGCCTGCGCCACGGCGTTGCCGCGCACTTCGTCGCGCAAGCCGAAACCGTCAAGGATGATAAGGGCTACAGGTTTCGGTGCCGCCATTTATTTTGCCCCCTCAACGAGTTGAATGTAAGACTCCGGCTCTAGGCTCGCTCCGCCGACGAGGGCTCCGTCGATTTCCGGCTGCCGCATAAATTCGCCAATGTTGCCCGGTTTGACGCTGCCGCCGTACTGGATGCGGACAGCGCCCGCAACGTCGCTGCCGAATTGGGCGGCGATCGTTTGGCGGATAAAGCCGATCACTTCGTTGGCATCGTCCGCCGTCGAAGATTTGCCCGTGCCAATCGCCCAGATCGGCTCGTAGGCGATGACAACCTGCGCCGCCTGTTCCGCGCTTAAGCCTCGCAGCGCGGCCTCCGTCTGAACTTTGCATACGTCTTTCGTTTTGCCCGCTTCCCGTTCCTCCAGCTTTTCGCCGACGCAAACGATCGGGATCAGGCCGTGCTTGAAGGCCGCATGAACTTTTTTGTTCACGGTTTCGTCCGTTTCCGCAAAATAAGCCCGGCGCTCGGAATGGCCGATAATGACATAGTCTACGCCGAGCTCGCGCAGCATGACGCCGCTGATTTCTCCGGTGAATGCGCCGCTGTCTTCCCAATGCAAATTTTGCGCTCCGACTTTCAGCGCCGTGCCTTTCACCGCTTCGGTCAAAGCGGGCAGCGCCGTATAAGGCGCGCAGATGACGCTTTCCACTCCGTCCGCTTCCGCCTTGCCTTTCACTTGCTGCACGAACGACACCGCTTCCTGCGCCGTTTTGAACATTTTCCAGTTGCCGGCAATAATCGGCTTTCTCACGCTCTCATCTCCATTCATCGGAAATTGTTTCCTGCATGAATCATTAACCGGGTTAATTCCCGACTCCCCAGGCCGACTTCAATAGGGGAGGCGCCGGGATACCGCGTATATAAACCAGATCGTCAGTCAGCATTAGCTGAAACGGGCTGTTCATTTGTCGTTCAAGGCCACGACTCCCGGAAGCGCTTTGCCTTCCATAAATTCGAGCGATGCCCCGCCCCCCGTGGAAATGTGATCCATGCGGTCGGCCAGATGGAATTTCTCTACCGCCGCCGCCGAATCGCCGCCGCCGATGACAGTGTATGCCGATGTTTCCGCGCAAGCCTGGGCAATGGCGCGCGTCCCGTGCGAGAACGGCTCGATTTCGAACACGCCGAGCGGTCCGTTCCATACGACGAGCTTGGATTCCTTGATGATCTTCGCGTACTTTTCCCTCGTCTTCGGGCCGATGTCAATCGCTTCCCAATCGGAAGGAATGCTGTCGATGTCAACCGGTTTCGTATTGGCGTCCGCGCCGAACTTATCCGTTACGATGACGTCGACCGGAAGATGGAAATTGCACCCTTTTTCTTTCGCCTTGCGGATAAATTCGAGCGCCAAGTCCAGCTTTTCATTGTCCACAAGCGATTTGCCGATCTCGTAGCCCTGCGCTTTGAAAAACGTGTACGACAGCCCGCCGCCGATGAGAATGTTGTCGGCGATTTGCATCAGGTTTTCGATGACGCCGATTTTGTCTTTTACCTTGGATCCGCCGACAATGGCGGTGAACGGGCGATCCGGGTTGTTCAGCGCTTTGCCGAGCACTTCAAGCTCTTTTTCCATCAGCAGCCCGGCCACGGCGGGCAGGAATCGGGCGATGCCCTCCGTGGAAGCATGGGCGCGGTGCGCCGCGCCGAACGCATCGTTCACGTAAATGTCGGCCAGATCGGCAAACGCTTTGGCCAGCTCCGGGTCGTTCTTTTCTTCGCCCGGATAAAAACGGACGTTTTCCAGCAAAAGCACGTCGCCGTTTTGCAGTTTGTCCGCCTGCGCTTTCACCGCTTCGCCTACCGCTTCGTCCGCTTTGGCCACCGGCTTGCCGAGCAGCTCGGACAATCTTGCCGCGACCGGCGTAAGGCGAAGCTCTTCGACCACCTGCCCTTTCGGACGGCCCAAGTGGCTTGCCAGAATCACCCGCGCTCCTTTTTCGATCAGGTAGCGGATCGTCGGCAGCGTTTCCCGGATGCGGGTGTCGTCCGTAATCGTGCCGTTCTCCAAAGGCACGTTGAAATCTACCCGGACGAACACTCTTTTGCCGACAACGTCAATATCGCGCACACTTTTTTTGTTCATGGGGGTTTCCTCCGTTATTAAAATATAAGCCAGACACGGCAAGTCTCGTGTTCCCGAAGGAGGGTAAAAAGTGATAAAGGGAGAAGGGTATGTGCCGTAGAGTTTACGCGCCGCCTTTGAAATTGTGTTTTAACATCAAAAATTAATCAAGATAACACAATTTCAACAGCGGCCGAAGGCATATACCCTGCCCCAAAACACCCTACACTTTTTACCCTTTCTTTAAGGCCACGCGCACTTGCCGTAAAGGCACATCCCGACAGGGAAAGAGGAGAATCGCTTCTCCTCTTGCATCATGGTTTTATGCGATTGGGCTTACAGGCCTTTCTTGGCGATGTAGGCCGCCAAATCTACGACGCGGTTGGAGTATCCCCATTCGTTGTCGTACCAGGAAACGACTTTCACCATGTTGCCTTCCACGACCATTGTGGAGAGGGCATCGATCGTGGACGATGCCGGATCGCCGTTGTAGTCGCTCGAAACGAGCGGCTCTTCCGAATATTTCAGAATGCCTTTCAACGGGCCTTCGGCCGCTTCTTTCAACGCTGCGTTCACTTCGTCGACCGTTACGTTCACTTTCAATTCGGCAACCAGGTCGGTAACCGATACGTTCGGCGTCGGAACGCGGAACGCCATGCCGTTCAGCTTGCCCTTCAATTCCGGCAGCACGAGAGCAACCGCTTTGGCAGCGCCCGTCGTGGAAGGAATGATGTTTTCCGCGGCTGCGCGCGCGCGGCGGGCGTCTTTGTGCGGCAAATCCAGCACGCTTTGGTCATTCGTGTAGGAGTGGACGGTCGTCATCATGCCTTTGACGATGCCGAACTTGTCGTTCAGCACTTTCGCGAACGGAGCAAGACAGTTCGTCGTAC
>JAWLCZ010000057.1:0-20062 GCA_041686835.1 Paenibacillaceae bacterium | reverse complement strand
CCTCTTTTCCAGTTTGTCCAAAAAAAAGGGAAAACCGTAACGCCGCAGCACATGCACGCGACAGCCTGTCCGTTTCAGGAGCGGACGAAGGCGGAAAAAATCGCGGATATGTATACGCAATTCGACGGTTGTATCCGATTTGCGGCGAATATTCCATACGTGAATCCGTTTCGTCACCAACTCATTCAAGCAAAGCTCCAGCCGGTTTCCGCGCAGTTCGACGAGCACATAACCCCGTAATAACGATAACCATTGCGATTGCACCGTTTTCCCCTCCCCAGAGTTTCCGGAAGAAAGCCGACTTCGCAGCACAAGCCGGGTTTCACGAAGAAACACGCTTCAGACGTCACGTGTCGGCATACTTCACGTCGCTGATCCTTCCTTCGATAAACACTTCTTCCGGCAAGATGGCACGGATGACCAAATCGCTGCCCCTCACTTCCAATTCTCCTTTCGCGAGCTTCAGCTTGAGCAGATCGGGCGCGAAATGCAGCACCCCGCGGTGATTTTCGATATATAGCTGCACGTTGCCGATCATGGTCAATCTGGGCAGGTCAAATGTAACGTCCTGAGGCAGATCGAGCAAATTCGCTGTCCATTTGTGCAGTTTGCGGCTAATGCGGCGCATGCGGATTCAGCCCCTTCCCGTACCTTTTACAAAATATGCATCGATCGGTTGTTTTATGAAAAAATGCCTTGCCCGCGTCACGCATCGCTTTGGAAAGTGCGACGGCGGGGATCAGTTGAATAAGGGAAGCGGCGCAGAGGATGACCGGCCATGAACGGATTGGCTTGGAATGGGGATTTTGAATACTGTATGGGGCCCGGAATATGGGGGAGTCTGCCCGAAGCGGTTTGGTGCGATCGCCTCAAGCTTGGAAAGCAGGCGTTTCGCTCTTGATATTTGCCGCTGCCCGAACGTCCGGGCAACGCCGGGCGCAGCGATGCGGATGGCGGATGGCGGCGACCTGCGGTTGACCGCCGCCATGTGGCGAGCCGCGCGCTGGGAGTCGCGCGCGGCGAAAAGCACTCCGCCACGCATGTTTATCTGCGGAAAGGCTTTTTGGCGCGCGGGGGACCCAATATTTCCGACCAAACGACTCCCCGCACGATGGCCGCCGCGTCCGGACGCTCCGGTGAAAGCGGCGACGGAACGGCCGCTGCCTGCTGTTTTGTCGCGGCTGCAGGGCCGGTCCGGTTCGCGGCGGGAAGCGGCGAGCTTGCCGGCGGTTCGTACGCGGTGAAACCGCCGGCAGCGGCACCTTCGCCATCCTCGGCCGCTGCCCGGTTGCCGGACAACGGGGCCGCAGCGGCATATTGGCCGTCATCTTGCGCTTGCGCTGCCGGCTGCAGCGTTCCGCCGCGCGCATCCCGCTCCGCCGCCGGCCGCCGCTCCGGTTCCACCGACCGGCGCGGCGGCATGGGTGCTATGTCCCGCGGCAGCGGCCAGCCGGAAGTGTCTCCGCCAAAAGGCGGCATGCTGTGTTTCGGCCGCTTCGGTTGGTTTTCGGCCCCTTTCAGCTTCGATAAAAACGAAAACAGCATGCCGATCGCAACGATAACGAACACGATATTGTTGAGAAGAAAATCAATAATGGGCACTTCCAGTCACTCCTGCCGTGCTTTGCCGGAACGCCACCGGCGAAGCTTATTCTTTATCTACTTTGTTCCCGTCCGTCAATTTGCCCAAAGAGGAGCGCATTTGCGTGTCCGCGTCGATATTTTTCAGGTTCATATAATCCATTACGCCGAGTTTTCCCTGACGAAGCGCTTCAGCCATGGCGAGCGGCACCTGCGATTCCGCTTCTACGACTTTCGCCTTCATTTCCACGACGCGGGCTTTCATTTCCTGTTCCTGGGCTACCGCCATGGCGCGGCGCTCTTCCGCCTTCGCCTGGGCGATTCGCTTGTCCGCCTCCGCCTGCTCGGTTTGCAGGTGAGCTCCGATATTTTTCCCTACGTCGACGTCGGCGATATCGATGGACAGTATTTCAAACGCGGTGCCGGCGTCCAAACCTTTGCCCAGCACGGTGCGGGATATCATGTCCGGGTTTTCCAGCACATCTTTATGGGAATTGGATGAACCGACCGTCGTCACGATACCTTCGCCGACTCTGGCGATGATCGTTTCTTCGCCCGCGCCGCCGACCAAACGATCGATGTTGGCCCGCACCGTTACGCGCGCTCTTACTTTCACTTCGATGCCGTCTTTGGCTACTGCCGCGACGATCGGCGTTTCGATGACGCGCGGATTGACGCTCATTTGTACGGCTTGCAGCACATCGCGTCCGGCCAGATCAATCGCCGCCGCCCTTTCGAAGACGAGCGGTATGTTCGCCCGCTGCGCGGCGATCAGCGCATTGACCACTCTGTCCACGTTGCCACCCGCCAAGAAGTGGCTTTCCAACTGATTGATCGTCAGCCCCAAACCGGCTTTCGTCGCTTTGATCATCGGATTGACGATACGGCTGGGGATAACGCGGCGCAGGCGCATGGCGACCAGAGTAATAATGCCGATGCGAACCCCGGATGCGAGTGCGGAAATCCACAGCATGACCGGAAAGAAACTGAAAAATACGGCAAGCACGACGATGACAATCGCCGCTAAGAGCATAAAGGATATCATCGGATCAAGCATAACTATACCTCCATATTATAGTGTTGAAACTGGCCGATCGGCCTGTTGCGGACTCGTCGAAGCGCGGATCGCGGCAAAAATCCGCGATTATTCCGCCGCTTCCTTCACCACGACCCGGGGGCCTTCCACTTTGGAGACGACAATTTGCCGATGGCTGTCGATAAACTCGCCATCCGTAACGACGTCAATCCGTTCGCCATCGATGATGGCCGTTCCCGCCGGCCGCAGCGGCGTGACGGATACGCCCGTTTTGCCGAGCAAATGATCTTTCGGCGAAACCGACACATAACCTTCTTCGCTGTTCAGCTGTTCTTTCAGGATGAACCGGTTCCATATTCCGCGGTGCTTGAAATACTTGATGACGATCGCTACGATAACGGCGGCGACGGCAAAGGCGACGCCAAGCTGAAGCAGCGCTCTTTCCTTATCGTACGCGGCCAGGACGACCCCGCTGATGAGGCACAACGCTCCCAGAATGCCCAATATGCCGAAGCTCGGCACGAATATTTCGATAGCCAAGAGCAAGGCTCCGGCAACGAACAGGAAAATATCCTCCCAGCCGGCAAATCCCGCAACGAAATGCCCGAAAAAGTAAAGCGTGAACGAAGCGATGCCGAGAATGCCGGGTAAACCGAAACCGGGAACGAACAATTCAATCGCCACCCCCGCAATGCCGACCAGCAGCAGCAGCGTCATGACGGCCGGATGGGTCAGAAACCTGGACAGCTTTTCCGCCGGCGTCGGCTGAACCGTAATGACCGGATGGCCTTCCGCTCCGATATACTCCACCACATCCTCCAGATTCGAGGCGATTTTCTCCGCATAACCGACTTTGAAAGCTTCCTCCGCCGACAAGGAAATGATCTGCCCTTTTTCTTTCGTTTTGTTGATTTCCGGCATCGGAACGACTTTATTTTCGTCCACCATTCCTTCGGCAATGTCCGGATTTCTTCCGCGCAGCTCGGCGGCCGCTCTTATTTCGCTCAACCAGTGGGAGACGATTTTGGCGTCGGTTATCCGATTGCCGGCGATATCGACAACGGCGGCCGCTCCAATCGAACTGCCGGGCTCCATCGCAATTTCATTCGCATTCAGCGCAATATAGCTGCCGGCCGATACCGCTTTGCCATGCACGAAAGCGATGGTCGGAATTTGACTTGAGCGAATCAATTTGCCGATGTCTTCCGCCGCGTCCACTCGCCCGCCGAACGTATCCAAATCCAGAATGATATGCTTTGCTTTTGCGGCTTCCGCTTCGGCGAAAGCCCGTTCAAGAAAGCTTTGCAAGCCGGACTCTATCGTCTGGTGGACCGGAATGACATAAACGGGCTGGCTCGAAGTGAGCGGTTTTTCGTCGCCTGGCTCTGCCGCAAAGGAGGCATGAAGCGGGACCGCCAGCGCAAAAAGGAAAACCGCCCAACAGAGCCAGCGGGCGACGATCCGAATCGGGGATCCGATCATGCTCATTCCCTCCTTCCTTCATATTATCATCTTTCCACCCATTCATACGTTCCGTCAGAATCAATGTTTCACATTTTTAAACAAAAAAACACTCCCGTAAGGAGTGTTCTGTTTCTGTAACGTTATTGCACGTTATTGCACGTTATTGCACGTTATTGCAGCATTTGCTGAACGACCTGATTCACGAGCTTACCGTCAGCGCGTCCTTTTACTTTGGGCATTAAAGCGCCCATCACTCTTCCGATATCCGCCTTGGAAGATGCGCCGACTTCTTGAATAGTCTGTTTAACGATCGCGTGTATTTCTTCTTCGGTAAGCTGCTCGGGAAGGTATTCGTTAATGACTGCAATTTCAGCTTTCACTTTTTCGGCAAGATCATCTCGGCCGGCTTTCTCAAATTCCTGGAGGGAGTCTTTGCGCTGTTTGATTTCACGACTTAGAACGTCAAGCACTTCATTGTCGTCCAAATCTCTACGCTGTTCGATCTCTACGTTCTTTATCGTCGAACGGATCATTCGGATTACGGAGAGTTTAAACTTGTCTTGGTTCTTCATCGCTTGCTTCATATCTTCGTTCAGTCGTTCGCTTAAGCTCATGATGAATCCTCCTAGAACTTTCTTTTGCGCGCAGCCTCGGATTTCTTCTTGCGTTTGACACTTGGCTTCTCATAGTGCTTACGTTTCTTTATTTCTGCCAGCACGCCATCTTTTGCAATGGAACGCTTAAAGCGACGAAGTGCAGCATCAATCGTTTCGTTTTTGCGAACTCGAGTTTCAGACACCAGTTTTCCCTCCCTCCGAACAGACCGTCCAAGACGAATAAGCGGTTTATCAAACTTCATTATATGTTAAAGTGAAAGGGAGTGTCAACCTGCATTCAAGGGTCCGAGCTTTTCGCCGCCGAGCAGATGGTAATGAATATGGAAGACGACCTGACCGCCGTCCGGGCCGCAATTGTTGACGAGGCGGTAACCGGATTCGGCAATGCCCAGCTCTCTGGCAATGTGCTGCGCTGCGCGGTGAACTTCCCCGATAAGTCCCCAATCTTCGGCACCCGCCTCATTCATCGAAGCGATATGTTTTTTCGGGATCACGAGCACATGAACGGGCGCGGCCGGCTGAATGTCGTGAAATGCCAGCACGTCTTCATTCTCAAACACTTTCTTCGACGGAACCGATCCTTCGACGATTTTGCAAAAAATGCAGTCCATACGTTCACCTCCTCCGGGCGGAAGCATAGCATTATGGAATTATGATACCGGAAAATAGGAAAAACGTCCAATCCCGTTTCGTTCCGGCGCGATGTCCAACCCGCAAGTTTAATAAAAGGAATATTGACCTATCCTATAGGAAGGGGGGAACAAAATGATACATAACACATTGGACGGGAAAAGCTACATCGTGCGAATCGAAATGCCGAAGGACGCGATAAAATTCGGCGAAGCGGCTGCGGCATTGTCGGAGGCGGGAGCGGATATTGTGGCCATCGATATGATCCGGGCAACGAAGGACACGACGATACGCGATATTACGATATCGGTGAAAGAAAGCGCCGTTGTCGATCAAATCATAAGCAAAATTCAGGCGTTGGAAGGCGTCAACGTCATCAATGTGTCCGACCGGACGTTCCTGCTTCATCTGGGAGGAAAGCTCGAAATCCGGCCGAAAATTCCGATTCAAAACCGCGACGATTTGTCCCGCGTATATACGCCCGATGTGGCGCGGGTTTGCATGGCGATTCGCCAGGACGACAAGAAAGCTTTCCGTTTGACCATTAAACGCAACACGGTCGCCGTTGTTTCCGACGGGAGCGCCGTGCTCGGGCTCGGCAACATCGGCCCGTTGGCCGCGATGCCGGTGATGGAAGGTAAAGCGACACTATTCAAGGAACTGGCCGGCGTCGATGCGTTTCCGATCTGCCTGGACACGCAGGATACTGAGGAAATCATCCGTATCGTCAAAGCGATATCGCCCGCTTTCGGCGGCATTAATCTGGAGGACATCGCATCGCCCCGCTGTTTTGAAATCGAACGCAGACTGCGCGAAGAGCTGGATATACCGGTGTTCCACGACGATCAGCACGGCACCGCAGTCGTGCTGTACGCCGGTCTGATCAGCGCCCTGAAAGTCGTCAATAAATCGATACGGGACATTAAAGTGGTCGTATGCGGCATCGGAGCCGCAGGAATTGCCTGCAGCAAAATACTGCTGGCCGCCGGAGTGAAAGAATTGATCGGCGTCGATCTTCAGGGCGCTCTTGCCTCAGGCATTCCGTACGACAATCCGATGTGGCGGTGGTATGCGGAACATACGAATCCGCGCCGCATCTCCGGCAGCCTGCACGAGGTCATTCAGGGTGCAGACGTATTCATCGGAGTGTCGGCCGGCGGAGTTTTGAGCCGGGACGACATTCTCCGGATGGCGCCCGACCCGATCGTCTTCGCGATGGCCAATCCGGAACCGGAAATCCGGCCGGAACAAGCGGAAGACATCGTCGCCGTCATGGCTACGGGACGGTCGGATTATCCGAACCAAATCAATAACGTGCTCTGTTTTCCGGGCATGTTCCGGGGAGCGCTCGACTGCCGGGCGTCCGAGATTAACGAAGAGATGAAGCTTGCCGCGGCGGAAGCGATAGCATCGGTCATTACCGACGAGGAGAGGAACAAATTTTACATCATTCCGAGCGTGTTCAACCCGAAAGTCGTCGACGCCGTCCGCGACCGTGTCATCAAGGCGGCCATCGACACCGGCGCAGCCAGGAGAATACCGCAGGAATTCAGCAGCGGCTCGCAGCGGAATTCATAATATTGTCAAAAATATTCGCCGTTTTGTCATCTTTTCAATAATGAATTCACTTATTATTATATAGTATTAGTGGATGAACATATTTTTGGAGGGAACCAGCGTATGCACAAATGGTTGATGTTTGTTCTTTTTATGGCGGCTTCTCTGTTCGGCCTCGTCGTTCTTGCCCAAGGGCTGGCCAACGCTCCCGGCGAAGAAGCGGCCGAAGAAGACGGCGCCAATACACTGAAGATTGTCGCCTCGAACTTCCAATTTGATCAGGCAGAGTACAAAGTCAAAAAAGGCGAAAAGCTGAAAGTGGTCCTGAAAAACGAACAAGGAGTCCACGGCGTGGAAATCCCGGAGCTCGGCATCAAGCTGGAAGGCAGCGAGCTGTCCAAGGAAGTCACGTTCGACAAGCCGGGAACGTATGAATTGCACTGCAGCGTCCTTTGCGGTGAAGGCCACGCGAATATGAAATCCAAACTGATTGTCGAATAATCGCCACCGTTGAATTCGGTTTTAAATCCGGCTCCGCAAGGAGCCTTTTTCAATAGCGTCGGGGAGCGCAAAAAAAGAGCGCGTGAGCGCCCGGCGCATTAATAATTTTGCGGATAGATAAGACTGAGCCACTCCCCGGAGTCGGCATGAAGGCGCTGCCGCTTTCGCCAGGAGAGCGGGGACACGCCTTCGCTCCTTTGAAACCAGGCGGAAAAAGCATGCAGGGTTGAAAAGCCGACATGTTCCGCAATGCGTTGAATCGGGTTTTCCGTTGACCGGAGCAGCCATTTCGCTTCCGACATCCGGTATCGCTGCTGGTACTGCTTGGGCGAAACGCCGTAAACGTTTTTAAATACGATACGGAATCCGGATTCGGACAAACCTGCCATAGCGGCCAGTTCCTTCATCTGGACGTGTTCATTCAGATGAGTGCGGATGTAATCGGCGGCTTCGGCGACAGAAAACGACTTTGGGTTGGAAGAAGCATGCTGCATAACGAATAACAAAAACAGTTCAAGCCACGTATTCAGATACAGGTCTCTTTCGCGCAGATCCTGTGACGAAACGATCAGGAAATGCCTGAAGAGCGATTCGTACTGCTCGATATCCAATTTGGACAGCATGAATATTTGCGGGGTATATTCGGGCACAAGCCGGGCAAACAATCCGGCGCATGCCGGCAGCACGTTCGCCGCTTCAATCACCGCGAAACGGATGTCTGTCGTGCCTTGATAGCGGTGCGGCAACCCGGATGGAATGAGGACGACATGCCCCGGTTCAAGCAAAAACGACTGATCATCGTATGTAAACAGGCCTCTTCCCTGTAAAACGGCGGAAATCTCCAAACCGTCGTGCCGGTGAAATCCGAGATCCCATCCGGCCGGGTGGGTTACGATAGCGCTTTTGACGGAAATCGCGTTTTCCATATCCATCCCCCGCTGCAAATGAATATTAACCTTTCAGACCCGTCGTCGATATGCCTTGAATGAACGTTTTTTGCGTGAAAAAGAACAGGATAATGATCGGCAGCGTCGCCACGGTGGAAGCCGCCATCAGCATCCCCCACCTCGTTCCGTACTGTCCGGTAAACTGCTGCAATCCAAGGGAAATCGTATACATCGATTCGTCGTTCAAATAAATTAACGGCCCCAAAAAATCGTTCCAGCTGCCCATGAACGTGAACAGCGCAACCGTAGCCAGCGCCGGTTTGGCCAACGGGACAATGACTTGCCAAAAAATGCGGAATTCCGAACAGCCGTCAATGCGGGCCGCATCCGAAAGCTCGTGCGGAATGGTGAGAAAAAACTGCCTCAGCAAAAAGATAAAAAACGCGTTGCCGAAAAAGGCAGGGACAATGAGCGGCTTAAACGAACCGACCCAGCCGATTTGCTTGAATATGATAAATAGAGGAATCATCACGACCTGGTACGGCAGCATCATCGTGCTTAGCATGACGAGAAACAGCGCATTCCGTCCCGGCCACTGAATCCTGGAGAAACCGTAGGCGACGATCGCCGAAGAAATTGTCGTTCCGACAATCGTCCAAAAGCAGATGAGCAATGTGTTTTTGATATAGAGATCGAACGGGACAAACGTCAGCGCCTCCGGGAAATTGGACCAGATAAACTGTTCCGGAATCCATTCCGGGGGCCACTTAAAAATTTGCGCTTCCGGTTTCAACGCAGTGGAAAGCATCCAAATAAACGGAAACAAGAATGTCACTCCGAGACCTAAAAGACAAATATGCGAAATCCCTTCCCGTATCCATTCTTTTTGCCTTCTGCTCAGACCCGCTTTACTTGTCATATTTGCGCTCACCCGTATTCCAACTCCCTTTTGGATCAAAGGAAAGGGGGGCTGCCCCTTTCCTTCTACTTTTTCGAACTTTTTGCAATTTCCTTCTCGACTTCTTTTTGCAAATCTTCCAATGCCTGTTTAGGAGTTTTCTTTCCGTTCATCACGGCTTCTTCCGCAGAGCCTGCGCGATCCCAGTAATATTGTTGAACCGGGATGACAGGCGTAATTTGCACGTTTTCGCTGCCCATAAGCTCCACGAATTTTCTGCGCACCGGAATTTCATCCATAAAGGCCTGATAATCCGGCTGCTCGGTAATTTTCGGGGAAGGCGGAATCCAACCGCCCTTCGGCAGCATTTTCGCCGCCCACGCTTCGTTACCGTAACCGGTCAGCCATTTGATGAACTCCCATGCTTCTTTCGGGTGCTTCGCTTTCGCAGGGATAATGTTATAGTTGCCGTTTACCCAGCTCGCGTTCGGTTTGCCGGATCCTTCCGGGTAAGGCAGCGGAACGATGCCGTAGTTCAGGTTCGGCGCGTAATTTTTCAGGTCGATGAGTCTCCACATGCCGTCGACGGCGAAGACTTGCTTGCCGCTCAGGAACGGCCATGCGGCGTTGACGTTGGACGACATGCTCTTGTTAAACGCGGCGATTTTTTTCGGATCGTATTTTTTGGCGTACGATTGGAACCATTCCAATGTTTTCAGGTTATTTTCGTTCGTTGCCGTCGGATTGCCGTCTTTATCCGCCCACTGGCCGCCGAATGCGGTGCTCCACTGCCACAGCCACCCCGGCATAAAGCCGACCCTCTGGATAAAACCGCGGTCGTCGATTTTCCACAGCTTATCCTGGATGGCATCGAGCTCTTGCGTCGTTGTCGGCGGTTGTTCCGGATCAAGCCCCACTTCCTTGAACACATCCTTGTTGTAGAACAGCATAAACGTATTCATTGAAAAGGGAACCGCATACATCTCGCCTTTGTATGTCCCGATATCCGCCACGATCGGATACATCCACGATCGCAAATCGGGCGCATCGGTCTTTATGTACTGCTCCAGCGACATAATCGCGCCTTTCTCGGCCCAGGACGGAATGACCTGGTTCCATTGGGTCATGACGTCCGGCGGATCGCCGCCCGCTTGAGCGGTAAGAAACTTCGCGTTGGCGTCGCCCGTTATCGACAGCGCTTTCACGTGAATGTTCGGATGCGTGCTGTTGAATTCTTCCACGAGACTGTCAATCAATTTTTTCCAATCGCTTGTCCACATGTGCCAGTAAACGACTTCGACTTTTTCACCGTTTCCGGATTTCGCGTCGGCTGCCGTCTGAGCGTCGTCGCCTTCCTTTTGCCCGGTTGTGCCGGCTTTTGCGTCTTCATTGCCTCCCGCAGCGGGCGTGCCCGACGAACTGCAGGCGGCCCCAAACGCAATGACCACAACGAGCAGCAGGGTAAAGAACGTTCTGACATGATACTTCATTGGCACCCTCCTCAATTTTTACTGAATGTTTATCTTTCTCCCCCATAATAAACCCACCGGGCGGAAGACTTGAAAACAAGCAGCGTCGCCGCCATAATGATGGCGAATAATATCCAGGCCATCGCCGAAGCGTATCCCATATGAAAATAGGAGAAGGCGTTATTATAGAGATACAAAGAATAAAACAGCGTAGAATCGTCAGGTCCGCCTTGCGTAATGATGTATGCTTGCGTGAAGTACTGGAAAGAGCCGATGAGCCCCATGATGAGGTTGAAGAAGATGACGGGACTCAGCATCGGCAGCGTAATATAAAAGATTTTATGCCGCCATACGGCGCCGTCGATTTCCGCGGACTCATACATTTCTTGCGGAATGTCCTGCAGTCCCGCTAGATAAATGATCATTGCGCCGCCAACGCCCCATAAGCTCATAATGACAAGGGCCGGCTTCGACCAGTTCGGATCGACGAGCCACCCCGGACCGACGATGCCGAGAAATTCGAGGATGGCGTTAATGACTCCAAACTGCGGATCGAACAACCAGAGCCACAAAATCGATGAAGCGACGACCGGAACGATGGACGGCAAATAAAAAATGGTGCGGTAAACGGTCATCCCTTTCATTTTCATATTCAGCATAAGCGCCATGGCGACGCCGAATACAATGCCGAGCGGTACGGAGAAGAAAGTGTAATACAGGGTGTTTGTAAGCGATTTCCAAAAGAGGGGATCATGAACCAGTTGGACGAAATTATCGAACCCCGCCCAGACGGGCGAAGATACGACATCGTAAGTTGTAAAGCTGTAATAGAAGGACAGTGCAAAAGGCAACAGCGTAAATGCGAGAAATCCGATTAACCAGGGAGAAATGAACAATAAGCCTTTGATGATGTTCCGTCTTGTAATTTTGCTGACGCCTGGACTAGAGACCTTATGGACCGGTTGAACAGAGCTGCCTGCCGCCGCTTCGGGTGAACTAGCCAAGCAAACACCCCCTTTGTCGTCCATAGATTTAAACGCCCCATTGGGCATGGGCTTCTTCCATCGATACCGTTTGGCGATACCGTTTGGCCATTTCGTCCAAACGCAGTGTCCTTTCGACTTGATTCCCACACAACGTTCGGCGTTCGGTTCGGAAGCGAGCCGGCGACGCGTATCGGCGTTTATCCGGTAACGGTTCGTCGTATTGCAAAGCGTGCCGTGCCTACCGCGGCCCCTATCGACACAAGATCGTAGCGGCCCCCGGCCGATTCGCCGCTGCCTACGGCGCACACTCATTTAATATTGTACGTCAGCGACGTTCCCCGGGGAAACCGGTCAAAACAGCTCATGACGCGCGGGGAATCGACTGTATCGCCCAGTTTGGTCAAATATTTACTGTTCATTTCCGGTTCCCGGGTCCCATCGTAATTTTCATGCCGTCTTGCCCCCTCTCTCAACCGCAATGGTCAACCTGTTTTTCTTAATTATATAAGAAAATGGAAAGAATGTAGTTGTTGAAAAAGAGAGCAAATTTACTGTAAACGAGAATTGGACGGGGGGAGGGGGGTCACACCCAGCGGCGAATCCATTCGTAAGCCTGCTCGCGGTTAACGGCGGGAAAATGGTGTCCCCCATCAAACAGCGTTGCCCGGAACGCTTCTTCACGGCCAAAGCCGCGGTACAATTCGACCGCCCGATCGATGATCGCCTGCACGCCCGGCACGGGAAAAATCGGATCGCTCAGCCCGGCGATAATATACAGCGGCCGGGGCGCAATTAACCCGACAAGGCCCGGCGTGTCGCCAAGCGTCAAATAACCGGGAACGTACCAGGACCAATTGTGCGTCACTTTATAATCGAAAAACGACTGCACCGACGCAACGCCGCAATTGACGACACCCGCCTTGACCCGTTCGTCGGACGCCATCAGGAAAAACGTCTCCTGCCCGCCCAGCGAGTGCCCGATGCAGCCGATGCGGCCCGCATCCACTTCCGGCCGCTCCTGCAAATAATCGAGCGTGCGAATCATATCCCAGACGTGGCGAAGCTGCAGCGTTTTCCCTTCCACCCACGCCCTGCTCGCCAAGTAATGCTCGAACCTTCCTCCTTCAAGAACGCCGTCGCGCCGGTCCTCGAAGCCTTTAAAATCCGGGACAATGGTGACATAGCCCTGCTCCGCCAGTTCCCGGGCATAAGCCATGTCGGGATTTCCGGCCAGACCGACCGGCTCGCTCTTGCCGATATGAAATTCGCCGTTATGCTGGTGCAGGCATACCACGGCCGGAAAAGGCGCCGTTCCTTTTTTCGGAATGAGGACGTATGCGCTCACGCCTTCATGCGGTTCGCTCCAATACCAGACTTTCTCGCGGATATATTTTTCCTCTTCCACACGCTCGACGATCCGCGCTTCCAAAGGCGTTTTTTCCGGAAGGCCCCCAAGCGCTTGAAACCATGACTGCCTTAATTCGTTCCCCATCGTTTCTTCTCCCTTCTGTATGTACCCTACTATATGTGACTTGTTACGATCCCGCATACCATCGCGTTTTACAGTTCCAACCGTATGAAGAAGCGGATTGGCGTGTCAGGGATGCCACAGCAGTTGCAACGGTATTCCGGCGGTATCTTCGCCAAAGTATATCAACGGAATCGTGCGATCCAATCGTCCAATTTGGCCTGTTCCTGCGGACCAAG
The DNA here is from genome assembly GCA_041686835.1 of Paenibacillaceae bacterium. Classification (GTDB taxonomy): domain Bacteria; phylum Bacillota; class Bacilli; order Paenibacillales; family JAWLCZ01; genus JAWLCZ01. Next base: position 6,729 of record JAWLCZ010000057.1, on the reverse strand, counting down.
CGGTCCCCGTTTCACGGCTTCGAGATTCGTGCGCACCCATTCCTTTTTCCTCATCGACACGATAACACGATCGATTAACGGCTGGGCAGCGACCCACCACAGCAAGATTTCGGCGACAGCGCCCTTATCTCCTCCAATCTCGTCCAATTTCCAGCCGCGAATGAACGGCGACAAAGCGATCGTGTTCATTCCCGACTCTCTCGCCTTCGCAAACATATCCTTAGCGCCCCGATTGAAGGCGTTATACGGTGCAAGCACGTACGCAACCGGATGATCGGCCGGCAAATGCTGCAGATGTTTGAGTTGAACCATGCCGAGCGCGACCTTTTTCACTTTGCCTTCGCTCACCCACTGTTGTGCCAGCTCCATCTCCCGCCGCAGTTTAACCTCGTTATCGTGCGTATGAATCACGAGAATGTCGATATAGCCGGTTTGCAGCTCGTCCAACATGATGTCGATATGATGCGGTTCATAAGGGGTATAACCGACCAGCTCGTTTTCTTTGCCGGGCTGCTTGAAAAAATTCCAAGCCATAATTTGCGCCTCGTTTCTGCGGCCGAGCTGACGCAGCACTTGTCCCAGCGCCACCCGCTCCTGATAATATGTCGTATCGATCAATCGGATACCGTTATCGAGACAGGCGGATACAATGGCGCATTGCTCTTCAAACGAGGCTTGCGGATCATTCCCCAACTCCTCAATAAAGGAATGACCCCCGAGTCCCAACTTCGAATCGTTGCCCATATCTTCACTCCTCAAAGTTTTGGAAATGTATCAAACTGAATTGGTAGGGGCCAGGCACTCCTCGCGATTGTACCTGACCCCACATTGAATTCACGGATTATCCGCGCAAAATTTGCCTGATCCACATGACCTCATCAGCAGTAAGCGGCTTGCCGGAGGCAGCGGCGTTCGATTCCACCTGGCGGGCATTTTTAAACCCCGGGATCACGCAAGCATTGGGAGATTGGGCAAGAGCATATTGAATCGCCACCCGAACCAAATCCTGCACTTCACTGCCGAAACGTTCTTTGATCGGTTGAAGCTTGCGGCGGATTTCCAGCAAACGTTCCCGCGAAAATGCCCGATTGGAGGAACGAATGTCTCCTTCGCCGAACTGGGGCGGGTTCTCCGGATCAAACTTATCCAGCAATAAGCCTTGGGCCAGCGGGCCGAAAAGAACCATGCCCAGGTTTTGTTCTTCCGCCCAGCGGAAAAGATTGGTGCCCGGTTGATCAAATTCATTGCCGAACGCATTATAGTGGAACTGCAGCACATCCGGACGCGTTACCGGACATACCCGCATAAAATCCGCATAGCTGTAGGCCGACTGGCCTATGACGCGAACTTTGCCTTCCGCTTGCAGTTGACGCATCGTCTCGGCCGCTTCTTCAAGATATTGATCGTTCGGACCGAAATTTGCATTGTGAAAGTAGTAAATATCCAGATAATCCGTGCCCAAATTGGTCAACGTCTGCTCAAGTTGATGGCGAATATGAACCGGCTGCATCGCATTCGGCGCAGTGCCTTTAAACCAGCCTACTTTGGAAGCGATGATCAGCGTATCACGCGGAACTTCTTTCAAAAAGGTGCCAATCAGCCGTTCCGAGTGGCCGTCTCCGTATACATCCGCCGTATCGAAATGATTGATGCCTAACTCGTACGCTCTTCGCAAGCCGGCAAGCGACTCCTTGTCGTCATTGCCGGACCATCCGACCGGGTTTCCGTCCCGCCAAGACGGTCCGCCGATCGCCCAGCATCCGAGGCTTACCTCGCTAACCTTCAGGCCTGACCGGCCTAATATACGGTATTCCATTGAAATGTCCCCTCCGTCAAAAAAATTAAGCTTTCGGGCCTTGCCCCGCTTCAAGAAGACGCCGTTTCGCCTCCTCGTAAACATCCGCCGGCAACGGACCTTTTTCGGCAGCCTGCAAGTTTTCGGCCAGATGGTCCGGATTTTTCGTGCCGACGATCGTTGTATGCATATCCGGATGGCTCAGCGTGAAACGCAGCATAAAGGAAGTACGGCTTTCGCCGGCATCCAGCAATTCATCCAGCTTCGCTTTCTCCCATACATCCCACCGATCCTTGTTGCCGAGACCCGCTCCGGGCTCGCCGCGGCCCACTCCGCCGCGTATAATCGTACCCGCTCCCGCTTGAGCCGCTTTCGTAATGATATTTTCATGGTCCCTCTCCAGCGCGGAATACGGAATTTGGAACGTGTCGAACACGCCCCACTCGATGTATTTCGTAATATGCGGAAGCGTGGAAGAAATGCCGATCCAGCGAACTTTTCCGGAAGCCTGGATTTCCTTCAGCACGTCGACAAGCCGCCCCTCTTCCGTCTGCTCCACCGTCGGGTTATGAAGCTGCCACAAGTCGATGTAATCCGTGTTCATTCTGCGCAAGCTCGTTTCAATGTTATGGAGCAGATTTTCTCTTGTCCATACGTGCGGCGTTTCATCGTGATCACCGGCGTTTACAACCGTACAGCCGCACTTCGTAGCAATGAAAAATTCGCTGCGGCGGTGGCTGATGAACCGGCCGATATACTCTTCACTTAAGCCATAGTCGTAAGCGGTGTCGATGAAATTGATTCCAGCGTCAAGTACTGCGTTTAATATTCGCTCCGCTTCCGCATCGGTCACGGGACGTCCGCTCCAAATGCGCGGTCCGCGAATTTCCATCGCTCCAAAACCGAGACGTGTCACCTCAAGGCCTGTGCGGCCCAACGTTGTTTTTTGCATGGCATATACCCCTTATATTATTATTTGAATACGCTTTCACATCGTCTTCGGCAAATGCATCACCGTTCTGCTCATGGTAAAACCGGTGTAACTGCTCTCCGATTACCGGATACCGGGCGCACTCAGCGGCGCAACCCGTATGCCGCCTTGTTTTTCAAAATGACCGCCGATTGCGGAACGACGATCTGCTGCAAAAATCCGTAAAGCAAAAACACATTCATGATCAATACGGACCGTTCGGCGCTTGGAGCCAAAAACGAAAGCAGCAATCCGGTCATCGCCATGAACCAGTACTCAAAGCTTGACCGCACCAGTTCGCTTCCGGGTTTCCGACGTTTTCCGGCCATCGCGAAGATGCAAACGACGAGCCACAACCCATGCAGCGAAGCAATCGTATAGATGCCTTCCGAACCGGCCAATCTGAATGAAAACAAGTTCTCGGCAAAGTAAGCGAAGGAAAACTCGCCGGCGATGAACAGCACGAACGAACCGTACAGCAGGAACAGCGCAAAGCCTCTCGCCTTCGGGAAAATGATGCGCCGGACGGCGCAGTGGTAGATGGCGCTGCAGAATAACAATACGGTGAGCGGAAAAGTGATGAAATCGACGCGAAAATGGGCGCCGATGAGCAGTCCGGGACCGACGAGACAAGCGGACAGACATACCGCCCAAACGATAAGTTCTTTCAGAAAAAGCATTTTTCGCGCCGACGGATAACTTTCGTTCACCTCTTTTTGCAGCCGCCCGATCTCGCCGAACTGCCGCATCGCCTGCCCGGCGGCCTCGTCAGGGGTCAAGCCTCGTTCCATGCCGTCACGCATCGCATCGAGCAAATGCTGCCGCCACTCTTCGATCAGTTCTTCCCGTTCCTCCCGCTCCAAAGCAAGCTGCTCCGACAGCTGCCGCAAATACGGTTCGAACCGTTGTCCGTCGTTACGCTCCATCAAGCGACCCTCCCACCATCCGGTTCATCGCTTTATTGAACATGTTCCATTCCTTGATGAATGCGGTGAGCGCTTTTTTACCCGTCGACGTCAGTTTGTAGTATTTCCGCCGCGGCCCTTCATGCGACTCGCGCCAGTAGCTCTCAACCAGCCCTTGAACCTCCAGGCGCTTCAATGCCGGGTAAAGCGTCCCTTCCTTGAAACGAAGATAGCCTTCGCTCTCCAGTTCGATTCTTTGAGCCAGCTCGTACCCGTACATGTCCTTTTCGTTCAGGAGCGACAGCAAAATCGTTTCCGTGCTTCCTTTCAACAGCTCCGCCCTGCCCATTCGATCACCCCTATATCGCAGGCTGCACGCCAGTATATCGTATTGCTATGCAGTGAGTATATCGCACCGCGATATAGAAGTAAAGGTTAACTCTATGCGTATGCTGTTGAATGACGATCCAATCCGTCCCGGTAAAATTGCCCATATGCCAAAGGGTGACGCCCTGCAGCCCGTAATATTTGGCCAACCATAATTTCTTCTCGATGCTCTTTGTGTCCTCATACCAAATTTCATGTTTTCCGCGCTCATCGGCGAACGTCATTTTCCGCAAAAAATATGGGGCTCCCACGCGGATACGGTGCCCGCCATGGCAAGCCGCTTCTCGACCAAGTCTATGGCCGGATTGGCCAACTGCAATTCGTGGTTCGGCGATTCAATCCATTGATTGGCCTGTTTGGAAATGCCGAGAAGCAGCTTGTTTTTCGGGATATATCGAAGCGCCTCCCGTATCGACTCGCTTGCAAGCGGCAAAGGCGCGGATGGGAGTCTGCTTTCCTTATGGGTGAAATCGTAGGCCATCAGAACGACGCGATCGGCTATTTTTCCGATTTCGCCCAAATCATAGCCTTTGTAGTAGGCAACCGGCGGCACCGCTACGGTCAACGTTTTCGTCGGCAAACGGTCTTTCAGAGCTTTCAGGAAGGAAACGTAATCTTGCTTGCTTTCCGCCCTCTGCAACCCTTCAAAATCAACGCATACCCCTGAAAAACCGTACGTTTCGCTTTCCGCCGCTTCCGCCAACGACGCGATAAACGCTTGTCTGGCCGGCACATCCCTGAGAAATTTGCTCAGCGTATCGTTTTGATTGCCGGCAAAGACCATCAGGTGTTTGTCAACACCGCTGCGATTCGCCGTATCCAGAACGGTCTCCCATCCCGCAGGGAAAGAATATTCGGTGGAGTCGACGTTCAGTTTCGCCGTTCCGGCATCCGTATATTCGAGATGCGACCATCCGAAAATGACACCGTTCAACGCATTCATTTTACTGATGTTGCCGTAAGAGTTCACCGCGTAAAATGCCTCCGCCGGCAGTTTCACTCCGTTCAATCGGTCATTCAGCGCCCGGTAGACGACCGCGGCGGCTTCTTTTCGCGTCAATGACGCGGCTGGCCGAAACATGGCATTGTCGTCGCCTACCATCATATTACGGTAAGATGCGTCATAGAGATAGGGCATGACGGCGTCATCGACACCTCCGACATCTTTAAACGCGCGGCGCTTCTGTTCCTCCTGCCACCGGGACTCGATCCACAGCTGTTGTTCGGATTCCGGCTGCTGTTCCAGCAAGTATTTTCCTACAACGGCAGCCACTTCTTCCCGGGTCATCGACGCCCCGGGTTGAAAACGGTCCTCTTGCACCATGAAATCGATCAGTCCGTTATTATAAGCTTGCTCGATAAAAGCATAGGACCAGCGCGACGGCTGCACGTCTTTCAACATCATTTTACGCTGGATTCCGCTATCCAGCGGCGTTGAAGATACCAGCATTCTGATAAACGCTTCCCTCGTCAAAGTATCGTTTGGGCGGAACGTGTTGTCGGGAAAACCGGAAACGATGCCGACCGCCGACAGCGAGTAGACGCTTTCCGCCGCCCAATCGTTCGGAGCCACATCAGGATATAAGGTCAACTGCGCTTCGTACGCTCTAACGTTCCCGAGCCCCAAAAAGAAAAAAGCTGCCGCCAGCAAACCTATTTTTTTCATCGTGTTGCGTTCTCCTCTCTTCATCCTTGCCATCCCTCGCATTCTCTTCCTCTCTAATTCTTGTAAAATATCTATTAAATCATACTTACATAGATTTTGCTCACTGGAAGCCGTCACTTGATATCGGGTGCGTGAAAAAAAATAAGACCCCGGACCTCCGGGGACTTTCATCATTCCTGCCTCCATCATTCCTAATCCTTATTCGGTTGGAGTGAACATCCCTATCTTCCCGCGCCAGAACAGGAGGGGTTACGCCCATAGGCAATGAGAAACCGGCGGAATGATCCGCCGGTCCCGGCTCTCAATGCTTTTTCTTCAATCCGTACGCCTCTCGAATCAATTGGAAGTATTGATCCCCGCGAACGACTTCAAACTGCGGTCCGAGCGATTCGGCAATATTCGCCAGGTCGGAGGGAGTCATCGACCAGGCCAGGACGCCGAGGGAAAGGAACAGCGGCGACTCGCCGTCCCATCCGGCGGCAGCTTCCGCCAATATATTTTTGACCTCCTGCACGCTGCCCGAACCGCGCACGGACGACTGCGGCAAGCTGCCGTTCAGTATGGTCACGCCAAAACGGCTCCCCCAATTCAAAAACACTCCGGGCGGATCGAGTTGGTCGATGTACGCCTGCGCTTCCGCTTCCGTCAACGGCACATCATTATGGCTGACGCGGTTCAAAATATACGGAATCGTCATCCCCGTACGCTTCAGGTACGGCTTAGATTGTTTCAGGAATGCCCCGAACGTATCGTCCGGCCACGGCGACGGATAAAAATATCCGGCCCCCGAAGGTCCCGCGATCAGCAAGTCGTTCGGTGTCGCCGTTTGCTGATAGTAGTTCAGCATAGCCGGAGCGGCGTCGGCCAGCAGCGGGCTTGCCGTCCACGTAATCGGCACTTTGCCCCGCCCGGGATCGTCCCACAGCTTCCTTAACCGGTGCTGATCGTACTGCAGGTTATCGCCTTCCGACATGACGAAGGTGACGTAAATTTTATTCTCCAGCTT
>JAWLCZ010000056.1:0-20290 GCA_041686835.1 Paenibacillaceae bacterium | reverse complement strand
CTTGCCCAGCACCTGCGGGACAAGGGGTTCACCGGCGAGGTCGGATTCGAGACCAAAAGCGTCAAGGCCCAGCTCCGCCAGGCGAACAGAAAGCAGGCGATATAGCTGAGCGGTCCGGTAATCGCCGCAAACAAAAACGTGTTTTTTACCGCAATCAGAAACACATCGTCTTCCAAAAACAATCTTGCGTAGTTCTGCCAGCCGACCCAGCGGGGAAATTCCAGCATGTTAAAATACGTAAAGCTGATGACGATGGACGTGAGGACCGGCAGAACCGTAAAGATACAAAATAAAACAAAGTAAGGAGACAACAATATATAGGAATGTTTGTTCAGCTTGATTTCCCGCCAAAGCCGGTTCAGCTTGCCCGGTTTGGCGGTCAAGCTCCGGGGCGGTGCAACCGTCGGTTCCGACAACTTCGCTTGCTGAGAAATAACGATCCCTCCTGACTACTGGGAAAGATTGAACTCTTTCCGCTTCAAGACAATCTCTTCATCGATGTATCTCACATAATCGGACAGGGCTTCCCGCGTGTTCGTGCCATTGTTCACAACTTCCCTGAACGCGTTATCGAGATGCCTTCCCGTGAAGTAGCCGCCGGGGACTTCGGGAATCCCCCTTACCCATTCCCACTGGCTTTCCAGATTGCGGTAATCTTTCACCGGCCAGGGAAGCTCTTTCAGCGCTTCAATATTTGCCGTCGGATAACGGGCGGCCGCCCCCATCAAGCCTTCCATTTCGCGGCCGAAACGGACTTGCGTCTCTTTGCTCGTCCACCATTTCATAAATTCCCAGGCGGCTTCTTTATTTTTCGTCTGCTTCAGCATGACGACCGACGAGCCGCTGCTCGCGACGTCGCGCCGAATCGTCCCTTCCGCCGTTTTCGTTCCGGGCACGGGAGCGAATTCCCATAGTCCGCGAATTTCCGGCGCGGATACCGAAAGATGGTTGTAGAACGTATAATCGGCAATTCCGATCGGCATTTCGCCGGTCCGGAACCGGTTGGGAAAATCGAATTTTAAAGGGAACTTGTAATTCGTATAAAACTCCGCCCATTTTTTGAACGCTTGCATGGCAATTTCCGAAGTCAAATCGCTTGCGGTTCCGTTTCCTTTATAAAAGCTCCCGTCGGTTTGATACAGAAGCATGGCAAACGTCTGGTTCGGAACGAGATTCGCCACCTGCGACTCGTTCTGTTCCAGCGGGAGCGCGAATTCCATATGATGTTTCTGCAGCACCGGGATCATGTTGTACACATCGTCCCACGTTTGCGGGACCTGCAGGTTCAATTCCTGCAAGATGTCCTTCCGGTAAAACAGCATGTTGAACACTTGCTGTTCGGGCAGCGCATACACCCCGTCTTTAAAGCGGTACGGCAGGAGCGCGCTTTCCTTGAATCTTTCCGCCACCCGGTCAAAATCGGGAAACTGCGTCAAATCGTGTACCGCGTTGCGCATCGCGTAGTTGACGGGGATGTCGTTCCCGATCTGCATCGCGATGTCGGGTCCCTGTTTCGCCAATGTCGCAGGCAGGAGCACGCCCATTTGCACCAGCTTCAAGTTGACGTTGATCCCGCTGTTCGGGGTGAACGTGTCGTCGATCATCGCTTTCAGCACCTGCGCCTGGTCCCGCCCGGTTCCGATCCATACCGTAATCGAATCTTCTTTTTCGCTTACGTTGCCGATACTGTTGTAGTCTTCAAAAAACGAATATACGAACGCGGAAAGCTCATGTCCGATCTTGCGCAAAGCCGACGCTTCCGGCTTCGGCAGCTTTTGATCCGCGGAACTGACGATAATGTAATCGATCTCAAGCGGCTGTTCCCTCACCTGCAAAATCCATGTTCCGAGACCGCCCACATTCGTCTTGAATTGATCCAGCCTGCGCGGTATCGTTTCCGGACGTTCGGCCAAATCTTTGAGCTGGTAGGCCATCGTGTTGAGAATGGCGGCCCTGTCGCTTTTTTCGCCGGTAATTTGCTCCAATTTTCCGGCTATGCCGGAAAGCGTTTCGCTCTGCCTCTTAAACAGCTCGATCATTTGCGGCAACTGTTTTTCCAATCCGTAGTCCCTGAACTGATCGGGGACCGCTCCCGTGATCATCAAGATTTTGCGGTACATATCGTTCAGCTCGAGGACGCTCGATTCCACTTGTCTGAGCAGCGGGGCGATGTCGCCCAAAGTCACTTCCAGCTTCAGCTGATGCTTGCCTTTCGTCAAATAAAACAAATAAGGCTCGTCGCCGGCGATCACTTTCATTTGAAAGCCTCTGCCATAGTAGAACGGAATCTTTTCCGTCTCCGCAAACGGCACTTCGCCGTCGATGTACAATTTTCGGGTGGAATAAATGCCCCGCAACAGGTTTTGCCTGTTTTTGATCGCAATTCGGTACAAGCCGTCCTGTGGCACTTCCACGTCCCACGCAATCCATTGTCCCGGCATCCGCCAATTGTAGCCGCCTATCGTATTGATGCGAATTTTGGAAACGTGGTATGGCTCCGTAGCCGGACTGGCCCGATCCGAAATCGGGTACAGCGTGGGAGCGGACTTGAGCGTCGCGTCTTCCCCCTGCACCTTAATCAGCACGTTCTTCGCTTCTTTGTAACCGTTTTCTTTATATCGTTCAAGCACTTCCGCATATTTCGGCGTTTCTTTTTCCTGGTACAATTTCAAATAATCGATCGCCATCGGTTCGCGCGTAGATACGAGCGCTATCGTATGCCTTCCTTTGCTGAAATAAAAAGAATACGGCTTCTCGTAATACCCTTCCATATCCTTGAACACCGTTTCCTGCCACATCGGGGCTTCCTTCTGTCTGGGACGCAAATCGTTGCCCCGGTTGTCGCGCTCGATCTCCGGTTTTTCGTTCGCCCATATTCTTGGAAACACCAGCGTCCCGGCCTCTTCAAACGGGAGCGCGCCGTCGATGAGAAACTCTCTTTCAATCGAGGAGCTCTTGCCTTCGATGGGAAAATATTTGATGGCGATGTTGTACAGGCCCGCGCTTTTCACATCGATTTCCCATTCGACGGATCCGGTTTCATCCGTTTGAATCGATTGGCCGGACGAACCTGCAAAATCGTCCAAAATTTTCACGTTCATTCCGGTCGCTTTGCTGAAATTTTCCGCTTCAATGACGATCCGCTCATCCGGTCTGGATTCGCTGCCGTATCGGGCAATGTACCGGTCGTACGCATTTTCCCGGACCGTGCCGACGGATGGCGAGCCGTCATCAGCGATTCCTTCGGACGTCCCTTTGTCCGTTTCCGCAAGCGCGTTTTCGGTAACGCCAGGAAGAACAGGCAATGCTGCACATGACAATAAAACGACGACAGCCAAAGCTGTGACCAGAGCCTTGCTGAATATGGCTTTCACCGGCAAGTTAAGCTTCCCTCCTCTCTTTGCTGCAGAAGCGGAAGAAATCCCCATTTCATCGCATGGCAGTTACAAACACCATTTGCTTTTTTTGAAAATAGGGATTTCATTCCGCTCGTTTATCGGTGCTCAGCTTGCGCTGAACGATTATTTTTTCAAAACCTGATTAATCCGGCTTTGCGCTTCCGATTTCACTTTGGCCACGGCGGTCGCCGGAGGCTCTTCGCCTTTGGCAATCCGATCATTCATGGCGTAGAGCACTTCTCCCAAATTGTACCCTTCCCAGTTTTCCATCCGCATTTTCGAGGGCATCTGTTTCGCGGTGTCGATGGAATTTTCATCCGGCAGCGACTGCTCCAGCCACTCGTTAAAACCTTCCTCCAATTTATCCCAGAGAACGAGTTCCTTCCAAATCTCATAAAGCTTTCCGGGATCTTTCGCCCCTGCGGGAATAAACCACATGTTGCTGTTCGTTACCGGAACGACGTAGTCGCTTGCTTTCGGTCCTTTCGGGAAAAATACGTAGCCCCATTCGTCCGTCATGTTTTGCTTGCGATCGGGGCCTTCCCACACCCAGCCCTGGGTCATTCCGACTTTGCCCTGTGTGAAATATTTTCGCGGATCTTCCCAGTTGTTGCCCTCGTTCGGTTTAATCACCTTATGCTTGTTGTACAAGTCAGCCATGAATTCATAAGCTTCGATGGCGTTCGGGGAATCGAAAGCGACCTCTCCGGTTTCCGCGTCAACCACTTTACCGTCATTGGAATGAATCAAGTAATTGGCCAGAATGGTCGGATCCGCGCCGAGCCCGAACTGATCCGGTTTCCCGTCGCCGTTCGTATCCTTGGTCAGCTTTTTCGCCGCATCCAAAAACGCGTCCCAGGTCCATTCGCCCTTCTGCTGCAGTTCATACGGATCCGGCAATCCTTCGCGCTTGAACATCGTTTTATTGTAGAACAAACCGCCGCTTTCGTTCGCGCTGTCGTTAAATCCGTAAAGCTTGCCGTTGAAAGTGCCTAACAATTGAACCGTCTTCGGCAAAACGTCTTCCCTGGTCACCTGAAGGAAGTCGTCCAGCGGTTTAAGGTAGCCGCCGGCCAGCAATCCGGGTATCCATCTGTGCTCCAGCCGGATCAAATCCGCGAACGGCTCGCCCGATAACGCGGTGGAAGTCACCTTCTGGACCATCTCATTGAACGGAACGTTTATGTACTGAATCTTGACGTTGTATTTTTTCTCGACTTCCTTGTGTCTTTGGACGGATAATTCCCCAAGCTCCGTATCCGCTTTGGGAGTACCGTCCCACCACGCCGCCAGCCTGATCGTTCTTCCGCCCATATCAAACACGACACTGGCGTCATTCGACTTGTCTCCATCCGTATTTTCCTGTTCCGGAGCGTTCGCATCATTGGCGCCGTCGGAATTCCCTTCGGAAGCCGTTTGCTCGGGTCCGGTTCCTCCCCCGCACGCGACTGCGCTGAGCAGCAGAGCAAAAATGAGCAAAACGACAGAAAACGCTTTCATTTTCTTCATGGATATTTCCCCCTCCAATTCACTCTTATAGGGTTGCTTGCAGCTTGCCGAAATTGGGCCGGTTCGTCGAAACGGTAAATAACTGAAGTCCTGGCGGAATGCCCCCCCTTCCCACTCGCAAATCGCCCAGAGAGATGATTCCGAATTTTTCCCGTTTTCGCGGAAATCAAAAAATTCCGAATCAAAAAAAAAGGAATGTTATGACATATCCAAATCATAACATTCCAGATAACCCCAGTCAATAAAATTAGTGGGATTTTTTGTAATCGCCTAACAAAACGTTGTTTGTTAGTCAAGTTGTTTCTCTTAGGATGATGTCGCCCCACATCAACGTTTTTTCATACATGCCGCCCTTTCTCTCCAACCTCGACAGCAATAATTCCACAGCCCGGCCGCCCATCTGCTCTTTGGCGCTGTTCACCGTGGTCAAAGCGGGGGAACTGTTCTCCGCTTCATCAATGTTGTCGAACCCGGTTACCGCGCTGTCGTTCGGAACATGCCTGCCGAGCTCCTTCAATGCGGCAATGACCGTTAACGCGATGTTGTCATTGGCGCAAACGAATGCCGTCGGCTTCAACTGCTGCGCTTTCTTGCCGCTCAAACAGCTTTTGATTTCGTGGTAAAAATCTTCCTTGTTGTAGCGCTGCAAATCAATCAGTTCCGCGATCTGATCGTGCTGCACCTTGTTTTCTTCCAGTGCGCTGCGAAAGCCCAGCCACCGATCGTAGAAGCTTCTCGCATAGGAAATGCCGCCGACAAACTGCAGCGAACGGTGGCCCAGACCGATCAAGTAATTGGTCAAACGCCGCGTGGCTTCAAAATTGTTCATAAACAAAGTATCGCTCGGTATGAGCGGATCTTCGTGATCGACCAACAGGAAAGGAACTCCTAATTTGCTCACTTCCAACAGAACCGGAGTGGCAATCAATCCGACGCCGATAATGCCCAGAAGCCCCTGCGGATTAATAATGGCCGATATATTCTCGTCTACGTCGGAAATGGTAATCATGCCGAGCCCGTGTTTTTGCAAGCTTTGCGAAATGCCGTCCAGAATGCGTCCCCAATAGGCGGAATCTTTGCTTTGGTATCTGGTGGGAATCGTGGGGAGGAGAACGGCCACGAATTCTTTTCTCGCCGTATTTTTGGTCAAATCGATCGGGTTGGCCGCCGGCCCTTCCGGACTGTCTCCCGTTTTAATAAAGTACCCGAGTTGAGTGGCGGCTTTGAATATTTTCTCCCTCGTTTCGGCGCTGACCCCCGATTTTCCCGACAACGCCTTCGAAACGGCAAATTTGGAAACGCCAACGTAATTGGCAATATGCTGCATCGTGATCTTTTTTGGCAAATGGCTCACTCCATTATGGCGATTAACGCAATCCCATACAAATTTTTTGTTAGTCTGAATCCACTATCATTATACTAACATATTTCGTGAAGGGCAAAACAGAGTGGAAAAATAGCTCATTGCCTAGTTTCGTTTATATTATTGTCGAAGTATTAAACGAACCTGGACTCGGGAAGTGAAGTTTGGAGTTCCGATAGGGGGAATGCAATGGGGAAAGACAGTTCAGCAGTTTACGGCCTTCAAAAGCGGAGATACAATAAGAATGCTTGCTCATTATGCATTTCATCCGGCAGGAGGAGATTTCATGCGGTTTTCGAAGTTTCCCGCAATGATGAATGTTCCGGATCAGGCGACTCAAATGCTGCGAACGCTGCTGCCCGGCATTCAACAAGCGCTCGGAGACGGCCTTGTCGGCGTCTATCTGCGCGGTTCCCTCGCTTTGGGCGATTTCGCTCCCGATACTAGCGACCTGGACTTCCTGGCCGTAACCGAACTTCCCGTTTCAGGGGAGAAGTTTGCTGTCCTGAAATTGTTTCATACCCGGCTGGCCCAAATCCCGAACAAGTATGCCGGACATCTGGAAGGGGCGTACATGGACCGCGCCGCCCTGAAACGCTTTCGTGCGGGCGAACGGCATCCGACCCTGGAGAGAGGCGAGGTTTTACGGCTGAGTGAACACCGTTCCAACTGGGTGTTGGAACGGTGGATTGTGCGCGAGCACGGAATACCTCTCTTCGGACCGGACCCGAAGACGCTCATTGAACCGGTTTCGGCTGACGAGCTTCGCGCAGCTGTAAGCGTCCGGTTGCGGGATTGGGCGGACTGGGCGAACGAGCCGGACGATCCCGCATGGCGCCTTCCGCTCAGCCATAAAGCCTATGTGGTGGAAACGATGTGCCGGGCCGTGCGCACATTGGCGTGCGGCGATATATGCAGCAAACCGCGTGCCGTTCGGTGGGCGCTGGAAACATTTCCCGAGCCGTGGCGTTCCCTGGTCGAACTGTCGCGGGCATGGCGCACCGATACTTCTCTTCCCGATCCCGCTGTTATCGGGAAAGTGAGGCGGTTCGTGCATTGGGCCGCTTCCCAGGCAGAAGGGACCGGTCCTATTATCCATTAAAATCAGCCTGTATGTGCTGCATCCGGATGACCAAGCCATCGTTCCGTTCGTCGGATTCGGCGGGCTGACGGAACATCTTTTCCTTTATCCGATCAGCGGGCTGCCGCGCGATCTTGGCCTTTATCCGATTCTCCGGCCATTTTATTGGCTTGTTCCCTGTTTTGGCGCATCTCCTCAACCGTCTTCACTTTGAGGCGGGCGGCGCCTTGATAGTCTCGGGTCGGCAGCAAATTGCCGGAAGCAAGCCGCTGCTTCGCCTCGGCGATAGCTTCCTTGTACTGCGGCAGCCATTGTTCCTGAGCGACCAGCATCTCGTCGACCATTTGCCATATTTCCTTCGGATTGCAGACGGCGCCGACCAGCGGATCCATCATGAAAGCCTGGCGAAGCAGCTTGTCGTCCCCATGGACGGCCGCCTCCACGGCAAGCCGCTGCACCGAGATGCTGGCGTTGCAAACCGCGGCGCAGCCGAGCGGAAGATCGCCGACAACCGGCATCGAGATACCGTTGCGATCGACATATCCCGGAGCTTCAATCACCGCGTCGTTCGGCAGGTTCGTGATGACGCCGTTATTCACGACATTGAAATGGCCGCGATACACCCGTCCGGTTTCCAGCCCTTCAATGATATAGGACCCGTGTTCTTGACTGCGTTTCTCCTGCTTATACTCCAGAGCCGGATCTTTGAGCCAGTTCGGGAAATCGGTCTCGAACCAGTTGCGGCCTTCGGTGCATACCCGCAGGTAACCGCCAGTTTCACCGTTAATCCAGGATCCCAGATCGATCCAGTCCATAATCTCGTCCGGACGCTTCCGGTACCAGGGCACATATTCGCTCAAGTGGCCGTTCGACTCGGTGCTGTAATAGCCGAAACGGCGCAGCATGTCGATCCGCACTTTTTCCGTTCTGCTGAAATCGGGATGGTTCTCAAACGCTTCGAGCAGCTTGCCGGTCATATCTTCCCCGTTGTGCCGGACCTGGATATACCACGTTTGGTGGTTAATGCCGGCGCAGATGATGTCGACTTCTTCCTGCTTCAATCCGAGCGCTTGGGCAATTTGCCAATGCCCGCCCTGCACGCCGTGGCACAACCCGATCGTCCGCACGCCGCCGTATTTGTTGCACGCCCATGTCATCATCGCCATCGGATTGGCGTAGTTGAGCAGCAGCGCGTCCGGCGCGGCGACTTCCCGGATATCTTTGCAAATGTCCAGCATCACCGCTATCCCGCGCTGGCCGTACATGATTCCTCCCGCGCACAGCGTGTCGCCTACGCATTGGTCAACGCCGTATTTCAGCGGAATGTCGACATCTGTCGCGAACGCTTCAAGCCCGCCGACCCGGATGGTGCAGAGCACGTATTTGGCGTCTTTTAACGCTTCCCTGCGATCGGTGGTCGATTCGATTTCGATGGACAGGCCGTTCTCGCGAATATCCCGCTGGCAAAGCTCGGTGACCATTTCCAGATTGCGCGGATGAATGTCGGTAAACGCCACCCGGATATTGCGAAATTCCGGAACGGCCAGCAGATCGCGCAGAAGGCCGCGGGTAAACCCGATGCTTCCCGCCCCGATAAAAGCAACTTTAAACGACATGATATTCAACCTCCATAAGTCACTTTATGAATTGCATTCCTAGCACCGATTCTATCAGGCGGCCAAGCGAAAGCGTTATCAAATTTGTGACTTGTTTGAATGGAAGGTGTCAAAAATCCTCACTTTTATTTATCCGCCCGAAGGATTTCTAACGGTAATCCCGCTTGAAGGCTTCCGCCGATTTTCTGAATTCCGACGGAGTTTGCTTCGTATATTTTTTGAAAAGGGAGTGAAAATACTGCCGGCTCGCCACCCCGACATAATCGGATATATCCGTGACCGGAATATCGGTTTGCAAAAGCAGCATCTTTGCCTTTTCCATCCGGATTCCCGTCAAATACTCGGTTAGGGTCCGTCCGGTGTGCAATTTGAAAATGCGGTGAAGATAGCCCGGATGCAGGTTGACGGCCGAGGCGACGTCCTTCACCCGAATATCTCTGTCATAATTGTGGTGAAGAAATTCGATGCTCTGTTTCACATAATAATCCGTCTGCTGTAATCCGGTGTTTTCCGTTTCCTTGCGAAGCCTGGCGATGCGGATCAAAAGCTGCGAAAAAAGCAGGTGCATCATCGTTCCGTTGCCCTTTTCCCCGCTGTCCAGTTCCAGTACCAGTCGCTTGAGCACATGGTAAACTTCGTCCGGATCCCGCAGCACCAGATAAGGACAAGGCGCCGAAAGCAGAGAAACGAGCGTCCCGTCTTCACCGGCCAAATCCTTTATGGATGGAAACATTCCCTTGCGGTCGATAAACCGGAACTCTACGTTCAACATTCGGCAAGGGGCGTCTTTCTCCACTATCAATCTGTGCGGAACGTTCGCGTCAACTAGAATGAACTCCCCTTTTTTCAGCGTCATGCTTTCCGCCGCCGTTTGGTTCCGTTCAATTTCAATCCGGCACACGCCGGCAATGACATACATGATTTCCGTAGCGTCGTGCGAATGAAAAGGCATTTGAAAGTCGTTCCACTGTTTGAAATAATAAGAAACCACTTGAGGGTGATAGTCCCCTTCAGTCAAAGACGGCTGAAAAAGGCTTCCGCGGTTCATCGTTCCTCCATCCCATCCGATCGAGTCATCCCTTAATGTTCCGGAATTAAAGCGCGCAGCAGCGGTTCGTTCCATTGACTAAAGTTTTTATCATAGACTCCGAATCCGGAGCGAAATTCCCAGTACGCCCAAGAAAAACCGCGCTTTTCCGCTTCGGAACGAACGAATGCCGTCCAGTTCGCCCTGGACTGCATATCGGCTTTGCTGTACGCGCCGAATTCGCCCAGCCACAGCGGACGGTTGTTCTGCTTGCTCCACCTGGCCGCCTTGTCGAGTTCCTCGATAAGCGGCTTCGGACCGGCCGGATTTTCCTCGTACGGCAGCGTATTGTAGTCCCGGAACCACTGCCTGACCCAGCCCGGGGCCGCTTCCGCCGGTTCAAGCTCCGTTTCGGGAGGTCCCGGCCATTTGACATTCGTCGTTCCATACTCGGCCGACATCCATTCCGCGCCTTGATGGGTAAACAAATGAGGGCTGTAAAAATGGAAAGTGGCCACGACGTTCCGCTCTTCTTTCGGTATGTCCAGCGAAAACAGGGCGGGAACGCCGTTCCAATCCGCTCCGCCGACGATGAGCGTGTGCCGGTTGTCGATTTTACGGATGCGCTGCAATGTTTCATTGAACAACGCGTTCCATTTGTCGGATGTCAGCTGATCGTGGGGCTCGTTCAACAGTTCGAAATACACCTGATCGGGCATTTTCCGGTACCTTTGCGCGATTTGTTCCCAGATCGCGATAAACCGTTCGCGATGAGCGTCCGGATCCTGAAAAATTTCATCATAGTGATGCATGTTGATGACGACATTCAGCTTGTTCTCAAGCGCGTTGTCAATGACCCAGTCAATCCGCTTGAAAAATGCCTCGTCGATCGTATATGGCGGTTCGGCAGCAGCGTGATTGGACCATTTGATCGGAACCCGTACCGTATCGAATCCGCCACCCTTGATGATTTTGAAATCCGGTTCCTGCAGCACGACACCCCAATCCCCTTCGTTCGGAGCTTCGAGAGCGTTTCCAAGATTGACGCCTTTCCCCAGTTTCTTCGCTTGATCGAAAGCGTCCAACGGCTGCTTTGGCGCACTGCATCCGGAAAAAATAAAGCTGGCGAGAAGCATGACGGCCATCATCCTCCCTATGTATGCCTGCATATGTACCCCCCTAATGGAAACCCATTAATTTCCACTAGATATTACCGCATTTTCATCCGTGCGTAAACGCTTTTTTATATGAGCTGATCCGGGACAAATGTCCGTCACCCGCTTCTCCGCATACGCTGACATCAGCAATATAACCAGCGAAAGGAATGGCGTTGTATGGCCATGGATCTGAAGCGGTTTCCGGCAGTTGTCCAAACCGTCCCGTATATCGCGCCCAATGTGCGAATCTATTATCCGAGAGTTGTCGGCATGCAAAATCAAAGGGTGCAGGAAAAGATCAATCAGTCAATCGTCGCGCAGGTTCAACAGTTGATTGCCGAGCAGCTAAAGGTTCAAATACAGGGAAGGACTGAAATGTACGGTTTTTATGAACTCAAAACGAATGAACGTGGCGTACTGAGTTTGACGCAGGTAAATTATGCCTACACTCCGCCCATGGCGCACGGAATGACTTTTGTGAAATCGTTGACGTTTGACCTGGGAGCGGGAAAAGCGTATTCGTTAAGCGAACTGTTTAAACCGGGAAGCCCTTATGTGCAAACCGTTTCCGAAAACATCCGGGTGCAAATCGAAGAGCGCGATTTGCCGTTGCTTGGACCATTTAAGGGGATTCGTCCCGATCAAGATTATTACATTGCGGACAAAGCGTTAGTCGTTTACTTTCAGCTTTATGAAATCGCGCCGTATTACGCCGGTTTTCCGATGTTCCCCATTTCCGTATATGAACTGCGGGAAATGATTAACGGGAACAGTCCGTTGGGAAAAATGCTGCCGGCCATTTGACGCGCAGTCCAGGAACACTATCCTTCGTTGCGCGCTCGTCGCCATTCCGAATAGCGCCATGTGGGATTCGGATTGCCCCGTTCGGTTCAAGATAAGAAATCCGTTAGAATTGATGCTCTCTTGCAAACTCGGGATTTTGCCGGAAGCACTCCTCCATGACCGCAATTTGCTGGCGAACCTCCAAAGGAGTGATTTCCAACGGCTTTCCGTGAACTAAGGCGTTATACAGCATCGTATAAAATTTCACGGCCATCGTAAGGAACAGATCCGCCCCTTCGTCCGGATCAATCGTCCAGCTTTCGTTGTACCAACGCAATTCTTCCCTGCAGTAAGCGGGGGTGCCGTCCGATTTGCTGAGCGGTTCCGTTATCAAACGCTGTTCGGGAGCCTCCTCTTCTTTAAAATATTTCCATTCCACCACATTCGCCGAACCTTTAATTCCACCTCTTGTCCCCTGCACCTGGTAAGTAGGTCCGGGGTAGGCGCAGCAGGAGGAGATTTCCACATCAACCGTCGGCCTTCCGTTTCCGCGCAGAAGGAGTTTGACGTAATCCTCGGCATCGCCGTATGTATTCGACCGGTCCATAATGCAAGTCACCTGCGGCATCGTATCGGTGCCGAAAAACTGCAAAGCTTGATCCACCGGATGCGGTCCCGTATTGAGCAAATTGCCGCCGTTATTTTTTTGCAGCGTTTGCCAGTCCCATCTCCTGGAAAATCCGTTATAGGCGATGCTGACCTGAACTACACGCCCGATTTTCCCCGACTCGATGACTTTTCTGATTTGCTGGAAAGCGGGCGCGTACCGGGACTGCTGAAAAAAAGCAATCAACTTCCCCGACGCTTCGGAAGCTTCAATCAGCTTGTCAACATCCGCCACCCACCTAGCTGCGGGCTTTTCGCAAAGGACATGGAAGCCGCTGCGGAGAAACTCCAGCGAAACGGGAACATGCATGTGGCTCGGAGTTGCATTAACGATTAAGTCCAGATCCTTTCTCTCCAGAAATTCGCGATAGTCGGCGTGAACGTCGCAGCCCAACTCGTTCCTGGCCCGAATCCGCCGCTCTTCAAGAGGATCGCTGACGGCGACAATCCGGTACAGATCCGGCAGCTTTCCTACCGAGTATGCGTGGATATCCCGTCCGCTTCTGCCTTGCCCGATAATTCCGACTCTGATTTGCTTCATGCGAATCGCCTTCCTCCGAATGGATTTTTTAACCCTGAGCCTTCCTATATTTATTCTTGTTTCGTGTCGATATTTCCTTTTTATAGCAGGACCGCCGGCGGAATGACCCCACATCCCTATTTCAATGAAAACTTGTCGTTGGCAATTTCCCGTCAAACTGCCAGTAACCTGTTACTGTTTTTTTCTGGTTTTCTTTCTCAATCGATCCGTTTGACGGGTCAAGATTTGATTGGATCGTTCGATATAATCGAGAATGCATTGAAGTTCGTTCGGACTGTAACGGGAATAGAGCTCGATCATGGCGTCGCTTAAAGGTGCGAAAACTTCCTTGATCCGGTGCAAATGGGTATGGATCGGTTCTACAATGACCATTCGAAGGTCATTCGGATCTTTCACTCGACGTACATATCCCGCTTTTTCCAAGCGGTTAATCGCGCTTGTGATTGCGCCTGTCGTAAGTCCTGTCAGCTCAGCCAGCTGCCCGGCTGTTGCTCTCCCCCTTCCGAGAACAATATCCAGGCATTTGTGATCGGTAATGTTCAGACCCAGATAGCCGGCCACGGTTTGGTGAAAAATGACGGTTTGTGTGGAAAGCCGCTTGGAAGCGTCAAGAAGAGATTGATTGAGATGCTGTTGAGCCGATTGTTTGTGATCCATTGATATTTCCCCCGATCCGTTCAAAAAGCTTTTTTTGCGCATTGGATGTATACCGAATTATATCACAGGCTCCAAACCAAAACGTATTCTACCGGGTACAGGCCAGCCGTTCGGATGGTCAACCCGACTTAAGTCCAGGATAAATCCGGACTTTGGCCGTTTCATGGAAACAAAACTCCGCCGTATGATGGATGGAGAGGATTAGCTGGCACAAATATCTTAATTTTTAAGATATTACGAAGAAGATTCGACGGAAACAGAAATGACTCTGGGAGGGAACGACATGAGGAGAAAAAAGAAAGCTATCATCATCGGTTGCGGTATCGCCGGGCCCGCCGCCGCGATATTCCTGAAAAGAGCCGGTTGTGAGCCGGCGATTTACGAAGCGATGCCGGAGCATGACGATTATGCGGGATTGTTCCTGAATGTGGCACGCAATGGAATACGCATTGTGAAGGAACTGGGCATTGACGGCCTCATCCGCAAGGAAGGCTTCGAAATGCGCATCATGAGCTTTCGAAGCGGCAGAGGCAAATGGTTGGGCAACGTCGGCCAACAATGGGGCGAGCCTCAGGGATATACGATAAAAAGAGGATTTCTGCACAAAGTGTTGCGAGAAGAAGCGCAGCGGCAGGGCATCCCGGTCGAATTAGGCAAACAGCTCGTCGATCTGCATATGTCAAGCGGCAATGTGACCGCCTGTTTTGCCGATGGGACATCCGTTACCGGAGATTTTCTGGTCGGCTGCGACGGCATTCATTCGAGAACACGGAAAATCATTCTGCCCAACGCGGCGGAGCCTTCTTTTACGGGACTGATCAGCTTTGGCGGATTCGCGCGCAGCACAACCATTCCGCATGAACCTGGAGTACAGCATATGGTTTTTGGCAAGAAGGCGTTTTTCGGCTATCTGGTCAAGGAAAACGGTGAAATCTACTGGTTCGGGAATATGGATTATCCCGGCACTCCGACGCGAAGGGATTTGCAGGCCATACCCGCAATGGAATGGCGGCGCAAAATCACCGAATTATATCGGGATGATTGGGAGCCTGTTCCGAAATGATTGTTCGATGGACGGAAGGTGAAATCGGGGTATATCCCATATACGATATGACCGCTCAAACGGATTGGCATAGCGGTTCCGCCGTTCTTATCGGCGACGCGATACACGCCACATCGCCGAATGCCGGGCAAGGCGCTTCTCTGGCGCTGGAAGACGCCATGATGCTCGCCAAATGCGTAAGGGATATCGAACATGTGGAGCGGGCCTTTTCCAGATTTCAAGAGCTCCGGCGGGACAGGGTGGAACGAATCGTTCAGTATTCCAGAAGCCTTGGACAGCGCAAACATGCGACCAACCCGATTCAGGTGTTTTTCCGCGACCTGATGCTCCCCTACTTTTTGAAGTCTGCGAACAAGCACTCGCACGCGTGGATGTACGACTACCGCATCGATTGGAACGAAAAGGTCCAAATTTAAGGAGGCAAAAACCAAATGCTCGAAGTGTTTTATGGCATGGAGTTTATCATTTTAGTGGCGCTTGTATTCGTTTGGGGACTGACCGGCCTCATGGCGAATAACATCAAATATGCGGCATTTCGCAATGGGAATGTGAACCTGTGGAGCCGGATGACACGAATCGGACTTTGGGTGGGGTTGATCCTCTTCTTCCTGTGGTTCGCCATGATGATCCTGATCCTGCTGTTTCTTGGATGGTTCTTCGTGATGGACCGTGTCGTCGTCATTTTGCCGTTGATGGCTCTGCCGGCATTGTTCGTCATCAGGTCTTCTATGCCAAAGCTGAAAAAAGCCGATTCCGCTATCCCGGATGGCCTGATCTCTATTTTGGCGCCCATACACACCATGTCGATTGGAACGATTTTGGCCTTTTATTTGGTTACGATCAACGTACCGGCCATTCCGGATGTAAAGGAATCCACTACGTATCTGGGAATTCTAATCCTATGTGCCGGTTTGCTATGGTTGTATCAGAAACGGCGGGTGGAGAGAATCCGGTTTCGTCAACCGGGTTTTGCCGCCCGGATCCGGAGAGGCGCAGGATTTGCCGCCGTTTTCATGATTGCCGCGTTGAGCGGGTATACCTGGTCGCTTCAAGCCAGCAAATTTCCTGAATCGATGGAAATGGTGAACCATGACTTAATCGATGACGGCGGGGGAACCGGATTCGTGAATGTTTCCATGCATCATGGAAGCGACCACAGCCAAGCGACGAACGGAAATAAAATGGTGAGCGTTGTGGATTTGACAGGCCCCAAAACAGGGGAACCCGACAAACGATTTACCCTTTACGCGGAAAAAAAGATGCTCAAGCTCAGTTCGGGCAGGACGATCGAAGCTTGGACTTTCAACGGCCAATCTCCGGGACCGCAGCTTGTTGTCAATAAGGGGGACCTGGTAGAAGTCACGCTGGTGAACAAGGATATTGATCAAGGCGTTACGCTGCATTGGCATGGAGTGGATGTCCCGAATGCCGAGGACGGGGTGGCAGGAATGACCCAGGATGCCGTCATGCCGGGAGAGTCCTATACGTACCGCTTTGTCGCGAATGAAACGGGAAGCCACTGGTACCACTCCCATCAAGTCTCTTCCATCCAGGTCCAAAAAGGACTTTTTGGTGCATTCATCATTTTGCCCGAGAATCAGAAAAGAAATGAAGGTCCCTTGGATATCACGACTTTAGCTCATGATTGGGAAACGCCTGAAGGTACGGTTACGACATTGGATTTTTCAGATACGCTTCAAGCTAAGGCCGTGAAACCTGGAACGGAAGTCAGACTCCGTCTGGTGAACGGCAGCAGCGAAACGAAGATTTTCACGTTGAACGGAACGTCTTACAAGGTTGCCGCGATCGACGGAAATGACATCCATGAACCGGGCACTCTGACAGGCAGCTTGCTGAAAATCGGGGGCGGCGGGCGATATGATGTGACATTCACCATGCCGGAGAAGCCTGTCACTCTTGCTCTTTACCATGAAAATACAGAGTCCGGCATCGTATTCAGCAAAGACGGGCAAGGGAAAGCGGAGGCTTTGGAAGAGGGCACTGTATTCGATCCGACTTCCTACGGAACCCCCGCATCTTCACCATACGGTTCATCAACAGCGTTTGACAGAGAATTTACGATGATCCTGGATCAATTGTATGTTGGAAATTATAACGGAAAAACAAACCAATTGTGGGCGATCAACGGAGAAGTTTTCCCGCACACGCCGACCTTTATGGTGCAAGAGGGAGATATTGTGAAGACAACTATTGTCAATAAGAGTTTTGCAGACCATCCTATACATCTTCACGGACACCATATTCATGTCTTGAGCAAGAACGGCAAACCTATCAGCGGCAGTCCTCTTGTGCTGGATACCTTGTTGGTTGAGCCGGGCGATATGTATGAGGTTGCGTTTACAGCCAACAACCCGGGTTTATGGATGGATCATTGCCACAACCTGGAGCATGCTGCGCAGGGAATGACAATGCATTTGGCCTACCAAAATATTACAACTCCCTTTACTATAGGAGACAGGACGGGAAATCATCCTGAATAATCCCGGGTTGCGAAAAAACGAAGATCGGAGGGTGAAACATGCTTCTAAAAAAACTAACGGGTTTGTTGGTTGCTGCCGGTATATTGATCACGAGTGGCGTTGTACATGCGACGGGATATGCGCAAGAACTAAAATCACAACACAAGAAACCTATCTATCAATACGAGGATCTGTCAGAATACTTCACCGGATATGACGGCACATTTTTGCTCTATGACATGAAGAAAAACAAGTATACGATCTATAACAAAGAACAAAGCGAGAAGGCGGTGTCGCCTGTTTCCACGTTTAAAATACCGCACGCCTTGATCGGTTTGGAAACCGGTGTGCTGCAGGATGAAAACACAACGTTCACATGGGACGGTACCGTTTATCCGTTCGAAGCATGGAATCGCGATCAAACGTTAACTTCCGCGATTCAAAATTCGGTCATCTGGTATTTTCAACGGGTAGCCGAACAAGTCGGCGAGCAAAAGGAGCAACAATATCTTGACGCCCTTCGTTATGGAAACAAGGACATATCGGGCGGTCTCACGGAGTTTTGGCTTCAATCCTCATTAAAAATATCGCCGCGGGAACAGCTGGAGTTTTTAAAAAAGTTTTACAGCTATCAGCTCCCTTTTAGCCGCAAAAATATCGATATAGTGAAAAAAATTCTTGTTTTGGACAAAAAAAAGAACGCGGTCATGTCCGGAAAAACGGGAACCGGGTGGGTCGACAATGTGATCAACGGTATACCCGTGAACGGATGGTTTATCGGATACGTCGAGAGGAATCATGATGTGTATTTTTTTGTCACGAACATACAGGCTGACAATAACGCAAATAGTGCGAAAGCGAAAGAGATTACACTTGAAATTCTTAAAGATAAGAAAATATTTTATAGCGACTAAAATTTTCCCGACTTGTAGATCGAATATAACAGCCACAAAAACATGAGTGACGCCATCCCAAAACCAATCTCGATAGCCGGAATTTTCAACAACAGGTTGATTGTCTGCCCAGAGAAGAACCGATAATAACCCCCACCATGATGATACTGAAGGCTAACAACACGATACTGAATGACAATCGATTGCTTATCCGATCCAATTTTTTCAAAAATAGATCGAATTCAGGAAGGGCCATCTCAAGACGGAGTTTCCCCCGTCTGAGCAAAGAGGCAACTTCTTTCATGTGTTTGGGAAGATCGAACAGCAGCTCCCCGTAATCGGAAACACGTTTCCATACCGTTTCCGCCACATTTTTGGGCTGCAATCGTTCCTTCAGCAATTGTCGCCCAAACGGCTCCGCAATGTCGAAGATGCTAAAATCAGGATCCAGTTTTTCCACAACGCCTTCAAGCGTCAGCAAAGTCTTGCCCAATAACGTTAAGTCGGCGGGAATCCGGATGGAATGCCGAAACGCTGTGCGAAACAGGTCATTGACAGCTTCCCCGAGACGGATTTGACTTAGCGGGACACCGTAATACTTATCCCTCAACTGTTCCACATCGCCGCGCAACCGCTCCATATTCACATCGTCAGACACGAGTCCCATTCGGACGATCGCTCGGATGACCCCGTCCGTACTTTGACGCATCAAGGCAATAACCAAAGAAGAAAAATGGTATTTCATCTCGGGAGTAAGCCGTCCCATCATGCCAAAATCGATAAACGCGATCACTTCTCCCGGTAAGACGATTACATTGCCGGGGTGAGGATCTCCATGGAAAAAACCGTTGTTGAAAATTTGCTGAAACATCGCTGTCGTAAGACGTTCCGCCAGACGTTTCGGGTCGTACCCGTGCTGCTTCAGTCGATCCGGCTCATTGAGTTTGACACCGTCAATGTATTCCAGAGTGAGCACTTTCCTGGTGGAATACTCCATAAATACTTTTGGAACGTAGACAGAAGGGTCATTCCTGAACTGATTGGAGATTTTCTCCGCATTGCGGCTTTCCATCGTATAATCGAGTTCTGCCCGAAGAGACTTGGAGAATTCATCTGCCATATCCCGGATTTGATATTTTGCCGCCCATTCCAGACGGTGTTCAGCGAGAGAGGCCAAATCCTGAAGGATTTCCAAGTCGGTTTCAATCACACGGACGATATTCGGACGCTGCACTTTGACCGCCACATGTTCGCCGGACCGCAAGACGGCTCGATGAACTTGGCCAATGGACGCGGCGGCCAGCGGAATATTTTCAAAATGTTGAAAAATGCGATCCAGTTCATCTCCCAATTCCTCCTGAATAATGCCGCGCACTTCCTGAAAAGAAAAAGGAGGCACTTGATCCTGCAATTTTTCCAACTCACTGATGATCTCTTCGGGAAGCAAGTCCGGGCGCGTACTTGCGATTTGCCCCAATTTTACAAACGTTGGTCCCAATTCCTGCAGAACAAGCCTGATCCGTTCGCCGACGGTTTTGGAATCCTTTTTCTTGGGCTCGAAGAACAGTCTCTGAGGGAAAGAGTGGAACTGGGCTAAACCGATTTCCTCGACTACGATTCCAAATCCATGGCGGATCAAAGCGATGGCAATATCACGATAACGGCTGAAATGACGCATCCTTTTTCCAATCATCCATACGTCCCCTTTATCAAACACTTTCATGCTTATTCTGCCCTTCCGACGCAGGATTTATTTGGAAGACCCTTGTGGTTCATATACGTATCGCGTTTCTACACACCGATTTCAGTACGTTTCGTATCGAATTCGGTGTGATTGTTTCAGCCGCAACAAATATTGTTTAATCCGCGTATCCGAAATGTTGCGTCCGCTCTTGTCAACCGAATACCCGGGAATCGGCCGCCCTGTACTGACAGGCTTCTGACGTTGCGGATGTTTCTTATGGTAGTAGTAAGATGAGCGGGGAATCCCACAGATCCGGCACACGGTTCGCACTGGATTCCAGTGGATTAACTCCTTCCGCTTTAAGTGTATCTG
>JAWLCZ010000055.1:15890-21043 GCA_041686835.1 Paenibacillaceae bacterium | reverse complement strand
TGATGCATTTCCGGTCAGGCATCATCCCTGACATTTTCATAGAACAATTAACCTGACATTTTCACAGACTATTGACACCTGCCCTTTTCAACCGCCATTTTTGCATCATGATGTGCCGCTAAGCGCATCTTTCCCGATTCGGGCCATCAGGCCGACTCCATCCCGCATTTCCCGTTCCGTCAAATGGGAAAAACCGAAACAGGCGGCGGGACGCGGCCGGTCCGCAAAACAGGCGCCGGCGTCCTGCCAGCGCACCCCCGCTTCAAGACATGCCGCTTTATACCGCAAATACGCTTCCTCCGAGTGTTTCCACTCCGCATAAATGTGCAGGCCCGCTTCCGATTCCGCAACGCGGAAATAGTCGGACAGCTTTTCCTGAAGCAAATGGAGAAGCGTCTCGTATTTTTTGCTGTAAACCCGCTTCATTTTCCGCAAATGCCGTTCGTACCGGCCTGCGTTCATAAACGCCGCCAGCGCCCGCTGTTCCATGATGCCCGTAGGATGGGGCTCATAAAGCTGCTTTGCTTTAACGAATGGCGCGGTCAACCCTGCAGGCAGCACGACGTAACCGATGCGCAAATCGGTCAGCATCGTTTTGGAAAACGTGCCGATATAAACGACCCTGTCCTCCGTATCCAGCGCTTTCAACGGTTCAATCGGCCTGCCGCCCCAGCGGAATTCGCTGTCGTAATCATCCTCGACGATGACCGCCCCCCGTCTTGCGGCCCACTCCAGCAATTGCCGCCTGCGCTCCAGGCTCAGCACGGCGCCGGTCGGAAACTGTTTGCCCGGGGTGACGAACAACAGTCGTGAAGGCCAATCTTCCACTTTCATCCCGCATGCGTCGACATCCGCGGCGAGCACGACGCCGCCGGCCGCTTCAATCGCCCGCCGCGTTCCGGCATAGCCGGGGTTCTCCGCAACGACCGGTTCTCCCGGATTCACGAGCAGCTGGGTCAACAGGGCAATCGCCTGCATCGAACCGTTGACGACGACGATCTGTTCCGGTGCCGCATCCATGCCGCGGCTTCGGCGCAAGTAGAGGGAGATCGCCTCGCGCAGCGGCAAGTGCCCTTGCGCCATAAAAGCGTCGCTCAACTGGCGGTCCACCATTTGCCGCACTTCGGCGCGCATCCGCCGGTTCCATTCATGAACGGGAAAAGCCGCTTTATCGGGCATCCCCAGAGTGAATTCGATCTTTGCCGCATGCTTCGCTTCGCGCAGAGGGAAGCCGTTCACCCGTTCGCCCCATGCGGAAAGCCGCATGTCGGTCCGGTTATCGCCGGGTGCCCCGCCAGGCCGGCGCTGGAACGACACATGCGTCCCTCTCCCGACGCTGGCGGTAACGTACCCTTCGGCCAGCAGCATTTCGTACGCCTGATTGACCGTCCCTCTGGACACGACGTAGAGGCGCGCCAGTTCCCTGCTGGACGGCAGCTTGGTCCCGTACGGCAAAGCGCCGCCGACAATTGCGTCCCGCAGCGCGTGATAAAGCGCCGCCCGTTTGAAGCGGTGTTTTTGCAAATATACGTTGAACGGGATGAGAAAATCCATCGGCTCCCCTCCGCCGCCGCACCTCGACTGTGCGAATGGTCTAATGAAAATAATGTAAATTGGCTCTTTTTCTATGTCAATACTTCCTTTATGTTCATATCAGAACGTTTCACCGAAAACTCGATGAGGAGGAGAGAGTTGGATGAGAAGAAGCGAATTTGCGATCGACGACAAGGAAGATGTCGGGAATTTTCTGGCGGAAATGACGTTCGGCTTTCTCGGAACGATCGGAGAAGACGGGCGGCCCCATGTCACTCCGCTCAATTTTGTATACCACAAAGGCAGCATTTATTTTCACGGCAGCAAAATCGGACAAAAGATGGAAGACCTGCGGCACGATCGCCGGGTATGTTTCGCCGTCGCCAAAGAATACGCCCTTATCCCGTCGTATTTCTCCGATCCGACATTCGCCTGCCCGGCTACTTCGTATTTCAAATCGGCAGTCGTGAAAGGAACGGCTCAGGTTGTCGACGTAAAGCGGAAGCGTTCACCGCCTTCATGGAGAAGCTTCAGCCCGAGGGAGGCTACGCTCCGATCGACCCCGCCGACGATGCCTATGCGCAAAGACTGAAGGGCGTCGCTCTTGTAAAAATAGCAGTCGAGGAAATATCCGCAAAGTTCAAGTTCGGGCAAAATTTAAACGAACGGCATTTCCGGCAAATCATATCCGGTTTGGAAAGCCGCCGGGAGGAGCTTGACGCCCAAACGGTAGAACTGATGAAAAAATACAGTCCGCATTCCGCAAAAAAGTGACGTTCCGCCGCGAAAAATGCTATAATATGCATTAACCTATGGAGCACTTTATAGTTGGAAGGATGGACGCAATGAACCCGCTAGCACAGCAGTTGAACGAAACAATCGAACGGGAAAACCCGCATGTTTACGCAATGCTCTCCACTCTGGGCAAGTCGATTTATTTTCCGAAGGAAGGCATCATCAGCCAGTCCGCGGAAGCGAAAGCGAAGGCGAAAAAATACAACGCGACGATCGGAATCGCGATGGAAGACGGCGCTCCGATGCATCTTTCCGTCATTCAGGATACGCTTGCGAGCTACGCGCCGAAGGATCTTTATCCATACGCCCCGCCCGAAGGAAAGCCGGAGCTCCGGGAAGCATGGCGGAAAAAGATGATCGAGGATACCCCGTCGCTCGAAGGCAAAACGTTCGGCAAACCGATCGTGACGAATGCGCTGACACACGGTCTCAGCATCGTCGCCGACCTGTTTGCGGACAGCGGCGACAGCGTCATTATCCCGGACAAAAACTGGGAAAATTACGAGCTGACGTTCGGCATCCGCAGAGGAGCGGAAATCGTAAACTATCCGCTCTACACCGGCGAAGGAACATTCAACGCCGACGCCCTCAGAGATGCGATGATGGCGCAGAAGCATAAAGGAAAAGCGATCGTCGTGCTGAACTTCCCGAACAACCCGACGGGATATACTCCCGGACCGGAAGAAGGAGAGCGGATTGTCGCCGCAATCCGCGATGCGGCGGAAGCGGGCATCAATGTCGTCGCCGTTTCGGACGACGCTTATTACGGCTTGTTTTTCGAGGATTCGCTCCGCGAATCGCTGTTCGGAAAACTCGCGGATCTTCATCCGCGCGTGCTGGCGGTTAAAGTGGACGGCGCCACCAAAGAGGAATACGTGTGGGGATTTCGCGTAGGTTTCGTCACCTACGCCGCAAACAGCCAGGCGCTGATCGGCGCGCTTGAGCAAAAAACGGCGGGCATTATCCGCGCCACCATTTCCAGTGGGCCTCATCCGTCGCAAACGTTCGTGCTGCATGCTCTCCAATCTCCCGATTACGCGCGGCAAAAACAGGAGAAGTACGAAATCATTAAACGGAGAGCAAACCGGGTAAAGCGGCTGCTGGACAGCGGCAAATTTGACGATGCGTGGGAATATTACCCGTTCAATTCCGGTTACTTTATGTGCCTGAAGTTAAAAACGGTCAACGCCGAAACGCTGCGCGCCCATCTGCTGGACAAATACGGCGTCGGAACGATCGCTCTCGGAGACACCGATTTGCGCGTCGCTTTTTCCTGCATTGAAGAAGAACATATCGACGAATTGTTCGAATTGATTTACGCCGGGGTTAACGACCTGCGCCAGTAAAAAACGCCTCGAACCGGCCTCGATTCGATGCAAAAGACCGCATCTTACCGATGCGGTGAGGCTGTTGAGAAAGTCCAAGTATAGTTTTCTGCATTTGAGAAAGTGGGGGTATCTGCCTACACCACTGTTAAAATCGCGTTATCTTGAATGGATTATTCGGTAATAACAGCGGAATTCCGGGGTCCCCAAAAAGTAATCGGCATAAGCATCGAAGCTGGACTTCACTTTTTGGGGGATGTTATTGGTGGCCGTAAACTTTCCGGCAGATACCCCACACCCCTATTGTAAAGAAAACTTGTCGTTGGGACTTT
This sequence comes from Paenibacillaceae bacterium, assembly GCA_041686835.1. GTDB lineage: Bacteria > Bacillota > Bacilli > Paenibacillales > JAWLCZ01 > JAWLCZ01. The sequence continues at coordinate 17,058 of JAWLCZ010000055.1, read as the reverse complement.
CTCGTCAATCTGACCGCATCTTACCGATGCGGTCTTACTTTTGCTTGTCCGTAAAGGATTACGCTTCCCGCCGATACAAAATCGTCGAAATATCCGCAGCCGACTCCGGCGCACAGCGCCGCTCCGTACGACGCTTCCTCCATATTGCGGGGGATATGCAGCGGCAGACCGAATGTTTGCGCGATGATACCGCTTAACGATTCGTTTTTGCGAATGCCGTTCCCCGCCCCCACCAACGTATCGATTTGCTTTCGCAGCGAAGCTGGGATCAGCAGGTAAAAATCGTGAAGTTCCTTTGCGATGCCTTCGAGGAAGCCGGCAATCAGGTGCTCCGGGGTGAAATTGCTCATCGAGATGCGCCTGATCGAACCCCGCTTCCCGGGATGGCGCCTTGTGCCGAGAAACTGCGTGTCCACTTCCAGTTTGTCGCTTCGGTCCAGCGTTTCGATTTCGATGAGGCTCATTTGCTCATACAGCGAACCGACAGGTTGATGCGTGAACTTCTCGCACACTTGCCGGAAGAAATTTTCCAGCATGGCGTACGATTTCCCTCCGGTGAGCGATGCCCCGACAAGGATATACCCCCCGCCGGGAAACGGTCTCGTCTCCAATCCGTCCACCTGTGCGAAGCCAGGTGAATAGACGGAGACTTGGCCGCCCGTTCCAACGTTCACGAGAACGGATTTCTCCACACGGTTGACCGAACCGAGAACGCTGGCCTGATTGTCGCCAAGCGCGCAGGCAACGGGAATCCGCCCGTCGTACATTCCTGCCGGAGTCCCGGAAGGAACCGTTTCCGGCAGCATGCCCGCGTCGATCCCCATCCGGTGGAGCGCATCGTGCGGAAATTCCAGCTTTTGCACATTGAAACATCCCAAGCTCGCCGCCATCGTATAATCCATGACCGGCTTCACCTGATCGGCAAGCTTCATGGCGACATAATCGGCGATCGTGCACAAGGCCGCCGCCGACTCCGGAACCAAACCTTGCCGGATATGATAATAATGCGTGACGATACCGAAGCCGGGAGACACCGGATAACCGGTCATTTCCGACACGTGCCCGGCGTACGTTCCGCTTCCGTCATGCGGCAGGCCGCCCCGCTGATCCTGCCAGGTAAACAGCGGGCTTACGTGATTTCCGTCCCTGTCCGTATACAATATGCCGT
>JAWLCZ010000055.1:0-15880 GCA_041686835.1 Paenibacillaceae bacterium | reverse complement strand
TGCATCTGTCCGGTCACTCCGATGCCCGCCGCATCGGGCTCATGTTCCAGAAGCTCGCGGACGATGCCCCGCGCCGTTTCGAGAATCGCCCCGGGATCCTGCAGCTTTTCCCACGGGCTGCCCGTTTTGATCCACGCGCGGTTTTCCTTGGCAAGCGATTGTAAGATTTCCCCGCTGTTCCCGTCCATCACGATACCGCATATCGATGTCGTCCCGATATCGAGTCCAATCAGCTTCATCCGTTATTCCCTTTCGCTCCCGGAAAAACCCACTGTCCGTTACGCTGGACGAGCACCCCGTCCAAATAAATTTCTCCGCCGTTTTGCAGGCTTTTCACCATATCCCAATGAATGGCCGACTCGTTGCCCTTTCCCGCGCTCTCATACGCCCGGCCGACGGCCAGATGGACGGAACCGCCGATCTTCGCTCATCGAACAAAATGTCTTTCGTCGGCCGCTTGATGCCGAAATTCGCTCCGATGCCAAGCTCGCCCAAATACCGCGCGCCTTCGTCGGTGTTCAGCGCCTGTTCGAGGAACTTCTCCCCTTTTTCCGCCGAATATTCGACGATTTTACCTTCGCGGAACGTCAGGCGGATACCCTGGATTTCCCTTCCGCCGTACACCGTCGGCCAGTCGAAATATATCGTGCCTTCGGTGAGCAGGTGATTCGGGGTGAAGAAAAATTCGCCGTCGGGAACGTTATGCTCCCCGCTGCAAATGACGGCTTCCCTTCCCTCAATGTCGATCGTGATGTCCGTCCCTTCGGCCACGATGCGCACTTTTTTCGCTTTGTTAAAATAAGAGGCAGCTTCCTGCATCGTCCGCTCCAGTGCCTTATAATCGATATTGGTGGCGCCGTACACGAAATCCTCGTACTCCTCGAGCGACATTTCGGCCTCCTGGGCGTAAGCGTTCGTAGGAAACGCCGTCAGCACCCAGCGCACGCCGCCTCCCATCAAATATTGGAGCAGCGGCCGGGAAGCTAACCGCCGCAGCTGAAGTTTTGCCGGATCGATTCCCGTCAGCTGTTTGGTGTTGGCCTGCGATTGAATATTAATATACCCGTCGATGTGCTTATATAGCATTTCCGCATACGCGATATGCTTCAACTGTTCCTCGTCCGCCTCGCGGTAAAAAATGTGCTCCATCTCGGGAAGGTCCACCTGCGTAATCGGGTGTGCCCCGCACTGCAGCACTTTGCGGTACACTTCTTGAATCAAAGGCGACGCGAGCGTCGTACCTCTGATGAGTATGGTTTCCCCTTTCTTCACTTTCACCGAATGATGGACAAGAATATCCGCCAGACGTTCAATCCGCTGATCCGGCATGTGTGTTCCTCCTTAAGCATTTTTTTCCTTTTATTATAAACCATTCGGCAGGGTGGACGCTAACCGCCGTCCGATCGGCGCACCAAAAAACGCCCGCCGTAAAGGCGGGCGCACATTTCGCGCATCACTGTTTTTTCAAATCCTCAATCGAATCGATCTTCATATAAGCCGGGACGACGAGGCCGATTTTCGTTCCCGTAAGATTCGGTCCCAAATCCTCGAATTTTCCTTTATATTTCTCATAATAATCTTTGTGCGTTGTCGGCAGCCATGCCGCCACGATGGCATCGGCATCCCCGCCTGCGATTCCGGCCCACATCGGTCCGGCTTCCACCTGCAGCGTTTCCACTTTGTACCCTAATTTGCTCTCCAGCACATATTTAACGACGTTCGTGCTGGCAATCTCGGAATCCCAGGCGACATACGCGAGTTTTAACGTCTTCCCGTCCGCTTTCGGAATATCCTTAATCCATTCGTTCACTTTGTCCGCATTGCCGTCAACCCATTCGGCAGCGGCTTCCTCGGGTTTTTTGCCGTCCTGAATCGCCACCATCACTTTGGCCATGTCGTCAGGCGTCCATTGGAACCGATCGAGAAATTGATACGCGGATGGCTCGTCTTCCTTCAAGCCGAGACGCACAATCGTGTTGATCTCCTCGTCTCCGCCGTAAACCCCTTTCGGGTCCTGCAAATATTTCAAATCATATTTGGCAAACATCCAGTGCGGGGTCCAGCCCGTTACGATGATCGGCTTCTTATCCTTGTACGCTTTGTCCAGCGCGGCCGCCATCGCCGTTCCCGATCCCTCGATCAATTTCCAATCGGCCAGCCCATACTGCTTCAGAGCTTCTTCCGTCGCCTGCATCAGTCCCGCTCCGGGGTCGATGCCGACGATTTCGTAATGGACCTGATCTCCGATAAAATCGGACCCCTTCTTCGCCGTTGAACACCCGGCTATTGCGATAACAAGCGCAAAAGCGGCCAACAAGCTCGCCCTCATCGGTTTTCGCACGTTATCATCTCCTTTTTTCATTCTTTTTAATGATATTTTGCGTAAGACGATCCAACAGTATCGCCAATATAACGACGGCGAGACCGGCCTCGAAGCCTTCCCCAGTTTTGATCTGCGTTACCGCTCTGTAGACGTCGGCCCCCAGTCCCTGGGCGCCGATCATCGAGGCGATGACGACCATGGACAATGAAAGCATAATCGTCTGATTGATTCCCGCCATAATGGTGGGCACCGCCAAAGGAAGCTGAACCTTAAGCAGCTTCTGACCCGGAGTCGAGCCGAAAGAATCGGCGGCTTCGGCCAAATCGGCGGGGACTTGGCGGATGCCCAGGCTCGTCAGTCGAATCGTCGGAGGAACGGAAAAGATGACGGACGCGATGACTCCCGGTACGACGCCCAGCCCGAAGAACGTTACCGCCGGTATAAGATAAACGAATGCCGGCATCGTCTGCATAAAGTCGAGCACCGGTGTCAATCCGTTGCGTACCGTGCGGTTTCCGGCGCACCATATTCCAAGCGGGACGCCGAGCACAATCGAGATCAGGGCCGAAGTCGTCACCAGCGCCATCGTATCCATCGTATGATCCCAGAACCCGAGATTCGTTACGAGCAAAAGCCCGGCCGCCGCGAACAATGCCAGTCCCCAGCGGGCAATCCAGTAGCAAAGCGCCGTGATCAGCAAGATCATCAAAAACGGCGGCGGCAGATGAAATAAATAGGAAAACAAATCCACGGTCCCGGAGATGGCGGAAGAAAACAGGTCAAAGCCAAACTTCAGATGGGTTTCCAGCCAGTCGACGGCCGATTCCACCCATTCAGCCAGTGGTATTTTCAGCAACGGCATCCGCACCTCCCCTTTCCGGAATATTCGTATCCCCGGCCAACGCTCCCAGCACCGCCCCCCGGACAAGCACGCCCTGCAAACGCATATTCTCGTCCGCAACGGCGACCGGCAGTTTGGCCGTTCCGCAGATGTCGAACAGTTCATACAAACGTTTGTCCGGCGTCACGACGGGCACGTCGGTGATGACGATGTCTTCCAGCGTTTTGCCGTCGCGGACGGCGGCGGACGCATCCTCGGCGGTGACGACGCCGATTAATGTTTTCGACTTATCGACGACAAACAAGTTGGAAATGCCGTTATCCCGCATCAGCTGCAGCGCCACCCGCGGGCCGCGGTCCGGGCCGATCGTTTCCGGCCGGCGCATCACGTGCGCGGCGGTCAGCACTTTGGCGAGGTCGACATCCTCAACAAAACGTTCAACGTATTCGTTGGCCGGGTTCATCATAATCTGCTCCGGAGTCCCGATCTGGACGACGGACCCGTCCTTCATGAGCGCGATCCGATCGCCGATGCGCAGCGCCTCGTTCAAATCGTGGGTGATGAAAACGATCGTCTTTTTCATCTTTTGCTGCAGATCGAGCAGTTCATCCTGCATGTCTTTGCGAATCAGCGGATCGAGGGCGCTGAACGCCTCATCCATCAGCAAGATTTCCGGATCGTTCGCGAGCGCCCGCGCCAGGCCGACGCGCTGCTGCATCCCTCCGCTCAATTCGTCGGGATAACGGTCTTCCCATCCTTTCAAACCGACCAGTTCCAATGCCTGCATCGCCTGAATGCGGCGCGTCCGTTTCTCCACATTTTGGATTTCCAGACCGAATTCCACGTTTTCAATGACCGTCCGGTGCGGAAACAGCGCGAACTTTTGAAACACCATGCCGATCGTTTTCCGCCGGATTTGCCGCAGCTGTTCCTGATTCATCTTGACGATGTCGCGGCCGTTAATCCAAACTTCCCCTTGAGTCGGTTCGATTAACCGGTTCAGCATGCGGACCAGCGTCGACTTTCCACTTCCGGACAAACCCATAATGACGAAAATTTCCCCTTGTCGGATCGAAAAATGAACCCGATTGACGGCTACCGTAAGCTTCGTTTCATTATAAATCTGTTCTTTCGATTTCCCGTTTTCGAGCATGGTTAAGGCCCGCAACGGATCGTTTCCGAATATTTTTGTCAAATTTTTCACTTCTACGATGGACAAGATTGTTTCACCCCATTTCATCCCGTTCATCGGTCAGTCGCAATAGCAAGGTGTTACCCCATAGTCTAAAGAAACTTGATATTAGGGGTCAAAGGGGATAATCGTTCGTTAAGTTTGTTCAGAATAAACTTTACGTACGTTATGAAGTGTATGCTCCCATTTCCTTACAAATGCTTCCCTATCAATTTCTTTACATTAAAAATGTTATTGACTAGAATATGCTGTATAGGCTTTGTTGGAGGGATACTTCATGAATGACTGGCACGATTTGAGCGAGGACCAAATCCAATCGATCCAGAAGGCGCGCAAGCGGGTCATCGAGTCGATAGGCAAAAACATGGATCTTTACGGGGTTACTCTCTCCACGGGTCACTTGTACGGTTTGATGTTTTTTCAAGACAAGCCTATGACGCTGGATGAAATGGGCGAAGCGATGGAAATGAGCAAAACGAGCATGAGTACGGGAGTACGCACCTTGGTCGATTTGAAGATGGTGCATAAAGTGTGGGGAAAAGGATCGCGCAAAGATCTGTACGAGGTCGAGCCCGATTGGTATCAGACGTTTACCGATTTTTTCGTCATCAAATGGCGCAAATCGATGGAAATGAATTTGCAGGCATTAAAAAAATCGCTTCAGGAATTGGAGCAGTTGTCCGCGCGATACCCCGACCATGAGAAGCTGCAATCTATCGTTACTGCGGACAAGAACAAAATTCAGGGTGCGATTGACTACTATCACTGGTTAGGGCGGTTGATCGACACGTTCGAATCGGGCGAAATATACAAGCTTGTTCCCAAAGAGAAGCCGGCCCAACCATAACCCGTCAAACCGCCCCGCAAACCTATCCCCTAATCCGATCGGAAAAACGGAACGGCAACCCCCCTCTGCGTTCGCAGTCGGGAGTGTTGCCGTTCTACGTCTTATTTTATCTCTATCTGAGTAACGACCTGGTCTTTTCCTTTTAACTCAATCACTTTGTTGAGAGTCAGTTCCGATTGGTTGCCGACGATTTTCACGTCGCGGGAAACGTTGTAGATCGATACTTGCGTATTATTGTTGACGGTGTGCGTTATGGAAATCGTGGCGATTCTTCCGTTCGCGTCCAGCGTCATCGAATTGAACAGTCCGACTACGCTGAACTCGTTTTGTTCGGCCTTTTCCGTCACGCGCACAAAGACGGCTTTGCCGCCGACAACATGAATCAGCACTTCATCGCCTTTTTTAATATCGGTTGCGCTGACTTTCTTTCCGTCACGGTAAATGACGGCATTGTCCGCGAAAGACAGAGTTTGCGTTTGGTCATCTTCCTTCTCTACTTTAATCGAAGATGAAGTTACTTCTTCCACCGTTCCCTTGACGACGGTTCTTTGCTGATCCGGGATGCGGCCATCCGTACGATCGAGAAGCGCAGCCAGCTCGGCGCGGGTTACCGGTCTGTTCGGACGGAACGTATTATCGTCGTAACCGCTGATAAGCCCTTTCTCTACAGCGACGGCCACATATCCTACGGAACCCGCCGGAATTTGCCGCGCATCTTTAAAGGTAAGCTTCGTATTCATTTTGGCTTTCGCTTCATCCTCAAGCTTCAAGGCTTTGACAAGAAGCGTCGTCGCCCACAGGCGATCGGCCGGTTTTTCCGGATTTACCATGTCGTCGGTTTCCAGAAACAGGTCGTTTTCCGCCGCAACCGCTACGTAGCCGACAGCCCACGGATATTTTTTCTCGATTTTCTCGGCATCCTTGAAGTTCAACTGCGTATCCATTTCCGCTTTCGCTTCTTCTTCAAGACCAAGCAGCCGAACCGCTGCGGTAATCGCTTCGATTCTCGTAATTTGCTGTCTCGGGCGGAACGTGCCGTCTTGATACCCGACGAATACACCTTTGTCGGCAAGGCGCAAAATGTGGTTAATGGCCCATTCCACATCGCCGCCCTTTAAATCTTTAAACAACAAGGTAATGTGGACATCCCCTTTTCCCTTCAGCTTGATGTCAACATCCTTGGCTTTATAATGCCCTTTCGCTTTTCCCTTACCGTCGGCAAAAGCGGAGGTAGCTCCTCCCAACACCATAGCCAGCGTCAAACCGGATATCATGATCCTCTTGAACGTTTTGTTCATTCCATCTCAGCTCCCGTTTCCGTCAATAAACTGATAAATGCAATACATGATCCATATGGAAAATGCAAGAACCTTCGCGAAGTGTTCCTGGTTATGGTAAAATCATTCGCCGGTTTCAAATAAAATCGGGGGGTACCCGCAGCCGGGATACGGCAAAAACTTTGCAAAATAAGAAAAGCTTCTAGCTTTTCAGATTGACGAGAAAGTCCCAACGACAAGTTTTCTTTACAATAGGGGTGTGGGGTATCTGCCGGAAAGTTTACGGCCACCAATAACAACCCCCAAAAAGTGAAGTCCAGCTTCGATGCTTATGCCGATTACTTTTTGGGGACCCCGGATTCCGCTGTCATTACCGAATAATCCATTCAAGATAACGCGATTTTAACAGTGGTGTAGGCAGATACCCCCACTTTTTCAAATGCAGAAAACTTTACTTGGGACTTTCTCAACATCCTCAATCGGGCGAACCTTATAGTGAAGCTGCGTTAACTTTCGGAGGGAAGAGAACCGGTGTTCAAAGAGCAAAGCCTTTCGTTTTTCAACAAACGTTTCACAAAGAAAGTGAACAGCAACAAGGAAAACGCGACCGACACGGCGCTGACCGTGAACAATACCTGGTAGCTCGTGTATTGAGAAACCCAGCCTAGCATGATCGCGCCGAGCCCGATGCCGAGGTCGTTAGCAGTCGATAAAGAAGCATTGGCAACCCCTATACGGTCCGGGCGGGCAAGACGTATCGTCGCCGCTTGAAGAGCCGGCTGCGCGGAACCGAAACCGATACCGTACAGAACCGCCGAAACGAGCACGCCGAACAATCCGGTCGAGAAGCTCAAGGCAATCAAACCCGAAATCGTAATCACAAGGGCCGGTACAATGACAAACGTCTCGCCGTACCGGTCCGAAAGTTTTCCCGCAAAGGGACGGCTCAGGGCAAGCGTTGCGGCATACGCCAAAAAGAACGCGCCGGAATTGACCTTGATCGAGTTAGCGAAAAGCGGGACAAAGGTGGTAATGCCACCATAAGCGATAAACAGAAAAAAGACCGATGCCGTGACGGGCAAGACCGATTTTTCGAAAAATTCGATTCTCCTAGCGCCCGATTGCGGCCGGAAAGGCATTTTTGCGCCAAACGTCAAGAGCAGCGCTGCGGCAGAGAGGCCGACGGCGAATAGAAACAGAGCGTGGTACGATAGGTTCTGTGCAACCCAGATGCCGAACATTGGGCCGATAGCCATAGCCAGGGTCATGGCCGTGCCAAACCACCCCATGCCTTCTCCGCGGCGGGCGGACGGGATCATATCCGTAATCGCCGTGAGAATGGCGGTTGTGGAGACGGCCCAGCTCAACCCGTGCAATATTCTGAGCCCCATCAAAACGACGATTCCGCCGATCCAGTCGTACATATACATCGCCACGGCGAAGAGAAACAGCCCCCAGACGATAAACGGCCGCCTGCCGAACCGGTCCAACAGCCCGCCGACGATCGGGCGAAACATCACGGCAGACAGCATGAACGCGCCCATCGACAGACCGACCTGCGCTTCGTTGCCGCCCATCTGTTTGATGAACAGCGGCAGCGTCGGATACAGCATATAGAATCCGATGAATAGAAAAAGCGTCCCTACGGTCATGAGAATAAACGACTTCGTCCATAGGCGTTCCACGTATCATTCAATCCTCCGGTCTTCTTAATGTTTTTTCTTTTTCAACTATTGTCTGTTCATATCTTGCAATTTTATAATCCAGGCGTTCCAACGTTTTCTTCATATCTTCGATTCTTGTCATGAGCTGTTTACGCTGCTCGATTAAGAGTTCTTTTCTTGCCTCAATGGTTTCATCGCCCTGTTGAAACAGCCCGACATACTCAATCAATACTTCAATCGGAAGGCCTGCATTTCGCATACATTTGATAAATTCGACCCACTTGCAGTCTTCTTCCGTATAATTCCTGACACCGCTTTTATTGCGATTCACACGGGGAATCAGTCCGATGCGTTCATAATACCGGAGCGTATCCTGTGAAAGATCAAATTTTTCACTTACTTCTGCAATGGTCATCATGCGGGTTCACCTACCGATAATTTTTTCTTGAAGAGAAGGACGGACCACTGTGCCTTCAGTGGTCCGTCTTTCCAGCTGAGATCCAGCATGCTGCGTTTTCATGAATGGTCATTACCAAGAATATCAAGCTGTCGTCGCACCACAATTACTTAAAACCAATGATTGGGTGCGGTACATACGGCTCTTCCAGAAACGCAATTTCTTCAGGTGTTAACGTAATCGAAAGAGCAGCCACCGCATCTTCGAGATGAGACATTTTCGTAGCACCGATAATGGGAGCGGTTACCGGTTCTTTCTGCAGCAACCAAGCAAGCGCAATTTGGGCGCGGGGAACACCGCGTTTTTCTGCGATTGCTGCAACGCGCTCCACAATCAATCGATCAGTGTTTGCAGTCGCATCGTATTTAGATTTCTGAACTTGATCGGTTTCGGAACGATGTGTTGTTTCCGACCAATCACGCGCCAATCTTCCTGATGCGAGCGGGCTATATGGAATCACACCGATTTTTTCTTCCTTACAAAGCGGCAGCATCTCCCTCTCCTCTTCACGGTATATGAGGTTGTAATGATTCTGCATCGATACAAACCGGGTCCATCCATGTTTCTCAGCTACATGTAATGCCTTTAGGAACTGCCATGCGTACATGGCAGAAGCACCAATGTATCTTGCCTTCCCAGCCTTCACAACATCATGCAATGCTTCCATCGTCTCTTCAATGGGAGTATTGTAATCCCAGCGGTGAATTTGGTACAGATCCACATAATCTGTCCCCAGGCGTCTAAGGCTGTTATCGATTTCACTCATAATTGCCTTTCGGGAAAGCCCGGCACCATTGGGGCCTTGATGCATGCGAAAATGAACCTTCGTCGCGAGGACAATTTCATCCCGATTGGCATAATCCTTTAGAGCCCGTCCAACAATTTCCTCACTCGTTCCGTCTGAATACACATTCGCCGTATCAAAAAAATTGATACCTAAATCAAGGGCTTTTTTAATAATTGGACGACTGCGCTCCTCATCAAGTACCCATGGATGATGCCACCGCTCTGCTACACCAAAGCTCATGCAGCCAAGACAAATCCGGGATACATCCAAGCCGGTATTTCCAAGTTTCACATATTCCATTTGTTTGCTCCTCACTTTCCAATAGATATGGGTTGAATCGAACGGCGAGAGGCAAAATTCCCCTTCGGCTACATACCGTATACCCGATGCGGTACATAAGGCTCCTCCAGACTAGCCACTTCTTCCGGTGTCAGTTTAACCGACAACGCAGCAACTGCATCCTCCAGATGGTTAAGCTTTGTTGCGCCGACGATTGGCGCCGTTACCGGCTCCTTTTGCAGTACCCATGCAAGCGCGACTTGCGCGCGAGGAATGCCCCGCTTGGCGGCAACTTCCGCAACTCTCTCCACGATCTTGCGATCAGCGTCGACCATTGCCGCAGCTAGCCTTTGTCCGGCTTCGTCTATCTCTGAACGGGCTGTCTTTTCATCCCAATCTCGGGTTAGCCGACCTTTAGCAAGCGGACTCCATGGAATGACACCGATTCCCTCTGCGCGGCAAAGCGGCAGCATCTCCCTCTCTTCTTCCCTATACAGCAAATTCAATAAATTTTGCATGGAGACAAACTTGGTCCAGCCGTTACGTTCGGCGACATGCTGCGCTTTCAAGAACTGCCAGGCATACATCGATGATGCTCCTATATACCTTGCCTTGCCTGCCTTTACTACGTCATGGAGCGCCTCCATCGTCTCTTCAATAGGCGTCGTGTTATCCCAACGGTGGATTTGGTACAAATCGACGTAATCCGTACCAAGCCGTCTCAGGCTGTTATCGATCTCGCTCATGATCGCCTTACGGGAAAGTCCGGCACCATTCGGACCCGGGCGCATGCGGAAGAATACCTTTGTCGCAATGACGACCTCATCGCGACGAGCGAAATCCTTCAATGCGCGTCCGACAATTTCTTCGCTTGTTCCGTCAGAGTATACATTAGCCGTATCGAAGAAGTTAATGCCGAGTTCCAGCGCTTTTTTAATGAATGGCCTGCTTTCCTCTTCATTCAGCGACCACGGAGCGATTCCGCGTTCGGGTACCCCATAACTCATGCAACCAAGGCATATTCGTGAAACTTCCAAACCGGTGCGGCCAAGTTTTACATAGTCCATTAGGCGATACGCTCCTCTCTCTGATTATATAAAGGAGTTTACAACTTGGAGTTATCTCCAAGTCAATACTAAACAGCTTCAGATTTTAAAACTATCTTCTATTGCAGACTACACGGACCGAGTATGTCCTGTGGGCACTTCCATTTCCTCATGGGGTTTTGTGTTCCATAAGATAAAGAATGAGAAAATCACAATGGCCAGACACACCCAATAAACATGACGAAACCCTGCAAACTGGGCAATGATACCGCCGCCCAGATTTCCCACTAACCTTCCAATGGTGGACCCGTTGGAATAGATGGTGGCGGCCAGCCCCGGTGAATTAGGCAGCAGTTCCGCGAAATAGCTTAGTCCATTGCCCATGACGATAGCCACAAACGTTGCCTGCAGAAGCTGCGCTGCAATCAGCTGCCAGGAATGGGTCGATACACTTAAGATGGTGTAATAGATAACAGCGATAAAGCAGCCGTAAATCATCAGTGCATGGTTCGATATCTTTCTGCCCAGGGCACCCAGCACAAGCATAATGGGAATTTCCAAACCAGCACAAACACTAACCACCAATCCGACATCCGTATGCGTGCCATGAAGCTCATTCACAATAAACAACGGCGTGTGGATCCCGTTAATGGCATTGACCGCAAACAGAAAGATAAAGGCGATAAGCGGCTGCCTGATCTGCCTGCTTTTGAGCGAAAAGGTACCTGTACTTTTTCTCTTCCTGGTATTGCTTTGAACCGCTTTTCGTTTTTGCAGAAACAGGAATACAAAAGATGCAATGGTAAGATAAATGGCGGATCCCCAAAAAGAGTCCCTTGTATCCAACAGCTCCCAAAATTAATGTCCCGCCTAATGGTCCTACTAGGAATCCGAGAGATATAAGAGAACGTAATGTAGACATCGCAAAAGTCTTGTCATCGGATTTGCTTGCATTTGCCGATTCCTGTGCGTAGGCGTAGATTTGCGGTATGGCAGCTGCCCCTAATCCATTAAAAAAACTGACAACCATCAGCAAAATAAAGAAGTTATGAAACACTAAATACGAAGCATATCCCAAAGCAGATGAAAGCGCGGCTGAAATAATAATCCATTTTCGGTCCAGCCCGCTATCCGAACGTTTAGCAATGAGCGAGTTCACCACCACGCCGCTTAACGAACTCACCGCCATGAAAACGCCAAAGGCTCCCGCACTCATTCCCAAATCTTCTGTACAATACAGGGATAAATACGGCGCTGTAATAGAGAATCCGATACCGATCAGCAGCATACAAATGACGAATAAACTGTATCCTTTGATCGCAAACAGGTTTTTTAACCGTGTATACAAATTTTAGTCCTCCAAGAGCTCACAAATATTGTTGCTGAACAAAAGATAATTCATTACTTACTTAACTTTCAGGTGCATGCGCTTTCAGGAATAAAATTCCACCTCCTGTTATCCGATATTATTACACTTGGAGTTAACTTCAAGTCAAGAGTAAACCGTAAAAAACTCGCTCTGCGAGTTTCTCACGATTCGAGGACAGTCGCCAAATGGAAGTAAACTTCCACTCCGCGGCAGTGAAATATATCTCCTTATTGCTTATTGCGGTTCTTACCTCCTTGAAATTCAGCCTAACACTTGGAGTTAACTCTAAGTCAAGCGATTTCGCTACGCAGTACATTCGTAAAACTGATCTGCACTCCGTTACTGAAGGTCAAGGAATGTACCGGGTTTATCCCTGTGAAGGATCCGTGAGCGAGATTATACCGTCAAGCTGTTGATTTCTTGTAAGGAGATCTGCCCCTTTACTTGTTTCAATAGCTATTTCGTCAAGCTTCTTTCAAACATGTCAATCATATCCAGAAATCTTTCGGCTTCACGGAATACGTGATCCGCCAGTAACGGGTGGATAATACTTTTGATTCGACAAGCCTCAATTAACTCTTTTGCCGTCTTTTTAAAATCACGCAGCGCTTTGACGGATACTCGATTCTGGTCAAGGAATTGGTCAAGAAGTGGGACTGTTTGCGATTGTGGACGCATCGAGCTTAAATCGATGGCTTGGAATACGAGTTGATCGAAATCGTGGCTAAAGTTGCGGGCCTGTTCAACCAACTGTCTTTCGGACGGGTCTAAAAGATGGCCGATAAATTTCGCATGATCCGCCATGATTTTCAGGAAAAATACATTTTCATCAATAATCGCATCGGGCAGCGGTTCCAGTCTTCCCGTATTCAATTCATGCAACCGGTTTCTGAAGTAATTCGCTTCTCTGCTCACATGATCAACCAACAGTGGAAAAAGGTTTGCTCCCGGAAGTTGACAATGCAAAATCAATCCCAATACTTTTCTCTTAAACGCCCAAATATGGCTGGCTGCATTTTGGACTTCCGCATTAAACCGTCGGATAAGTTCAGGATCGGTTTCTATTGTAAATGAATGCGATCTTCTTTCAATCCCTTCAAATACGGCAAAGAAATGATTGGCTTCATGGATTAATTGTGTGTCTTCGCACCGGAACCCCAACTTTAGAAAAAGCGAATGCTCCTTCATAATTCGAGACCAAAAACGGATTTCATCCAACGAACGCGCAACAAAACCATCCGGCATCTTGATTCCTCCCGCATACTAAGGGTAACATCAAGACTATATGTATAAAATTCCCGGCTGATTTATGTCTGCGACAATGCTACAGACCACCGAATAGATACGATAAAGCATTTGAATTTCGAAGGATAAACACGATGAGGAATGCCGATGTAAAAATTCGCAACCGTTGTTTATGATTTATTGGCAAAAGGAGAAAGAGTATGATAGCAGACAAAATGTCAAATCCAAAAGGGATTGCAAACGTATAAAAAAACGGATAGCCCTCTGAAACTAACAAACCAATGGGCATTGCGGCACATAATGCCGCAATCCATGCAAAAACTTTCATTGCTCCCATTCTCGGATTATGGCTCCATACGGCCATCATTGCAGCCAACAAAACCCATATGCCTAACCTGGTGGTTATGTCACGGATAAACCCCCAAATGTTTCCGGTGAACCCGTTTGACGGAATGGTATCGCTATATTTTGCGATAAAACCAAGAAGCATTCCTAAAGCCAAGGATAACAGCACTTGTGAAATCTTTTGTTGTATCGTTACAGAAGCGGATGGTTCTTCCCTTATTTTGTTCAGAGTTTCTTTCAAAAAAATCGGCACCGCTCCAGGTGCCGAAAAGGTTCCATTTCCTCATTTCTTCAACTGTTTTACGGAATCAAAGCGCTCCCACAATTCATTCATATCGTATGACCACGTATCTTTGTCAATCGCATACACAAGCAGCCATGAGACTGCTCCGACAAACGCCAGCAGTCCTGCCGTTATCAATATAAAGACAACCATGCGCATCGGCCTCCCGTCCGTCCGGCGAACTCATCAATACTATGTATATGATGCGGAGGGAGGCATGCAGAACCGCCTGTTTTATCGCGGAACGCCGCTTGCGCGCAAGGGGGCGGCGCGTTCATTGGCCCGGTTCCCATCCTGCGGGCGGCGGAGGGCTTCACCCGCCATCCTTCTTTTACGGCAGCAGCCGTTTTAGGGCAAGCTCAAATTCGATGTACCCATGGCCAAACGTAACGTTTTTGATGCGCAGGAAGGGCGGAAGACGATCGCCGACCGGTATCCGGAACGAATCGAGACGCAGCCAGCCGGGCGGAAAGCGGAAACCTTTCACTTCAGTATACAAATATGTCGCCGTCATATCGGGATTGTTCCAAGCGAGCGAATAATACGAGGTGGTTCCGATATGAACCTTGCCGGCGTACAGCACATCCGCATCGGCCGCAAGCATGTCCGGCAAAAGACGAAAGCGGACGCCTGCGATTTCCGCCCGTTCCGACAGTTTGCGGTTCGCCGACACATATTTTTTGAGCAGATCGTTGACCTCCCTTTCGGTCAGGCGCACTTTCAGCGGACTCGTCTTGCCGATGCCGGACCATATGCCGGAAAGCGATACTTCGGAATACGACAAATCGAGCTTCTCTTCCGGCCGCACGTACCATAACACGCCGGCGCACAGCAGAACCGCGGCGATGATGACGGCTCCGAGCAGTGCGAATATTTTGCGCATGCCGTTTCCCCCTTGATCAATCGCGCAAATATTTCTCCTTCAGCCATCTCGGCGCTCCCTTATTTTTCCGATCCCTTTCGCGGACGGCTTTCGTTTTCTTCGGCGCAGGCTGGTTTGCCGCTCCGGCCGTTTTCGCTCCGTTTCTTTTGCGCGGCGCGGGAGGACGGACTTCGTCCGGACTGACGATGCGCCCCTCGTACATCGCGATCTGTTTTATCGACAGGCCGAGCGATGTTTCAAATTTTTCCATAATAAACTTCTGTTTGGGCGTGACTAGCGATACGGTCGTACCGCTCCGGCCCATCCGTCCGGTTCGCCCGACGCGATGCACGTAATGATCGGCGTCCGGCGCCGGATCGAAATGAAGCACCAGCGTGACTTCCTGAAAATCAAGCCCTCTGGCCGCCACATCGGTCGCGATCAAAGTCTGGAATTTGCCTTCGCGGAAACCGTTGATGACGGTCGCCCGTAGCTGCTTGTCCGCTTCGCCGTACAGCGCGCGGACGGACAATCCTTTATATTTCAGCTTCGCCTCGATTCCCGCGATATCGTTCGTATCATTGACGAAAACGATAGCCGACTTCGGCTGATACAGCCGGATAAGGCGGCGCAGCGAATCGATTTTGTCCCGTTCCTCGCACACCAAAAACAGATGCTGCACCGTTTCCGGCGTCTTTTGCGACGGATTGACGCGAATGCGCACCGGTTCGCGCGTCCATTGCCCGGCCAACGATTCAATTTCGTCCGGGATCGTCGCGGAAAAGAACGCTTTTTGACAGTCGCGCAGCGCGCTTTTAAAAATCGTTTCCACTTCGCCGGCGGAACCGAGAGCGAACATTCGGTCCGCTTCGTCGACGACGATGGTCCGCACATGGTTCATTTTCAATTTGCGCATTTTGATCAGTTCAACAATGCGCCCCGGCGTGCCGACAACGATCTGCGGGTGCAGCTT
Organism: Paenibacillaceae bacterium; assembly: GCA_041686835.1. Classification (GTDB taxonomy): domain Bacteria; phylum Bacillota; class Bacilli; order Paenibacillales; family JAWLCZ01; genus JAWLCZ01. Next base: position 90 of record JAWLCZ010000055.1, on the reverse strand, counting down.
CAGCCTGTCGATCTGTCTGGCTAACGAAGCGCCGCCGATCAGCGCCTGCGCCGTTATGCCGGTATCGCGGCCCAGAATTTCCGCTTCGCG
>JAWLCZ010000054.1:0-21070 GCA_041686835.1 Paenibacillaceae bacterium | reverse complement strand
CAGGTCATTTTGTTATCTGGACAATAACAATTTCCTGTTCAAGGCTTCGAATTCCTTTTCATTTTGCGTATAACTCCGGATTTTTTCAGGAGTAACTAAGTAAAGGAGCAGTGCAGCCGGTGTCGGCATTCTTTTTCACCACCGTCGGTGTTGTCATCGCGCAGCGGTTGATTGAGTTGGGCATCGCCCGCAGGAACGGGAAAAAAATAAAGCAGATGGGCGGGTACGAGGCAGGAGCGGATCATTACAAATATTTGGTCGCGCTTCATACGATGTTCTTCGCCTGCCTGATTGGCGAAGTATGGTGGCGAAACCCCCCGCTGCCGCCATGGTGGGTTGTCCCGTTCGGCATGTTTATGTGCGCGCAAGCGTTGAGAATCTGGTGCATCGTTTCACTGGGCGTGTTCTGGAATACGCGCATTTATGTCATGCCCGACATGCACCCGGTTGCCAAAGGTCCGTACCGCTTTTTCCGCCACCCGAACTACGCCGCCGTCATCGCCGAACTGTGCACGCTGCCTCTGACGTTCGACGCCGTCATTACGGCGACGCTCATTCCGCTTTTCAACGCGATGATTCTCAAAAAACGGATTGCCGTGGAAGAAGCGGCGTTAGCCGGCGTTTCGGGAGCTTCCGCGCTGTACGCGTCAGACCGCGACCTGCATAACGGCAAGAGGGGGAGATGATGTTGATTATCGCGCAGAACGATCGTCCAAAATCGAACGACGCAGCGGAGCGAGCGGCGGTTCCGCAGCCGGAACATGAACGCCGGTGTGCAACGTCTTCGGGAATTCCGGTGGAACCGTTCTATTTGCCGGACGAGCGGACGACGAAGCATGACGCGGAGAAGATCGGTCTTCCGGGTGAATATCCGTATACCCGGGGCATTTATCCGCGGATGTACCGTGAGAAATTATGGACGATGCGCCAGTATGCCGGATTCGGCACGCCGGAACAAACGAACCGGCGCCTCCGTTATTTATGGAAACAGGGACAGAACGGACTTTCCCTCGCCTTCGATCTGCCTACGCAGATCGGTTATGATCCGGATCACCCGTTGGCCCGCGCCGAGGTCGGAAAAGTGGGCGTATCCGTTTGTTCGCTGCTGGATATGGAAACGCTGCTGCGCGGCATTCCTCTGCAAAAAGTCAGTACGTCCATAACGATTAACGCGCCCGCTCCCATCCTACTGGCGATGTATATCGCCGCAGCCGAAAAACGGGGCATTTCGGCGGACGAACTGTCCGGAACGATCCAAAACGATATCCTGAAGGAATTCATTGCCCGCGGCACTGCCGTATTCCCTCCCGAACCGTCCATGAGGCTCGTCACCGATACGCTCGAATATTGCACGCGTTTTGTTCCCCGCTTCAAACCGATCAGCATCAGCGGGTATCATATGCGCGAAGCGGGGGCGAACGCGGTGCAGGAAGTCGCCTTCGCCTTTTCCAACGCGATCGCTTACGTAAACGATGCCGTTTCCCGAGGGTTGGCGGTGGACCGTTTCGCGCCGAACCTGACCTTTTTTTTCAGTGCGCACAGCCATTTTTTCGAGGAGATCGCCAAATTCAGGGCGGCGCGACGGCTGTGGGCGCGCATGATGCGCGAACGGTTCCGCGCGCAAGACCCCCGCTCGTGCCAGCTTCGTTTCCATACGCAAACGGCCGGATCCACTTTGACGGCGGAACAGGCGGACAACAACATCGCCCGAGTGGCGATCCAGGCGCTGTCCGCCGTGCTGGGCGGAACGCAAAGCCTGCATACGAACGCCAAAGATGAGGCGATTGGCCTGCCGACCGAAGCATCGGCGCGTACAGCGCTGCGCATCCAGCAAATCATCGCGTTTGAAAGCGGGACGGCCGACTCGGCTGACCCGTTGGCGGGCTCCTACTACATCGAATCGCTTACCGATGAAATCGAACGACGGGCTATGGAATATATCGGGAAAATCGATGCGATGGGCGGCGCCGTGCAGGCCGCCAAAGACGGCTATATGCAGCAAGAAATCCGCAGGGAAGCGTATGCCGCACAGCTTGCCTTCGAACGCGGCGAACGCATCATCGTCGGCGTAAACCGATATCGCTGCGCAGACGACCGCAAACCGGCAAAGCTGCGAATCGGCGCAGATATGGCAAAAGCGCAGGCGGAAAGCGTGGCGCGGCTGCGCCTGCGGCGCGACAGCAATGAAACCGTCGCAGCGCTTGCAAAGCTGGACGAAGCCGCGCGACGGAATGAAAACATCGTTCCTGCGATCATTGCGGCCGTAAAGTCGTATGCGACGATCGGTGAAATGTGCGATGTACTGCGCGGCGTGTTTGGTGAATATGCATCGACGGAGGTCCGATTATGACGGCGGAACCGATTCGCGTCTTGATCGCCAAGCCCGGTTTGGACGGCCATGATCGGGGAGCGCTCATCGTCGCGCAAGGTCTGAAGGACGCGGGAATGGAAGTGATTTATTCCGGGCTGAGAAAGACCCCCGGGCAAATCGCCGAAATCGCCGTACGGGAAAAGGTCGACTGTGTCGGGTTGTCCTGTTTGTCCGGGGCGCATATGGAACTGTTTCCCGAAGTTGTGCAGGCCTTGCGCCAGAAGAAAGCGCACGACATGATCGTCATCGGCGGCGGAATCATACCCGAGGACGACATTCCTCATTTGCGCGAGGCGGGAATCGCCGCCGTATTCCTCCCCGGAACAACGATAGAAACGGTCGCTTCTTTCATTCGCGACAAAGTGCGTCCTCTTGCCGCCGGCCGAAGAAGCGGGTAAGCCCCGATTCCCGATCACATACTCCCGGGTCGCTCAGCCTTGTGGTCGCCTGCCGTCCTCCCCGCTCACTCGGGCCTTATTGCCGTTTACCGCTTTCCAGCGCCGTTCGGATATACCGGATAAAAGCCGGTAGCGCCAATTCGGGCTCCTCCAATTCCGGATGCCATTTTTTCTCCCATTCCAGCGACAACCATCCGCCGTATCCATGCGTCCGTAATATGCCGATCGCATCGTTCAAAGGCACATCCCCTTCGCCAATCATGCACAACCGCGCTTCTTTCCCAAAGCCCCGGGAATCTTTGATATGCACGTGCCGGATGTAGCGGCCCAACCTCTCATAAGTGACGCTGAACGGCTCAGCGGCATATTTGTACGGATGATTGATGTCCCAGAGCACGCCGATCGCGTCGCTTGACGTTTTCTCCAGTACGGACAATAGAAGCCGGGAGTCGGAAAAATCGCCGTGTGTTTCAATCAGAACATAAACCCCTCTTGTTTCCGCATAATGGCCGAGCTGTTCCAGTCCCCAAGCGACCTGCGAGACCGTCTCATCCACTTTACCGGGATCGGGGATTTTATCGCCGAATACTCTTATGTAAGGGGTTTTCAACCGTTGAGCGAGATCGACGGCCTTTCTTCCTTCCTCCAGCGACGCTTCCACGTTCTCCGGTTGGTCGAAGCGGCACGAGGTGTCGAGGCAGCAAATCTCCAGTCCCTTCTGTTTCAGATCGTTCACCGTATGGTCGATACGTTCCGGCAAAAAAGGCGTGCATTGATGCAAAACCATTTCTCCGGCAATTCCTCTTACTTCAATTCCGTCATAACCGAGACGGGAAGCTTCGCCGGAAATAGTTTCCCAGCTCCATTCCGGGCATGACAGCGTCGTAAACGCAACTTTCATTACCATTCGCGCCTCCTATTGTTTCTTTTCGCTTAAACCCGATGAAGCCGCTTACCTTTGCTTGACTCCAAAGCTTCCATCCACAATGCGCACCATTGGCTATGGTCGGTCAGCACGCCGGCGGGATTCGTGCGGCTCCGCACGACAAAATCGGGATGAAACGGCCTTCCGGTCGGTTCCCCCGTCCTCTGGTATCGAAGGTCGATGCTCCAACGAACAATGTCCGACACATTGGGGGTTCCTCTGTGCGGCGTATACTTGTTCATAATCACGACGCCGCCTTTCGGACAAGGGACGGCTATCGGCTCGATCGCCGGCATCTCTTCGGGAACAATCGAAGTGCCGCCTTCGGCCTGATGACGCAGCAGTCCGAGCTTAAAAGCGCCCGGAATCACTTCCATACATCCGGTTTCCACTGTGGCGTCGACAAGGGGAATCCAGAACGTGATGATCTCCGTCGGATCCGCTTCTTCCCAAGTCACCGCCGCGTCTTGATGCCACGGAACGTTTTGAAAATAATCGGGAACGTTCCCTTTCACCGCTTGCGGCACTTTCGCTCTCAGATGCTGTATCGGATTGCATGTCAGTTCTTCCCCCAACAAGCTCTCCACGACGTCAAGCAAGTTCGGATTATGTAAAAATCGGAACATCGCCTGCCCTCTCATGAAGAAAATATCCAATCCGTTTCCGATTTCTTTGCTCTGCGAGTACAGTTTGGCGTACCGTCGTTCGAACGGTTCCCCTTCGAACCTGTGCGTGATTTTGCCCTGTTCCTTCAATTCCGCAGCGCGCCGGTCCACAAATTCGTCGATTTCCGCTATGACGGGCGCAAGATCGTCATCCGTCAAAACGCCGGGAACGACCAAATACCCCTCCCTCCGGTACTGCTCGATTTGCTCTTCGCTTAATTTCATCCGGACCTCTCCCTTTCATTCGGTGATTTGCCTGCCGACTCACCCTTCACTTGCAGCTTAAAGCGGTTACAAAACTTCCAGCTTATAAAAATCAATAGCGTTTCCCCCGAAAATGGCGCTCCGATCGCGTTCGCTCAACCGCTGCGGAAGAGCGTCTGCCAACAGTCGGCACACTTGCGAGTAGTCCGCAGCCAGCAAACAGACCGGCCAATCGCTTCCGAACATGACCCGCTGCGGGCCGAAAACGTCGAAGACGTGATGGACGTATGGAACAAAATCGGCCGTCTTCCAGTGCCGCATATCCGCTTCCGTGACCATGCCGGACAGCTTGCAGTACACGTTTGCATGCCGGGCAATCGCCGCGATGTCGTCTCTCCACGGATCGAGGACGCCATCCTTGATGCCCGGTTTAGCCAAATGGTCGATGACGGCGCGCAGCCCGGGCAATTGTTCCAGCAACGTAATAATATGCGGCAGATGGCGCGGAAAGATGAGCAAATCGATGGGGAACTGTTCGTCCGCCAGCCTCTTCAGCGACTGAATAACACGGGGACGGAGAATCCACGCATCGTCGTCCAAATCCTGCAGCATCGGGCGGATGCCGACAAAATACCGGTTGCTTCGCAGCCGGGCGAATTGTTCGGGGAAATCGTCCGCGTCCAAATCGAGCCATCCGACAACACCGGCCAACGTTTTCTCCCGTTCGCACAAGCTTAACAAAAATTCCGTTTCCGCCACGGTAGGCGCCGCCTGCACGACAATCGTTTTGTCGATGCCGTTAGCCTGCAGATGCGGTCTCAGGTCGTCAGGCATATAATCCGCGTAAAGCGGTCCCGACTCCGGAGTCAGCCAGCCGTAGTCGTTTCGTTCCGTCTTCCAGTAATGCTGATGGGCGTCAATGCGCACCGGCGCTCCCTCCCCTATGGATATTGAACCGTATCTTGTTTTTATTAATTCGGCCTGTATGGTTCGATTCCTTCCAATGCTCCCTATTATGATATAATCTTGCTTACGCGAATTATGCCCCGGAAGCGCCGCAATCCTCACATTCCTTTCAAAAGCTCATAAAATTGAAAATCCCCGTCGCGGCCCGGCGGGGATGATTGCGGCTGCCCCAGGGATGACAGCGGCTGCCGCGGACGGGGATGATGCACGTAAATTGCGCCTGCCAGGCGCTTGGTGATAACTTCTTGGCCGACATGTGGTTGACCGCCACCATGTGGCGAACCGCGCGCTTGAAGTCACGAGCGGCGAAAAGAACCCGTTACGGGCAGGGGAAACGGAAAATATCAAATATGACCGCGATCGGAATCGTTATCGTGACGAATCTCCTGTCGACACCGCTAAATACGCGAAGCCGGATACTTACCCTCGACACGGAACGCAAACATCCGATGAACGTGCCGAACAGCGTGCGTACGACGACGATTCTGCCCACCAATCCCGGCAAGCTTTGTCTCACTCTGGATTGGGTTTTCGCGGATACTTTTTTGCCTGAAACAATCTTGATGGCTGACATTTTGCAGAACATCCTCCTTTGATGACCGTATGCTGCAGTTTATTTTGGATACGGGCCGAAGGTTTGGATGTTTGCCTAATTTCCCGCATTTAATCAGGACGTTGAACCATACTTACCTATGAAATCGTCATGCCGAACGTTTCGGTCGACAGCCTGTTGAATGAATATGGCGCGGTTGAGGCGATGGAAGCGGCCGTTCGCCTCTTCCGATTGGACATTACGCAGAAGACGACATGATCGACGGTGAAATAGAGCGTCATTTGTCGAACGTCACGCATTTTAGCTGATTTTGCGGTTGCCCGGGAAATGGCGGGAAATGAAGAAAGGCGACTCCTTCTGCATTGGAATCGCCTAACGGAAACCCGTCATATTACTTCCAAATCGTCCTTGCCGGGCAGCTGCGGATAAGCCGCGTGCGGCTCGGCCTGGTACCAGTACGCGACGGAGGAAATATCGTCCTGAAGCGGCAAGTACCTTCCGCCGGAACGCCAGCCGAGCGCTTGAATCGTGACGCGCAAATCTTCCTCGAAGCGGATCGGATCCATAATGTGCCACCGGTACATGCCGAACCGCTGGTTCGCCCGGTACAGCCCGTCCGGCTTGATGACCTGGTGCATGCCGAGAAACGCGGTCGAATACGTGCCGTACTGCCCCTGCGGATGCTCCCAGTTCCATGCGCCGCCGAAATAATCTTCCGTTCCCGTGCCGCATATCGTCGGGAAATCCTGATCGCCGTCAAGGTAAAACTTGATTTCCCCTTCCCCCCACCAGTTGTTGCTGTTGACCTGCCACGCCAAATAGGTGCCGACATAATGCCCGCGTCCCTTCACGCCGTCGACAATCGTATGCACTTCTTTATACTTCAACGGATTGCTGCGGCGCCACTGCGCATGGAAATACGCCATATCTTCAGGCACTTCCGTCAGCGTATAGTCGATTTGGTAGTACAGAACAGCGTCGTCTTCCGCAATATTTTCCATCGTGATTTTCGCCGATTTGCGGAATGGCATTTCCCAGTAGCTGTTCATGCCGCCCGCCGGATTGACGGCCACCGGCAAAGAATTGACGTTGCTGCGTTCGCACCATCCGTTACAGAAAAAGTCTCCTACCGGAACCTCGACGGACGGTTGCTGCTCACCGTCCCAATACATGCGCAATATGAAATATCTCCACATGTTCGGATGGCATGTGAGCCAAATGTGCTGAATCGCTCCGGGACCGTCAATATCCGCCAGCGTAAAGGTTGATTTCGCTTTAATGATAACGGAAGGCGACACTTTCCAGCCTTGTCCCAAATCTCTGGCGCAGTTCGCACCCGTTCCTTCTGTGGCCATTCCGCCTTTTCCTTTTTCCCCTGTAAAATTTTCCGCGCTGATCGATCGGGTTTTCGCTTGCGACAGTCTCGACAAATTTCCTAGTCCCATACCGAGTCCGTTAAATGCAGCCAATGTGATCATCCTCCAATGGATTCATCTGGTTTTGTTCGTTTGCTTTGGCGCGGAGGGATTTTAGCCAGAACCGCATCGCTCCGCGGCGTGCTCATGCAGATAAGGCGCCGGCCCATCTCCAGTTCCTGCGCGGATATCATGCACGATTCGGCTTCCTCCTGCGCCACTTCGCCCGCGATGACTTGAACGATGCACGTTCTGCACGTTCCATTGCGGCACGAATACGCGATGTCGATTCCGTGGCGTATCGCCGCATCAAGAATCGTTTCGCCGGCAGCGGCTCTAAAGCTCCTGACCGGCTCGAGCTGCAGCCTGATTTCATAATCATTCATGCCTTCCCGCCTCGAGTTCCGCGATCTTGTGCTCGATCCGACCCATGAACGGCTCGTAATCCCAACGTTTGTTAGCCGCCTCAATCCACCGGTTCCAGCATTCCATCAGCTGTGCCTTGTAATCTTCCAAATCATCGGCGTCTCCCCCGAGCCGGTGCAAAGTCCATTTGTGGCCGTAATGCAGGTGAATGCTTTCATCCGCCCAGTCGTAATCGAAATCTTGGGAGCTGGCCGTGTCTCCTTTCGCTTCGAAATGCTGTTTCAGGCCGCTTTTCCATTTCGGGCCTCCCGTTTCAAAGGCGTGCAGCAGCACAAGCAGCGCTAGTTCCCCTTGTTCGGAAACCGAAGCGTAGTGATCGCCGAAAACGGGATAATCGACGCCCGCTTCAAACCCCCAAGCCTTAAGCCGCTCCTCGCCCATCATGCAATGTCTCGCCTCGTCATAAGCCCAGCGGGCGGAATCGAGATAAAATTCCCACGGCATATCGTTCCACCGCCACATGGCCAATCCGGGCACCTCGGACGCCCAAATTTCGTTAACGTGGTTAATTCCTTGCCACACTTGATGTTCGATAAATTTCGTATAACTGCGAGGCGGCATATGATAGTGCGCTTTTTCGAATCGCGGATCGCGAGCCGGCACGAGCGGCGGCGTATAGTCGTCGCGCATGAGGACGGAAGGCAACAAGAGTTCCCGCTCCTCAACGGGAGCCGTCGCCTCCATCAATCCCCCGATGGCGTTCATGTACTGTTCCAGCGCGGACTGCCATTCGCCGGATGCACTCTTTTCGGGGAGACTGCCGTAAATCTCGGCTATTTCTTCAAGCTGTTCCTTGAGCTGCGGGCCAAAATGCTTCATAAACGCCACCGTCGGGGCGTCGTCCAGCGGATCCGCCCCCTGCAAATACGCTTCGTACGCTTCGTAAAGCGCTTTCTTCGTCACGAAATAAACTCCCGATACGAGCTCCGCGTCGTTCCGGCATTTGATCAGCGAGGACAAATAAGACTTCAGCAGCGGATGATGTCCTTGATCGACGTCGCGCCGCGGGTAACGCATTTCGAGGATTCTCGTCCGGAGCGCGTCGGCGCGCAGCGAGTCCTGCCACATATGCCGGGGAATTTTCTTCTTCAATTCCCAATTCGACACGCTGACCAAATATCCTCCCAACGTCCGCATCGTTTCCCGTTCGACCCAATACAACCGTTTTAACCATTGCGACGCTTCTTCCACGGTTCGTTTACCGGGTTCGCCCATCACAATAACCGTTTCCGACATCGTTCGTACCCTCCCTATCGATTTGCCGTTTATGAACCCAGATTAGCATCCGAATCGTCCGTACGCCATTCAACGTTGTCGAGAAAAATGGCATTTTTGTTGTTTCATTGCCGGTGAAATTGTCATATAGTTGACTCAAGACGATACGGTTCGCTATGAGGAGGGCCGATGATGGAACATGTGTTCATGATGCCGAATCTGTACAGCTCCATTCGTCTGGAAGGATTGCAGTACTGCAAAGTGGGCAAGGGATGGTCGTATCCTAACCACCGTCACGCCAATTTTGAATTTTTGTATTGCGCCGAAGGCGAGATCGAACAGTGGGTGAACGGCCAGGCGTACCGTTTACGAGCCGGTGACGCGATGATTATCAAATCCGGTTTGTACCATCGTTCGGATAACGTGATCGATCATACCGTGTTTTTTGATTTCCATTTTGACCTGGAACTGCGGGACATTCACTCCATTTTTCAAATGATCTCCGATCCGGTCATTCGCTCCCGTCCAACCGGAGGCCATCAAGAGCAGGTGACGCGCTGGATCGAAAGCTTCATCTCCGAATTCGGCCCGGTGATTCAGCGGGCATCCTCCGCCGATAAATCGTCCGGCATGCTGGAAAAACTGCATTCGTCCGTATCGATGCTGCGCATGCATGCCCGTTTCGTCGATTTGATCAGTTTGCTGGCCGAATACTGGTTATCGCGGACGGAAACGGAGTTTTCCGAAATGTCGCCGGTTCATCCTTCCCAAATGAAAATCGCCCATGACGCGGCTTATTGGCTGGAAACGAACTATTCAAGCGGCGTGCGCATCAGCGAGCTTGCCGATCGGTTGAACGTGCACCGCTCCTATGTAACCTCCTGCTTCAGCAAAGTGTTCGGCATGTCGCCCCGCGATTATTTAATAAGCGTCCGCATCCGCGAGGCGAAACGCATTTTACGCGAAACCGATCTGACGGTAGATGAAATCTCGCACCGGCTGTCATTCTCTTCCCCGAGCCATTTGTGCCGCTCGTTCCGTTCCATTGTGGGCATCTCGCCCCAGCAGTTTCGAAGCCGGACCAGAGAAGCATACGAAAAGTAGCCGCATGATCCAAGCTTCACATCCGTTAACCCTTTAATCCGGTCATCGTAATCCCTTCAATAATGTATCGCTGTCCCAGAAAAAAGACGAAGATGACCGGAATCGTAACAAACGAAGCGGCCGCCATCAAGATCGGCCAGCTTTGCACGTACTGGCCCGCGGCCAGTGAGGCAATGGCGAGAGGCAGCGTCTTCAATGAATCGTTGTCAACAACCAGCAAAGGAAACAGAAAATCGTTCCAGGAGCCCACGAAAGTAAATATGCCCAACGCAGAAATGGCCGGCTTGCAAAGGGGAATTACGATTTGGAAAAAGATTTTGAATTCCCCGGCTCCGTCAATCCTCGCGGCTTCCATTAAATCTTTCGGAATCGCCTGAAGAAACTGGCGCATGATAAAAATGCCGAACGCGCTTGCCAAACCCGGCAGAATGAGCCCATAATACGTGCCTAAAAACCCCAACTTCTTCAAAATCAGATAAACCGGAATCATCGTTACTTGACCGGGAATCATCATCGTGGAAAGAAGCAGTAAAAACAGGGGTTCCCGCCATTTAAACTCAAATTTGGCAAATGCGTAACCAGCCATGCTGTTGAACAACAGGCTGATGGCCACAACCGACGTCGTTACAAAAGCGCTGTTGAACAAATACCTGTCAAAATCCGCGACCTCCCATGCTTTTAAATAATTTTTCCATACGATCGGATCGGGAATCCACGTGACAGGGATCGTAAACACTTTTTGGTCGGTTTTCAGAGAAGTTGCGACCATCCATAGAAATGGAACAAGCATCGTAAACGCGCCGAACAAGATGACAGCCACTATGACGGTTCGCATCCCAGTGCGAATCACGCTTCCGGAAAAAAAACTCAAGAGATAAACACCTCCTGTTCAAATTGCAGGGCACTCCTCATATCAATAGTCCGTCCTTCTCCCCATATATTTGTATTGAAACAGCGTAAAGGTCAGAATAATCAGGAACAAGACCATCGATAAAGCGGAGGCGTATCCGAATACCAGTTCTTTAAACGCCTTCTGGTAGATGTAAAAAACAATGGCATACGTTGCTCGCGCGGGTCCGCCGCCGGTCATAATGTAAATCTGGTCGAATATTTGGAACCCTCCAATCACTCCCAAGGTGACAATGAAGAACGTGGTCGGCCTTAGCAGCGGCCAGGTAACATACAGGAACTTCTGGAATGAATTGGCTCCGTCGATTTCTGCCGCCTCATAATAGGAACGGTCGATTCCCTGCAGGCCGGCCAAATAAACAACCATGTTGAAGCCAATTGCCCGCCATATTCCGATGATAATCATAATGGGCATGGCAAGCGTCGGATCTCCCAAAAACTGCAGCTTCTTGAACCCCAGGGAGACGAGCCACTCATTTACCGGCCCAAATTGCGGATTAAACAACCATTTCCAAACAAACGCTACGGCCACCATCGCCACAATGGTAGGCAGAAAATAGATGGCCCTGACCGTGTTTTTCAATGGGAACCATGCTTTATTAAGCAGCAGCGCAATGAACAGGGATAAAGCCACCGTCGGAACGATAGTGCCGGCTACATAGTATAAAGTAACCAGCAATGATTTGAGCAATATTGTATCTTCGAGCAAAAACGCATAATTTTTCAACCCGAAAAAACTGGGCGGTTTAATTCCGTCATACTTAAAAAAACTGAGCAGCATACCCGATACCGCCGGCAGCGCAACGAATACAAAGATAACGATCAAACCTGGAGCAAGAAAGATCCAGGGAACGATCCGCTGCATTTTTAGCGCCTTATTTCTGCTGATAGAAACCGGCGTAACAGCGATTCCCTTCCTATTTTCCAGCATACCGCTTTCCTCCAGATCAAAAAGTAAACTCCAGAGTTATCATGTTGAACATCAAAGCCTTTGCGCAGCGGCTCACGCCGCAATTTCGCGTCTGAGCCGCTTCCGCTGTTCTATTGCAATTGCTGGTTCTTAATGTTTTGATTAATGGCTTCTTCCGCCTTTTTCAAAGCATCGGCGGGCGACACTGTTGATCCTTCAACCAATACGGACTGGATGGCATTGTCGACTTCCGTCCAATACAGGCTCTGGTATGTGCCGATCCATTCCTGGGTGTCCCATTTGTTGTTGAAAGTGTCGACAATCCAGCTTACTTTGTCTTTGTATTCCTCTTCACTCTTGATGCCGGGGATATCTCCTTTGTATCCGGATACATTTTTGAAGCTTTCACTGTTTGTGGCGGAATAGCTGGCCGGTGCGGCAACCCACAATACCTGCCAATACTTTGTGAGAGCTTCCTTGCTCGTTAAAAATTTGGTCAGTTCCCACGCCGCTTCGGGATGCTTCGTATTTTTGTAGATGGCGAACGTGCAGGAGGAACCGCGCACTACCTTTCTGGTTCCCGCAGGGAAACTGGTCGCCTTAAACTTGAAATCAGGTGCGGCTTTTGTAATGGAGGGCGCCATCCACGTGCCGTCCATATACATCGCTGCTTTTCCGGTTTGGAAGTATACGTCCGGACCCAACTGCCCCATTTCGGACTGATAAGGCGTCAGGTTGAAGTCGACCATTAAACTTTTCCAGTATTCCAGAGCTTTAACGGCACCTTCCCCGCCAATGGTCGATGTTTGTTTGTCTTCGCTCCATAACGAGCCGCCGAATGCGAGCACATAGTTGATGAAATTCCAGGCGTTCCAGCCTGTCACGAAACCGTACCGTTCCACTTGATCGCCGTTTTTCTTGGTCAGCTTTTTGGCATCTTCCAGCAGCTGAGCCAGCGTATAATTATGATCCGGTTCCGGTATGCCGGCTTCTGCAAACGCTTTCGGATCGTAGTATAAGGCGTGCAGGTTTTCGTCCTGCGGCATGGCATAAGTCTTTCCTTCCTTCGTTACCGCTTTCCAAACCGCGTCTACATAGTCGCTTCTGTCTATGCCATCGCGTTCGATAAACTTATCGAGTTCCAGGTTCATGTCTTTTGAAATGTACAACGGAACATCGGCGGTATTTTGCCGCATGACATCCGGGGCATTGCCGCCCGCCGCCAATGTAACCAATTTGTCGGAATAGTTCGTATAATTGACAAATTCCACATCGATATCGGGGTGCAGCTTCTCGAATTCAGGGATGTAGATATCTTTATAAAGCGCGTCTTCCCAAGGCATGCCCCATACCGACATCGTGATCTTCACTTTTTTGCCGGAATCTTTTCCGCCGGAATCCTGGCTGCCGGAGTCTCCGGCAACCGAGGCCCCTTCGTTCGAACTGCATCCTGCAAGAAAAGCAGCTATCGCCAGCATTACCGCTAACAGCACACAACTGATTTTTTTACCGACATTTCGCATACATTTGACCTCCAGACGAGGGATATATTGTAAACGTTTACATCACAATCAAAAATAGTTTACACGCCAAATTTGGGTTTTGTGTCTTCGTGCTTTTCTATGTGTAATCGTTTACATCGTTGTCATAATAGTCTATGCGATTTCATGTCGCCATCATGCTGTCAGATACATAGATTTTACTTGCCGGTATGCTCATTTCCCCATAACGTTTTGCCGCCGCCCATCGCTTTCCGCCATTCGTGACGCCATAAATGAACATCTTTGACGGTAATTTCCGGCATATTGGCCCGCAGCGGTTTGCCGGGAATCGGCGCAAACGGTTTATGCGGTTCCGTTTGATACCAGTAAGCAACGGAAGAGATGTCAAGCGTCAGGCAGTTGTTGTGGCCGTGCTCGATGCTGGCGCGAAGCGACTTTTCAAAGTAGATCGGATCCTCGAGAAAATAACGGTAACAGTGCGTCCGGCCCATCCATCCCAACTTGTCGGGAATTCTCGCATAGCCGAAGTAAGGATGGAGGTAAATTTCGTTAGGGCACCATGAGCTGTTAAAGAAATCTTCCGTCCCGGTGCCGTGAAGCGATCCGGGCCACGGTTCCCCGTCAATGAGCCACATATCGTCGCCCTCGCCGTACCACATCGGTCCCGGGCTGTCGACGTAATAATTGATGCCGACGAAGTGTCCTTTTCCCTCAATATCGGCGAACAAGTAATTGTTTTTGTCCGTCCGGTTTTTCCCCTGTTCCCCCAATGAGGACCATTCGTTCTCCCCTTCGCCGGGATGCACCTCTGTCACTTCGCGGTTCCACCAGGCGTGAAATCTGCCTGCGGATGCGGGCATGCTCGGGTGAACCTCATAATCGACGTAATAGTAGAAGTTGTCGATATCTGCGTCCGATTCGTTCTCAATCGTAATCCTGGCGCCTTCGCCAAAAGGCATTGGGAAATAACAGTTCAATGCGCGTCCTTTCGATGGCGCCGCCGCCAGAGGCAAGGAGATGAAATTGTATTCCTCGCCCCAGCCCTGGCCGAAGAAGTCTCCCAAAGGCGATTCCACACTCGGATTTTGCTCGCCGTCCCAGTACATGCGAATAATTGCGTTGCGCCGTATAAACGGATCCTTCGTATTGATCGTAATCCAAATATGCTTAATGATGCCCGCTCCTTCAATCACCGCAATGTCCTTGGTCTCTCCGGCGGCGATTCGGATAAAATCCGCATTTCCTCCCGATGTATCGTAACTGGAAATGCGCTTCGTTCTCAGATCCCTTAACTGGTAAATCCCCCCAAGTGGCCCCTGCATATGTACTTTCCCCTTTCTGTTCAAAAATGGTTTACTAAATAGCCAAAAATGAAACCGTTTACGTAAACGTTTACTCTTTCAGTATAACAACGTTCCAAATATTGTCAAGGATTTTGTTTGATATTTTTGAATTATGAAAAAATGCCCTGTTCCGTTCTGATACCTTGACAATGAAATATCGCCAGGCAAGCGTTATATGAACAGGGCATCAGACTGCTTATCCGTACAAAGGTCCGAAATTTGCGCACGCCCGGTAGTCGGCCCCGACCGGATCCCCCGCCCCGAACGCGCTCCATGCACTCGGCCGGAACACTCTTTCCTCAGGCACATTATGCATGCAGACCGGAATTCTCAGCATCGATGCCAGCGTAATCAGATCGCCGCCGATATGTCCATAGCTGAGAGCGCAGTGATTGGAACCCCAGTTGTTCATGACGGAATAGACGTCCTTAAAAGCGCCTTCCCCGGTCAATACCGGCACGAACCACGTCGTCGGCCACGTCGGATTCGAGCGCTGATCCAGAATGTCGTGAACGTCTTCGGGCAGATCGACCGTATATCCTTCGGCGATTTGCATAACCGGGCCAAGACCTTTGATCAGATTGATTCTCGCCATCGTCACCGGCATTCCACCCCGGGTCAAAAAGTCGGTCGAATAGCCTCCGCCGCGGAAAAAGTCCACCGCAGGACACCATCTCGTCGCCTCCAGGCATTGCCGGACTTCTTCCTCCGTAATGTCCCAGAACGGTTTCATCGCCGGCTGCCCGTCAATCGTTTGCCGGCCGGTGCCGTCCAATGCCGCGGGGCCGGAATTGATCAGGTGAATGACGCCGTTTTCCGCCAGTCCGGTCAACGACTTGCCCGTCACGCGTTTTACCGCGTCGGGACTCCAATACGTGCGCACGTCGGCAAATATTTGCGCCGCATTCGTCAACAGATGGCCGAACAGCATCGTAATTCCGTTTAACGCGTCATTCTCCGTGGAAATGACAAACGGTTCCCTGATGCCGTTCCAATCGAACGACGAGCTGAGAATCGCTTCCATGAAATCGCCGTTCGGAAAATGGTCGGTCCATTGTCTCTGTCCCTGAAATCCGGCGGCAATGGCGTTGTGCCCGAGCGCTTCCTCCCCGTATCCCATCTCCGCCAGCTTCGGGTTGCCGATCATCAAGTCTCTGGCAATGAGCGTCATTTTCACAACCGTTTCCCAGTCCTTGTCTTTCTGTTCCCTTGTCCGTTGCAAATGCGGCGGGTTGACGTCCGGACCTTCCTTGCAATGTTCTTTCACCCATCGCAGCGCTTTCGCGAATTCTTCCTTGTCGTAAATTTCCCGGTCCATTCTCCGGACAAACTCCGTCATGTCGACGTATTCGTTGCGCATCCCGAGATAGTCCTGGAAAAAGTCTTCGTCGACGATGCAGCCGGCGATCCCCATGGAAACGGAACCCATCGACAAATACGATTTTCCGCGCATCGTCGCTACGGCCAGACCCGCCTTGGCAAACTGCAGCAATTTTTGCTTCACGTCTTCCGGGAGCGACGTATCTCCCATATCCTGCACGTCTTTGCCGTAAATGCTGAACGCCGGCAGACCTTTTTGGTTATGGGCGGCGAGTACCGCGGCCAAGTAAACCGCGCCCGGCCGTTCGGTGCCGTTAAATCCCCAAATCGCTTTCGGAATCGTCGGATCCGTGTCCATCGTTTCCGTCGGATAGCACCAGGACGGCGTGACCGTAATCGATACGCCTACTCCTTCACGGGCGAATTTCTCCGCCGTTTGTGCCGCTTCGGCGACTCCCCCGATGCATGTATCGGCGACGACGCATTCCACCGGCATTCCGTTGGAATGGCGCAAATGCTCGGACAGAAATTTCGCGACCGATTTCGCCATGTCCATCGTCACTTCCTCCAGGGACTCCCGGATTCCCCCGCGCCTGCCGTCAATCACCGGTCTGATGCCGATTTTGGGCAGCCGCCCGTTCAACCTTTCTTTCTGAATAAATGATGCCATTGTTGGAACCTCCTTCAAAGGATATGTGAATGCAGCTATATTCGCTTGATCACCGGCTCGAAAATTTCCTGAAACGGTCCTTCCTTTTTGTGCACAAGCCGCTCAAGCAGTATGTTCCCCGCCTTCGTGCCCATTTCATAAGGGGACTGGCTGACGAAGATGAATCCCGGCTGTTTCAACAATAAGGCGGCATCCACTTCGCCGTAGGAGGCGATTGTAACATCCTCGGGAATGCGCACGCCTCTTCGGGTCAACTCCAGCAGGACGCCGAAAGTCATATGGTTGTTGAAAGACAGAATGGCGGTCGGCCGCTCCGGGAGCGACATAAAATAGCGCGCGGCCTGGACTCCTCCGTTTTGGGAAAACAAACCGTTGTACACGAGATCGGCGTTTACCGGCAACGCGAATTCGTTCATTGCTTTGGCATAACCGTTAAAGCGGTCGCTTCCCGTGCTCACGTCCAAACAACCGTTGATTACGCCGATGCGCCGGTGCCCCTGCTGAATGAGCTGCTTCGTCAACTGGTACGCGCCCTGCACGTTGTCTTCGACTACCATGTCGAACGGATGGTTCTCTTTGTCGATTTTCCTGTCGATCAGGATGACCGGAAGACCGGATTGCTGAATGCGGGCGACGGTTTCCTCATTTTTTCCGGACGTCGCAAGGACGATCGCGTCCACTCTTTTCTCGTACAACAGCTGCAGCAGCTGCGCTTCTTTTTGCGGGTTTTCGTCGCCGCTGCAAATAAACAGATTATATCCTTCCTCATGCACGGAATCTTCGATTCCTTTGGATATCGACATAAAGAAAGCGTTCGAAATGTCAGGAACGACGACACCGATCGTTTTCGTCTTGTCCTGCTTTAAGCTTTTGGCAATCGCATTCGGCTGGTAGTTCAATCTTTGAATGACGGCCATGACGCGTTCTTTGATCGGCTCGCTTACAAATCCGCTGTTGTTGATGACCCGTGAAACGGTCGCCGTAGAAACTCCCGATTCCACCGCGACATCCTTAATCGTCACTTTTGCCACATTTTCACCTCGTATGTTGGTGTAATCGTTTACGCAAACGTTTACATATAGTTTACATGGTTGAGAGAATCGATGTCAATACATTTTTTTCAAAATTTTGGTTGCGAGGCGAGCCATGAGCCCTGGACGTATCGGCATGACGAATACGGTAGCGCGGCATATCGAATCCGACAACTTTCGCTTCAACGAACTCAAACATTTTTTCGTTCATAGAACTCAAACCTTTTTTTCGTTCAAAAAAAAGGGGGCAACCTTCCTGCAAAGGTTAACCCCGTTAATCATTCGCGCCATTAATCGATGTCCGCCAATATAGCCGCCAAATTATCGATGGAACGAATGGAGCCGGTCTTCTGCTCTTCATCCCCTTCGAATTCGACAGTCAGCCAACCGTCATATCCGGCTGCTTTCAACTGCGTCAAAATGTACCGCAAATCGACGTCGCCTTCCCCGGCGACTTTCCCCGCAAAACGATGTCCCGCTATCGATCGGTACACATGTCCTTCATAGCTTTCATCGACCTTCAGAAAATCTTTGAAATGAACGTGCGCGGTCCAATGCTTCAATTTTTCCACCGCTTCGCTAGGATTTTCGTCGACGAGCAGAAAATTGCCGGTGTCGAACGTGCTTCTCAACGCCGGGGAACCGACTTCCCGAATGACCGAGACGACTTGATCCGCTTTGCCGGCGAAATACCCGTGGTTTTCCAGACATAAGGTGACGCCCTTCTTCTCCGCGTAAGCGGAAGCTTCCGTCAATCCTTCGATGATCCATTGGCGCGCCTGCTCGTACGTTACGTCTTCTGGCTTGTCGCCGGAAAATACGCGGACGACATCGGCGCCGAATACTTTCGCCATTTCGACCGAATCGGTGATGTCTTTAATTTGCCCGCGCCGTTGTTGTGCGTCGGCGACAGCCAGATTGTTGCAGGCGCCGAAGCAGGCCAGCCGCAAACCGTTTCGCTGCAAAGCGTCTTTCACCCGAGGAATATCGTGATCCGGATTCCAAAACACGCTCAGCAGCTCGACGCCTTCCGCTTTCGTCGTCCCGGCGAAATCGATAAAGTCCGCGTTGCTCCAAGTTTTATCGTACATATATTTGTGTACGCTCCATACGCTTATACTGATTTTCATCCGGTCTGCTCCCCTCTTTTGCACAAATAAGAGCCTGCCTAAAAGTCCGGAATGTCTGCTGCCGGGTCATCCTTTTAAACAGGCTCAACGTTTGCAATCAGCGATAACGTTTAATGAACTGAACCGCTTTGCGGATATCGGCTTCCGGCTGATCTCCCACTTCGCGTTCAATCGTCAAATATCCGGTGTAACCAATCTCCTGCAGTGCGGCAAAATAAGCGTCAAAATCCACTGCCCCTTCGCCGAGCGGCACTTCTTTAAAAATTTCGCCGGACGAAACCATCTGGGCGATTTTACCGTGATCCATCGGTTCGTATCCGAGCGCTCCGTACACTTCGCGCGGATCGACTTCCCTGTAGCGAATCCCGTCTTTGACGTGGGTATGGACGATATACTCCTTCAACGTATGAACGCCTTGTATCGGGTCGTCTCCCGTAACCATGACCATATTCGCCGGATCGAAATTGACCGACACTCCGTTCGTGCTCAGCGTATCGAGAAAACTTTTCAGATGAGCGGCCGTTTCCGGTCCGGTTTCAATGGCGAAGTAGGCGTTCATGCTTTTGGCATATTGGCCGAGCTCTTCGCACGCCTCCTGCATCGCCGCGTAAACGGCGCCGTTCGCGTCGTCCGGAACGATGCCGATATGCGTCGTCACGATATTCGTGCCGAGTTCCACCGCCAGATCGAGAATGCGTTTCGACTTTTCCACTTTGGCGGGGTTGGCGGCCCGATCCTGGAATCCGTGCCCGCCCAGATCGCCGCAAAGCGCGGAAATCTCCAGTCCGAGCGACGCAATGTAATCTTTCAGCTCTTTGCGTGCCGCAGAAGACAGGTTAGCCGGATCCATCTCGCCGGAAACGGCGTAAATCTGCACACCTTCGGCGCCCACTTCCTTCGCCTTCTTTAAACCTTCGCGAACGCCGACACCGAAACTGTCCACAATGACGCCGATTTTGTTCGTCAGCTTCATTTTGCCGCCATCCTTTCCTTATGGATTAAAACCGGACTTCGCTTCCTTTTTCGCTCGATTCATAGATGCCGCACAGTATTTTCATCAGTTCCACGCCGTCTTCCACGGGACTGATCGGCGTTTCTCCGGTTTGACAGCAGCTTACGAAATGATCGATTTCATTCTGGAACGCATCGGCAAAATCGAACGACAGATTGTTCACTTGCGGCGAAGCGTTCAAGATCGTGTCGTACTGTTCCAGAACGAAGCTCAGTTCGGGCTCCAGCTCCGCTCCGCCTTTATCCCCGTAAAGTTTGACCGACAACTCGTCTTTCTTGGCGTGAAGCGTAAAGCTAACGTCCACCATGAGCGATGCGCCGTTCTCAAAACGAATGAGCGCGTTGGCCAAATCTTCCACCGTATTTTTGCTTGCGTCATAATCGGCCGCTTTGTAGAAAGACAAGTTTTTGACGTTGGCGCGGTTGCCCAGCCTGTTGTATGTATTGCCGCTTACCGATTTGACTTTCGGCCTGCCCATTAAATACCAGCAAATGTCAATGATGTGGACGCCGAGATCGATAAGGGGTCCCCCGCCGGAACGCTCCTTGTCGGCAAACCAGCCGCCGGGGTTCCCGAGACGCCGCAGACAGGAGGCTTTGGCGTAATAAATTTCGCCCAAATCGCCGTTGTCGATAAATTGTTTCAGTATGTTCGTATTGGATGCGTAACGCCGCACAAAACCGACCTGCAATATTTTTCCGCTGCGGCGGACCGCTTCTTCCACGCGCTTCGCTTCTTCCACCGTTTTGCACAGCGGTTTTTCCACGAGCACGTTCTTGCCCGCCTCCAGAGCGGCGATGCTGATCTCGGCGTGCGTGTTGTTCCAAGTGCAGATGCTGACGCCGTCGATTTCCGGATCGGCCAGCAGTTCGCGGTAATCGGTGTACACTTTGGAAGCCCCGAATCTTTCCGCTTTCTCCTTCGTATGCCTGCATAGCGTTGATAATAATATTATCGAACACTTGAACCAGGTTGTTTACCTCGCCTTTCAGCTCGGTCTT
>JAWLCZ010000053.1:0-21141 GCA_041686835.1 Paenibacillaceae bacterium | reverse complement strand
AGCGGCGGAACCGGGTTTCGCAGGGCTGCTTCCGGTCGAAAGCGCGCTCGGCGAAGCCGGAGCCAAGTCGTCGGATACGATAACGCTTCAAGGCGTTACGGTTGCCAGTTTAAGCGATCCGCTTCTGTTAAAAGTGGGGCCTGTTCACTCGTACTCGGACTACATGCTGGCCGTTTCGCTGCTCGGTCTTGTCGCCTCTCTGCTCATCATGAACTGGTTGTCGAGATTGGAATTTCCCGATAAGGAGAGAGATCGTTGACGCTCATCGGCTTGGTCAGGCACGGAACGACGGTGTGGAATCTGGAAGGAAGGCTGCAGGGACAAACGGACATCGGGCTGCACGAATCGGGCGTCGCACAGGCGAATGCTCTCGGGGAACGATTGAAATCCGGCAGATGGGATGCGGTCGTCAGCAGCGATTTGTCCCGCGCGGCGCAAACGGCGGGAATCGTCGCCGGAAAAATAGGAATTTCGCGCGTGCACGAAGATGCGCGGCTCCGGGAAAGAAGCTTCGGTCTTCTCGAAGGCACCACGTTGGAAGAACGCGTCAGGCGATGGGGAGAACATTGGAAAACGGTTGAGCTCGGCGTGGAAAGCGACGAATCGGTCGGAAAAAGGGCGAGAGACTGCGTCATGGACCTTTGCGCGCGGTATCCGCACGGGAATGTTGTCGTCGTAACGCACGGCGGACTCATCCGCCAGCTGTTAAGAACGTTATTCGGCGACAAATACGCGCAAACGCCGTTAAAAAACAGTTCGTTGACCGTTGTGAAAAAGCTCCGGAACGACTGGGAGTGCGAATTGTTCAACTGCACGGCGCATTTGGACGGCGACACCCAAGTTTTACCATGATTTGAATAAAATTCAATAATTCTCCCATAATGGTACTAAAAGGGCATGTTCAAGACGAACGACTCCGGAGGTACCTTTTTATGAATTTGGCAGACATGCTGAGCTATGCGGACATTCAGCAGCTGAGCAGAATTGCGAGCAACTATGAATGCGAATGCAGCGGGCATTCCAAAAACGAGCTAATCCAATCGATTTTGACCGCGCTGAACCGCAATGAAGTGTTCGAACGGCATATTTGTAGTATGAGCATGGAAGATTTGCGGTTTTTAAACTCGCTTTTGTTCGAACAGAGGGACACCTTCAGCCTCGAAGAACTCATTGCTCGCGCGCAGCAGACCAAATTCGCCAAAGAGGAAGACGGCGGAAGGAATCCGCGGGATACGATCGCCGTGTTCAAACAACGCGGATGGTTGTTCAACGGTTACTCGCAGCAGACCAAGTATTTGTTCCAAATCCCCCAGGATTTGAAACGAAGGTTCGGCGACGCGCTCGCCAAACGGTTTCAAGCCGATCTGACGACGATAGAAGAGCCCGCTTTTTACCGGGACGAGCAGCGGATTTTCTCCGACGACATCCACCGCTTTCTTCATTATTTGTACCACCAGGAAGTGGCGCTGGCTGCGGACGGTTCGATGTACAAACGCCATGTCCAACAAATCCTCGACCGTTTGACCGTCAAAGAAGAACCCGTGACCCGGACAGGATGGAGGTTCGGTTACGGCAGAAGATTCAAAGAATATCCGAACCGGTTTTCGCTTATTTACGATTACTGCTACTACAACCACTTGATCGCCGAAACCGATTCGGTGCTGACGCTCACGGACAAAGGCAGGGAAAAAGTGCTGGAGGAGAAAAGGGAAGATCCCGCGCACACTTACAAGTTCTGGCTTAGGCTGTACAAAGGGCCGATCCCCAATCTCCAGTCGCTCGTCCATTGGATTGAAAGGCTGTCGCGGAACTGGGTCACCGTTCAATCGCTGGGACAAGCGCTGTGCAAACTGATTAAGCCGTTTTACTATGACAGCGCCGAATCGATTCTGGAGCAAAGAATACTGCGGATGATGATGCATCTGGGTCTGCTCCGCATCGGGGAAGACGAGCGGTCCGGCGCGGTGGTGCAAATTACGAAACTGGGCAGCGGCATCATTCAGGGCACATACGTCCCCGAAGAAGACAAGATTGACTTGTCGGCCGACAGCGGATGACGGAAAAGATGGGCCATGACACATTCGGGAATAAGGGGGCATCTGTACATAAACGATGACGGATGCAGTGAATATGCTTTTTATAGGAGCAGACGGAACCATTGCCGGGACGGACTGCGGCGTCGCCGGTAATCATCGGGTAGCGAACCGGAGCGATGGAGGTAATATCGATGGATAAAATGGGCGTTGCATATGAAGTGAGGCTGGGTCTGTTAGCGGAAATGGTCCTTGACGAAGCGATTCGCGACTTTGAAGAAAAGCGGCTGTATAGAGAAATCGACAATGCGCTGGCCAGAGGCGACAAAGTCTCTTTCCGGAAGCTGACGAATGAATTGAAGATCTTGTTATCGACGAAGACGAATGAACAAGTTTCATGAGTCTTTTTTTTGTGGTACATTGGGAGAGTATAATTGATCTGGGGTGAAAAGCATGAAATTCAGCGAAATCAACCGGGAGCAGTGGGCTCCGTTAAAAACGTACTTCGACACGTGTCTGCTGCCGCTTACGGGGTTGACGGGCAAAGAAGAGCCGTGGCAGGTTACGGAGGCGCTGGAGAGGCTCCGGGACACCATGGAGCATCTGGAGAACGCGTACAAGGGGAGAATCGTAACGTACCCCGCCGTTCATTATATGGACGAGCAAGGGGACTTTGCTGCATATATTGATCGGATTTGCCAAAAAATAAAAGAAAGCGGCTTTACCTATGTCATCCTTATCGCCGCTGACCGTGCGTTTTCGGACATGACGTTCCCGTCTGCCGATCTGTTCCTGTACCCCGATTCGCTTCAGGAGCGGGATGAAGAAGGCGCGCAAAACAAGCCGGTGTTCGGGGCAAAGGTCGAATCGTTGTGGCGGAAGGCGCAGAACTGAAAAATGCGTATGTAAAGGCGTTAAAATGACAACGATAAGGTAAGCGCAACAGTTTGTGACAATTTCATTACATTTGCGGGAAAGTGATTCTTTCTTCCCGCCAATCCAGGCGCCCGATTCTTGACGCTCCCCATGTCGTAGGCTATTATAATTATGTCCTAGTGTGCTGTGCGAAAACAACTGTCGTAATGACTTACATAGGCTTGGCTAAAGGGGGTAGAAGAGGAAATGAGTGAACACAGAAACGAAAACATGCATTCGCCGGGAGAGCACCCGAAACGCCGGAACGAAATGTCCCGCCGTCAATTTTTGACCTACACCCTTGGGGGAACCGGGGGGTTTCTTGCTGCCGGAATGCTGACCCCGATGATCCGATTTGCGATTGACCCCGTACTCAAACCGAAAGGGGCGGCGGACTGGGTCAAGGTTGTCGAAGTAAGCAAAGTGAAGGAAGAGCCTACGTCTTTTTCTTTCACGCACCATCAGGTTGACGGCTGGTACGAAAGCGATGTGGAGCTGCAGGCTTGGATCGCGAAAGATGCGAACGGCAAAATATTCGCGTTGTCTCCGGTCTGCAAACATTTGGGCTGTACGGTGAACTGGAACGGGAATCCGTCGCTGCCGAACCAGTATTTTTGCCCGTGCCACGGCGCTCATTACACCAAAGACGGGAAAAATCTGGCTGTCGCGCCTCTGCCGCTCGATGAGTACGATGTGAAAGTAGAAAACGGCTTCGTTTATTTGGGGAAAATTAAACCGAATACGAGAGTGAAAGCATAAGGAGGCGTATCCATCGGATGTTTCAGAAGGTATATAACTGGATTGACGAACGTCTGGATATAACGCCGATGTGGAGAGACGTCGCGGATCACGAGGTGCCCGAGCATGTCAATCCGGCCCACCATTTTTCCGCTTTCGTCTACTGTTTCGGCGGATTGACGTTTTTCATAACGGTCATCCAAATTTTATCAGGCATGTTTTTGACGATGTATTATGTTCCGGATATCATCAACGCGTATGCGAGTGTCGACTACTTGCAGCATAAAGTCGCGTTCGGCGTAATCGTACGCGGCATGCACCACTGGGGAGCGAGCCTCGTTATCGTCATGATGTTCCTACATACCCTGCGCGTTTTCTTTACCGGGTCGTACAAACACCCGCGCGAGATGAACTGGGTTGTGGGGATGCTGATCTTCATGGTCATGCTCGGTCTCGGCTTTACGGGATACTTGCTTCCTTGGGACAATAAAGCTTATTTCGCCACCAAAGTCGGCATTCAAATTGCCGCTTCCGTGCCTTTCATCGGCGATTACATCAAAACATTTTTGCAGGGCGGGGACATCGTCGGCGCGCAGACGTTGACGCGTTTCTTCGCGATCCACGTGTTCTTCTTGCCCGGTGCACTGCTTGGCTTGCTGGGCGCACACTTTCTCATGATCCGCAGGCAAGGCATTTCGGGACCGCTATAAGATGAAAGGAGGAACATGGTGTGGCGCACGATCATAAATCAGACGAGAAAGTAATCTATGTCGGAGATTCGCGTGTACGCAAAAATACGAAGGTTTACGTTCCCCAGGATTATTCGGCTTATCCGGGAAAATCCGAGGCGTTTTGGCCGAACTTCCTGTTGAAAGAATGGATGGTCGCCGTCGTATTCCTTTTCGGCTTCCTTGTGCTGACCATGTCCGAACCGGCTCCGCTAGGCTATCCTGCGGACCCGACGAACACGGCGTTCATTCCGATGCCGGACTGGTACTTTTTATTTCTTTATCAGCTGCTAAAGTACCCTTACACTTCCGATCAGTATGTGGTGCTCGGCACCGTGGTCGTTCCCGGTATCGCGTTCGGCGCGTTAACGTTGGCGCCTTTTCTCGATACGGGAAAAGAAAGAAGATTTTACAAGCGTCCGATCGCGTCTCTGCTCATGTTCACGACGCTCTTCGCCATATCGTACCTGACGATCGTTTCCTGGACGCATTACCAGCATGAGCTGGCGGCGAAAGGCATCATTCCCGAGCACATCGAGAGAGAACGCAAAATGAAGGAAGGGAAAGAAGAAAATAAGGGCGGAGCGGCCAAGAAACCGGCTGTCGTTCCGATTGTGGCCGCCGACGATCCCGCGGCGGAAATTTACAAAAAGGCGACTTGCGTGCAGTGCCACGCCGCGGACTTGAAAGGAATGCCACCGGCCGTCCCGGCGCTTCGCGGAATCGGGGACATCTTGTCCAAAGACGAGATTATGAAAGTGATCAAAGAAGGCAAAGGCAATATGCCCGCACAGTATGACGCAAACATTAAAGCGGGTTTGACCGATGCGGACATCAACGCGCTGGCCGATTGGCTGGCGAAGCAGAAAAAAGCGGAGTAACAATCGCCCGCTATAATGGACTTGAACGAATCCGGCCTGCAGCGGCCGGATTTTTGTTAGTCAGGTTTCTTATTCTATGCGAAAGGAGCGGTCCTGATGACAACCGGCCGGTCGTTGTTCCATCATTGGAGCGGGATGATTTTGACAAACCGCTATCTTCTGTGGGCACTGTTCTTGGCGAACCTGCTCGGCACAATATACGGATACGATTGGTACGCGGAGCAGATTGCCTATACTTGGCGGGAAATGCCGGCATGGCTTGTTCCCTTTGTGCCGGACAGCCCGACCGCCAGCCTGTTCTTCACGGTATCGGTTCTTTATTTGTTGTATGACTGTACGAAGCGGCCGCCCCGTCCCGATCACGGTGCCGCTTCCGCGTTTCGCGCCGCAGTGGAGGCGCTGGCAGCCGTCACTTCCGTCAAATACGGCATATGGGCGGTTGTCATGATCGTTCTCGGCGCTCTGCAGGGCGACCCGTTATATTGGGAGCACTGGATGCTTATCGCCTCTCATCTGGCGATGGCGGCAGAGGCGCTGTTGTTCCTGAGCTTTTATACGTTTCGCGCGCGCCATCTTGCCGTTGCGTCCGCATGGATGTTAAGCAACGATTATGTCGACTATCATTTTCAAGTGTTTCCGTGGCTTCCCGACGTCCTGAACGACGATCTGAACGCCATTCGGATATTCACGTTTGCCTTAAGCGTCGTGACGATAGGGCTCGTTTACGGGTTGAGAAAACGGCCGGCGGGCAGGCGGGCAGGCGGATGATCATTTTTTTCCGGCAGCAGGTCTAATCTTGGACATCCTTCCATACATATGGTTTTGAGGAGGGATGTCCGATGTTTTATCATGCTGCTGCACGATTAGGCATAGGGGCGGCCGCCGTTCTCCTGCTCGTTTCGTTACTCGCCGGCTGCGGCGTAACGGATAAAGGCGCAAGCAGCCCGCAAGCGGCCGTCAACGATGAGCAACAACGCAAGCTCGAAACGTTCAATCGGGCTGCCGAGGACATGTACGACAAGGTTAACGCCGGGGACATCGTCGCGGCCAGAAACCGCCTGATTCAGCTCGGCGACCTGATGACCGGAATACGCTTCGAAGGCATTGCTTCGATAGAAGGCGTCGACGCGCTTACCGATTCCATCGTTTCGGCGAAACGGGTGTTTAACGCGGTTCAATTTTCCATGAAAGACGGAAAGGTCGCCGCGGCGAAGATACGTCTTGCCGCCGATGCGCTGACCCATGCGAACGAGCCGATGTGGCTGCAATATTATAAAGTGCTGAACGAAGATATGAAAAGCCTGCGTTCCGCCGCAACCGACAAGAACGCCGCAAAAGCCAAGGACGCTTTCGATCGGATGCGGGAGCATTATCAGATCATTCGTCCGTCCGTCCTGATCAACAGGGAACCGTGGCAGGTCGAGAAGGCCGATTCGTTGTTCGCGTTTATGGAAAAGCAGTTGGCTGATGCCAAGTACGATCGGATGGAGTCGGGAATAGCCGAATTCGATGCGTTATGGCGTGACCTGTTCATGAAGCGGGACGCGGCGGCTTATGTGCCGATAGTGGAAGGTAAAAAGCCGGTCGGATGGTCGCTCGGCATCGGGACCGTGATCTTCTGCGCGCTCGTCTATGTCGCTTGGCGGAAATTCAGGTATGGACGGGATTACGTCATCGTGCCCAAACAGCCGCCGAAAGGACAATAAAGCGGAGTCTGTCGTTATTACTCGCTTTTAAAGCCTTCGCCGACCACATCGTGAACTTCGTCGATGATCATAAAAGCTCTCGGATCGACGGATCGGACGAGAGTTTTTAATTTTCGCACTTCGTGCCGGTATACGACGCAGTAGACGACCTCTTTAAGCTGCTGGGAGTAGGCGCCTTTTGCTGGGAACAGGGTGACGCCGTGCTCCATTTCCCGTGTAATCTTTTCCGCCAATTCGGCCCCCTTGT
Source organism: Paenibacillaceae bacterium (assembly GCA_041686835.1). Taxonomy (GTDB): domain Bacteria; phylum Bacillota; class Bacilli; order Paenibacillales; family JAWLCZ01; genus JAWLCZ01. Next base: position 13,893 of record JAWLCZ010000053.1, on the reverse strand, counting down.
CCGAAACGATGGTGAACGATTTGGCCGCATAGGCGCCTTCCTGGATAAAATCAATCACCCTGGACGCGATGAATACGGCGACGAGCGTATACAGCACTTTTTCTTTCGGAATGTACAACAGAGACGCCGCGATAACGAACGTGTCGAGAAATAAAATGACCTGCCCGACGCTCCATCCCTTCAGTTTGTGCCCCAGTCTGGCGATGATGTCGGTGCCGCCGGTCGTGCCGCCATAGCGGAAAACGATGCCCAGCCCCGTGCCGAGCGAAACTCCCGCATACAAGGTGGCGAGAAAATAGTCCTTTTCCGTGCGGAACGGGACGATCCACTGCCAACGAATCAACAGCTCCATCACCCATAAAAAAAACGAAAGCGAAACAGTGCCCATTATCGTATACATCATCGCATGCCGGCCCAGCACTTTCCAACCGGCGAAAAAGAGCGGGACGTTCAGAGCGAGCGTAGTAGCGGACGGAGGGAGGCCCAGGGAGTAATTCAAAAGCAGCGCGATTCCGGTAAGCCCGCCCTCCATCAGCTCGTTCGGAATGACGAAGTAATGGAGCCCGAAAGCGTAAACGGCCGTCCCCAGCATAATCGGGACCGTATGGTGAAGTCCAGCCTTCTTTTCCGCGCGATCTTCCTGCATCGCTCCATTCCTCCTTTAAAGCAGCTTCTCTTAGCTTTTCCTTTTTCAGTCAAAACATGATGCCGAGCGTTAAACCAGACCGAACTGCGCGCCGACTTTCTTCAGCCGGTCCAAAGCGAAATCCAAATCATCCTTCGTATGGTCCGCCGTTACGATGAGCCGAATGCGACCTTTGTCCATCGCCACCGTCGGATATACAATCCCTTGGGCGAAAATGCCTTCGGCAAGCAAATGGTCGGAAAACCGCATCGTTTTGGCCGGCTCGCCGATGATGATCGGAATAATGGGCGTTTCGCTTTCTCCCGTGTCGAAGCCCTGTTTTCTTAAGTTATCGCGAAAATAGTTCGTGTTCTCCCACAACCGTTCCATCCGTTCGGGGCTCTTCTTCAATATTTCGATGGCGGCCAAACAGGCGGCTGCGGAGGCCGGAGTAGGCGACGTGCTGAACAGAAACGACCTCGCTTTCTGAATCAGGTAATTTTTCAGCACTTGAGGCCCGGCCATGTAGCCGCCGATGACGCCAATCGCTTTGGACAGCGTTCCCACCTGAATATGGACGCGGCCGTGAAGGTTGAAATGGTCGGCCGATCCTTTGCCGTTCCGCCCCAGCACGCCGCTGGCGTGCGCATCGTCCACATAAACGAGCGCATCGTACTTCTCCGCAAGCTCCACGATATCGGGAAGCGGAGCGATATCGCCGTCCATGCTGAATACGCCGTCGGTAACGACAAGGCGCTGCCTGAAATGCCGGCTTTCCTTCAGGCGCGCTTCCAGCTCATCCATATTTTTGTGGGCGTATATTTTGCGGTGCGCCTTCGTCAGACGGATTCCGTCAATGATGGAAGCGTGGTTCAGCTCGTCGCTGATGACGACATCGTCAGGGCCGAGCAGAGAAGACAATATGCCCTGATTTGTCGCAAACCCGGACTGAAAAACGAGCGCCGCTTCCGTGCCCTTGAACGCCGCCAGTTCCGTTTCCAACCGATCGTGGATGTCGAGCGTTCCCGAAATCGTCCTTACCGATCCGCTGCCCGCCCCGTATTTGGCAATCGCCTCGATTGCCGCCTGCCGCAAGCGAGGGTGGCCTGCCAACCCCAAATAGTTGTTGGAGCACATCTGCAATATTTTCCGGCCGCCCAGCTCCATCCATGTGCCGGAACCGCTCTCCCACACCGTCAGCGGACGGTACCGGCCGTCTTGTTTCAACTGTTCGAGCTCTTCTTGCAATCGATTGAAGTTTGCCATTGTAAACCCTCCTTACGGAAATTACATGGAATCATGAATGAAAACGACTTTCCCGCATTGGCCCGACCGCATCAGCGCAAACGCTTCTTCAAAGCGATCCGGCGAAAATTTGTGCGTGACGAGCGGGGAAAGATCAATCCGCCCAAGATCGAGCAGTCCTTTCATCTGGTACCAGGTGTCGTACATGCGTCTTCCGGTAATGCCGCAAACACGCAACCCTTTAAATATGATATGACGGTTCAAATCCAGCGAAACTTCCTTTGCCGGAATGCCAAGCAGCGATATCCGTCCACCGTTTGCCGCCGCTTCAAATCCGGCGCGGATGGCGGCGGGGTGGCCGGACATCTCGAGAATGACATCGACCCCTTCTCCGCTGGTAGCTTCTATCAGCGTCTCATCCATCGAACCCGCGCCATTGTTGATGCATACGTCCGCTCCGAGCCGCTTGGCCAGCTCCAGCCGGAGCCCGTTGACATCGACCGCGAATACGGTGCCCGCTCCGCACGCTTTGGCGACGGCGATCGCCATCAGTCCGATCGGTCCCGCGCCGATGACGGCCACCGATTTTCCGACGATATCGCCGGCCAGCACCGCCTGCACCGCATTGCCGAGCGGATCTTGCAGGCAAGCGATTTCAAACGGCAGATCGGGCCGGTTATGAATGACGTTGCCGGCACGCACCGCAATGTATTCGGCAAAACAGCCCGGCGCGTTAATGCCGATGGAACGGGTGTGCGGGCAAACGTGGGCATTTCCCGTGCGGCATGCCCGACATACGCCGCACACGATATGGCCTTCCGCAGATACATGATCGCCGACGCTGACGTTATGGACCCGCTCTCCGACCTGCTCGACGACGCCCGAGAACTCATGCCCGATAATATTCGGAGGCTTCACAGCGCTTTCAGCCCAGGCGTCCCAATTGTAAATATGCAGGTCCGTTCCGCATATCGATGACGCTCTGACGCGAACCAACACCTCATCGGGTCCGCATTCCGGAACCGGCACTTGTTTGAAATCGGCACCCGGCGCTTTTCGTTCCTTGACTAAAGCGTACATTTTCCTGCTCATTGTGAACCACCGCCTTGGATGTTTATACAATATATTATACATATGTACGCTATATTGTACATAGTATAGTGGTTATTTGTGCATTATAATGGATAAGCATGCCAAAATCGTTTCACAATCAGGACAAACGGGTGCTATAATGATGTTTAGCTTAGTTTCGGGAGGCTATGATGGAACCCATTCATAAAAAAATCGGCAGAAATTTGCTTGCTATTCGAAAAAACCGATCGCTCAGCCTGGATCGCGTTTCCGAACTGACCGGCGTAAGCAAGGCGATGCTCGGCCAAATCGAACGGGGGGAATCCAATCCGACCATTTCCGTGCTCTGGAAAATCGTCAACGGGCTTCATATTTCCTTCACTTCGCTCATCGAAGAAGAACCCAAATCGGTTTCCGTCGTCCGGATCGACGAGTTGACGCCTTTTGAGGAAAATAACGGACAATTTCGCTCTTACCCGCTGTTTCCATTTGACCAGAACAAACGGTTTGAAATCTATTTGGTGGAGCTTTCCGCGGGGTGCACCCATGAATCCGAACCGCATAATGAAGGGGTCGAAGAATACGTATTCGCCGTAAGCGGAGAGCTGCGGGTTACGGTTCAGGACGAAACGTTCGAGGTGCAGGAAGGAAACGCTATCCGTTTCAACGGAGATTTGCCGCACTGGTATGTCAACAGGGGAAACCGCCCCGTCAAATTTCTTACGCTGATTTATTATCCTTCCTGACCCGGTCGCGGTTAAAAAATGATTTGTTTTCAACAATCGATTGCGTTACCATGTAATTTAGAAATGTAAGGCCTATCCGCACCGAACAGGAGAGAAAGGAGTACCGTATGCCGGATAAAACATTGAAGGAAATGCAGCAGGAAGTCGACCGTTACATTTCGCAATTCAAGGAAGGATATTTCAGCCCGCTGGCGATGCTGGCCCGCATGACGGAAGAAGTAGGCGAACTGTCGCGGGAAGTGAACCACCGTTTCGGGGAGAAGCCGAAAAAACCGACGGAAGCGGAAAATTCCATTGAACTGGAACTGGGGGATATCCTTTTTATTACGATATGCTTTGCAAATTCGCTCGGCATCGATTTAACCGAAGCCCACGACAAAGTGATGCACAAATTTCAAACACGGGACGCCGACCGTTGGACAAAAGTCAACACCGAAAACAACTGACGTTCATATGCTGTACCATCACCTTTGCAGTAGAAGGGAGGATGGGCAGATGGACGGGGAACAACAAATCCGGAAAGCGTACCAATCGATTTTGGCACATGATTTCGAACGGGCCATTGAATGGTTTGAGCAGGCGATCGCGCGTGATCCGGACAACGCTGCCTATCATTACAAGCTGTCGATCACCTATGCGAGAAGCGGCAAATTAAGCAAGGCGCTAGGGCAGGCGGAAGCTGCCGTTCAACTGGATCCCGGCCGTAAAGAATATAAGTTTCACCTGCAAAACCTGAGAGCGAAAGAGTTGGTGCAAACGGCGGAAAAATGCTTTCAGCAATCGCCGGTTCAGCTTCATCTCGCCGTATCGCTGCTCAAAAAGGCCGTCACGCTCGATCCGCTTGCCGCCGAGGCGTTCTTTTTGCTCGGCATGGCGTATGGCGCATTGGAGGAATACGGTCCGGGGATCGAAGCGATGAACGAAGTGCTGAAATTGAATCCCGGGCATGAGACGGCCGGAAACATCATAGCCGAGTACAAGACAAAATTGAAGACCTATTTGTGGTCGTAATCCAATTAGACCAGCAGACAAGAAGGAGAATCGTTATGAGTGAAATAAAAGTGGCTGTAGCGGGAGCCGGAGGCAGAATGGGACGGGAAGTCGTAAAAATGGTGCTGAACGATCCCGAGTTGCGGCTGGTTGCCGCTATCGGCCGTTCGTCCGAAGGGATGGACGCCGGACGCATGGTCGGGTTGGACGCCTGCGGCGTAACGGTGCAAAACGATTTGGAACAGGCGATCCTGACCGGCTCGCCGGATGTGCTAGTTGATTTCACTACGCCGCAATCCGTTGTTTACAATACGAAGACCGCCATTCAACACAAAGTAAGGCCGATTGTCGGAACGACCGGTTTGACACCCGGGGACATTGAAGAGCTGGACAAGCTTTGCCGCGAACAGGGGATCGGAGGTTTAATCGCCCCCAATTTTTCCATCGGCGCCATACTGATGATGAAATTTGCGGCGGAAGCGGCCAAATATTTCCCTCATCTGGAGATCATCGAATACCACGGCGATCAAAAGCTGGACGCGCCGTCCGGCACGTCCGTCAAAACGGCGGAATGGATATCGAAGAACCGCCGGGAGCTGCGGCAGGGGAATCCGAACGAAGAGGAAACGATTGAGGGTTCGCGCGGCGGATATTATAATGGTTTTAGAATTCACAGCGTCAGGCTGCCCGGTATTTTTGCGCAGCAGGAAGTCATTTTCGGCGCATTCGGCCAGACGCTGAAAATTCGCCACGATTCGTACGACAGGGCCGGTTACATGCCGGGCGTCAATGTCGCGATCAAGAAAGTGATGAACGTAACCGGCATCGTTTACGGATTCGAACATTTCATGGATTGACGATGTCCAGGAGAGGAGACGTCATGAATATCGCTCTCATAGCCCACGATCGAAAAAAAGAAGAAATGGTCAATTTTGTTATTGCTTACGAGCGCGTGTTTTCCGGACACCGGCTCTATGCCACCGGGACGACCGGCGCAAAAATCATGGAACAGACCAACCTTCAGGTGCACCGTTTCATGTCCGGGCCGCTCGGCGGCGATCAGCAGATCGGCGCGCTGGTCGCCCAGAACGAAATGGATTTGCTCATCTTTTTGCGCGATCCTCTCATGGCCCAGCCGCATGAGCCGGACATTATCGCGCTGCTCCGTTTATGCGACGTGCAGGGCATTCCCGTAGCGACGAATATCGCGACCGCGGAAATATTGGTGAAAGCGCTTGACCGCGGCGATTTTGCCTGGAGAGAAATTGTCCATAAATATAAGCCGGGGGAACGATAATGACCGGGACGCTGGATATATTGATATTCGGCGCGCATCCCGACGATGCCGAAATCGGCATGGGCGCGTCGATTAAAAAGCATACGCATGCGGGATATGCGGTTGGAATTTGTGATTTGACCTATGCCGAAATGTCATCGAACGGCACGGTGGAAACGCGCCAAAAGGAAGCGGAAGACGCGGCGAAAGTGTTAGGTCTGGAAGTTCGCACGAACCTGGGATTGCCGGATCGCGGCCTTCGCCTCTGCAGGGAGCATATCGATCCGATCGTGCTTGAAATTCGGAAATTTCGTCCCCGTCTCGTGTTTGCGCCCTATTGGCGCGATCGCCATCCGGATCACGTCATGTGCAGCCGCTTGGTGCAGGAGGCGGTGTTCAACGCCAAGCTGCGCAAATATTTGCCGGATGTGCCGGCGCATACGGTGGATCAGCTGTTTTTTTACTTTATTAACGACATGGCGGAAGCCGATTTGATTGTCGACGTGACGGAGCATTACGGGAGCAAAATCGCCGCGCTGCGCGCTTACCGCAGCCAGTTCGAACCCGCATCCGCGGAAAAGGATTACGTCCATACTCCGCTCAACCAGGGTTACGTCGAGCGCGTCGAAGCCAGGGACCGGGCGCTTGGACAGGCGAAGCTGCTCGGCTACGCCGAAGGGTTTGCGAGCAAGCTGCCTTATCTCGTTAACCTATTTTAAGCGAAGATGAAATATAATATAGGGTTTTGATGCGGGAATACTGCAGATGGGGAGGAACGAATGTGAACCATGCGTTAAAAATCGGCATTACTTGCTATCCGACGTTGGGCGGATCGGGAGTGGTCGCCACCGAACTGGGCAAACTGCTGGCGGAACGCGGCCACGAGGTTCATTTTATAACGCACAGCGTGCCTTTTCGGCTTGGAAAATTCCACAAAAATATTTATTATCATGAGGTGGAAGTGAACGATTACTACGTCTTCCGTTACCCTCCTTATGATTTGTCGCTGGCGAGCAAGCTTGCCCAGGTGGCGGAAATGCAGCAGCTCGATCTGCTGCATGTGCATTATGCGATTCCCCACGCCGTCTGCGCTTTCCTGGCCAAACAGATGGTGGGCCCGCATTTGAAAGTGGTGACGACGCTGCACGGAACCGATATAACGATACTCGCGCAGGACGAATCTTTAAGCGGCATGATTCGTCTTGGCATCAACGAAAGCGACGCGGTGACCGCCGTATCGGAAGATTTGATCCGCGAAACGCGCAAGCTGCTGTCGATCGAGAAGCCGATCGATCTTACCTATAACTTTGTGGATAAACGGGTTTATTATCCGCGCGATGTTTCCGATCTGCGCTCCAAATACGCCAAACCGCACGAGAAAATATTGCTGCATATGTCCAACTTTCGTCCGGTGAAACGGGTAAGCGATGTCATCGATATTTTCGCCAACGTGCGGAAACAGATGAACGCAAAGCTTCTCCTGGTCGGCGAAGGGCCGGAGCTGCCGAAAGCGTGTAGCAAGGTCAAGGAGCTGGATTTGGCGGATCATGTGTACTTTTTGGGCAAACAGGAAGATGTGGCGGAAGTGGTCTCGCTTGCCGACGTCATGCTGCTGCCTTCCGAAAAAGAAAGCTTCGGGCTTGTCGCATTGGAAGCGATGGCGTGCGGCGTTCCGACGGTCGGCTCCAATGCCGGCGGCATTCCCGAATTGATCAGCCACGGACAGACCGGGTTTCTCGCTCCAATCGGCGATACGGAACGGATGGCCGATTACGTTGTCACCCTGCTTTCGAACCCGGCGCTGTACAGCCAATTTTCTCAGGCTTGTCTCGAACGGGCGAGAAACAAGTTCTGCAACGACCGTATCGCTTCACAGTATGAACAAATCTATTACCGGGTTCTCGGACGCACGCTCGCCTGCGTTCCCGGCATGGCATGCAACAAGTAAGCCGTACGTCCGGTACGTACGGTTTGAACTCGGATGGCAAACGGGGTAATCAACGTGCAGGTTGAAATGATGGAGCAAGAAGCGCGCGAGGTGCTGAAACGTCTAACCGAACACGGCCACTCTGCCTATATGGTCGGCGGCTACGTCCGCGATCGGATGATGAACAGGCCGATCCGCGATATCGATATCGCCACTTCGGCGTTGCCCGAACAAGTTGCGGCGCTGTTTCCGCATACCGTCCCGACCGGACTGAAGCACGGAACGGTGACCGTCGTCACGGAACATTGCGCCTTTGAAGTGACGACGTTCCGCCGGGAGTCCCGATACGTGCAGTTCCGCCGGCCGGAGAAGGTGGAATTTATTGACGATCTTCATGAAGATTTGCAGCGGCGCGATTTTACCATCAACGCGATGGCGATGGATGCGGACGGCAACGTTATCGATCCTTTCGGCGGATTGGCGGATGCCCGCAGCCGTCTGCTGCGGTGCGTGGGCAGCCCGCACGAACGGTTTCGCGAAGACGCGCTGCGCATGATGCGCTGCATACGGTTCGCCGCGGAATACGAGCTTGAGATCGAACCGCTGACCTGGGAGGCGCTGCTTTGGAACGCTCCGGCGCTGCGTTATATCGCTATGGAACGGATACGCAGCGAGCTGGAGAGAATGATCGAAGGAACGTTTCCTTACAGAGCGATGAGGCTGCTGCTTGACAGCGGCCTCATGCAGTATTTCAAAACGGATCCCGGATGGCCTATGGCGAGGTGGGATGCGGAAAAACGCGGGTGTCTCCAGGCTTTGCAGGGCATACAGGATAACGTGGTGCGCTGGGCTTTGTTGTTCCGTCTTATGGAAACGAGTGCGCAGGACGCCCGGCTCTCATTGCGGCGGCTAACGTTCCCGCGGAACAAGGCGGAACAAATATGCCGTCCGCTGACGTTCCATGAATGGCTGGAGCGGAAGGCGGACGAACTCGCGGAAGCGTCAGGCGAACCGGCCGGAAGTGAAGCGGCTCCGTTGAAGCGGTGGGAGATGCTGTTCAAAGAGGGCGCCGCGCGATTCGGCAAAAAAACGCTGCGCCAATGGTTGTCGGTACATAGAGCGGCCCAATCCGCCGCCGCTGCAGGCGGTTGTCCGACACCGCCCGCATGGCAGTCTCTTATTATTCGGCACGGAGAGGAATGGCTGCGGGAGGTTGCGATCGATTCGCTTAAGGAATTGGCGGTAACCGGAGCCGATCTTCTGCGCTTTCACGCGAAAGCGGGGCCGTGGGTCGGCAGCATCCTGGAACGATTGTTAACGGACGTGGCGCAAGGGTCCGTGCCCAACCGGAAAGAACCTCTTTTACAGCTTGCCGATAAATATGTGCGTGAGATGGTAAACGATGCATGAGAAAATTGTAGAACTTTTTTTGCAAAACCCGGACAAGTATGTATCGGGGGAAAAATTGAGCGAACTGTTGAACTGCAGCCGGACCGCGGTGTGGAAACATATCCGGCGGCTTCGCGGCGAAGGGTATGAATTCGAATCGTCTCCCCGTTTGGGTTACAGATTAATCCGGAAGCCGGAACGGATCGATACGTCCAAGCTGCTCGACGGGCTGCGCACCAACGTGATGGGACGGAGCGTTCACCTGTTTGAGCGCATCGATTCCACGCAGACGGCCGCGCACGAACTGGTGCGGCAGGGAGCGGCCGAAGGGACGCTCGTTATCGCCGAGGAGCAGTTCGCCGGCCGGGGCAGAATGGGAAGGAAATGGCACTCTCCTCCAGGCAAAGGGATTTGGATGAGCCTCGTGCTTAAGCCGCGCATCCCGCTTCATTTCAGCCCGCAGTTGACGCTGCTGCTTGCCGTCGCGCTATGCCGTTCCATTGGCATGGCGGCAAACGTGCAGGCCGGCATCAAGTGGCCGAACGACCTGCTCGTCGGCGGCAAGAAAGTGAGCGGCATATTGCTTGAGTCCAACGCCGAAGACGAGCGGCTCAAGTATGCCATCGCCGGTATAGGCGTCAGCGCGAACCTTGCACCGGACGATTATCCGGAAGAGTTGCGGGACAAGGCGACGTCCCTGTTTATCGAAAGCGGCAAAATCGTCGATCGGGAAAAGCTGATTTGCTGTTTTTTGGAGCAGTTCGAGCATTTGTACGATCTGTATCACGACCAGGGCTTTGCTCCGATACGCCTCATGTGGGAAGCGTTGAACGTTTCTCTCCATCGGCCGGTTCGCGTCCATTCGTCCAAAGGAACGGTGGAAGGCTTCGCCGAGTCGATCGATGATCTCGGCGCGCTCATCATCCGGTTGGCGGACGGGCAAAAAGTGAAAATGTATTCGGGCGATGTGGAAATTTATCCCGCAAATATATAGTGTAGAATGAAACCGCATTTGATATAATAAAGGCAAGGAGGTGGTATCGGAAGAACCGCACTCCGATCAAGCCGTTGCGGATTTATACCGATAACCGAATCATTGTTGTCCGTCATGTTGGATTCTGCTCTGAGCCGAAAGGACCGAGACAGAAGGATCATTGGTTGGATGGATTCTTTTTGTTTCGCGCGCCTTTTAGTTTCGGCTGAAAGGTTTTTTTATTTTTCTTTTTCATTTCTTGCCATTGCGGGAGGTCTTGGTTATGGACCAACGGAAAAAAATGACGACTGCGAAATTGAAAAAAATGAAACAGGATGGAATCCCGATATCGATGATAACGGCTTACGACTATCCGTCAGCCGCGATTGCCGAAGAAGCGGGGGTTGACGTCATTCTGGTGGGCGATTCGCTCGGCAACGTCGTGCTCGGTTACGATACCACTTTGCCCGTCACGATTGACGATATGATATACCATACGCGTGCGGTGACCAGGGCGGTTTCCTCCGCCTTCGTCGTCACCGACATGCCTTTTATGACCTATCACGGCAGCCTCGATCAAACGCTGAACAACGCGGGGCGCATTATGCGTGAAGGGCTGGCCAACGCCGTAAAAATGGAAGGCGGGGCCGGGATTGCGGCGGCGGTAGAGGCGTGCGTGAACGCGGGCGTGCCGGTCATGGGACATATTGGCTTCACGCCGCAGTCAGTTTACCAATTGGGCGGGTACAAGGTGCAAGGAAAAAACGCAGTGCAGGCGGACAAACTGCTAGAAGATGCCAAAGCGCTGGAACAAGCCGGCGCGTTCGCCATCGTTCTTGAACTCGTTACCGAAGAACTCGCGGAATGGATAACGAAGCAGCTTTCCATTCCGACGATCGGCATCGGCGCGGGAAGACATTGCGATGGGCAGGTGCTCGTATTTCACGATGTGCTGCAGTACGGTTCCCATATTACGCCCAAAAAATTCGTCAAAGCGTACGCCGACATCGGCGAACAGATGCGCGGAGCGATCCGCAGTTACGTCCAGGATGTGAAGCGGCGCGCTTATCCGGAAGAAGAACACGCGTTCAAAGTGGACGAAGATTTGCTCGGATACTTGTACGGAAAGTAACAGAACGGGAGCGTAAACGAACGATGAAAGTGATCAAAAACATAAGCGAACTGCGGCAAACCGTATCGGCGATGCGCCGAAGCAAAGAAGGAGAAAAAGTCGGACTGGTCCCGACGATGGGATATTTGCACGAGGGGCACGTCAGCCTTATCGAGGCGGCGCGCAGCCAGTGCGGCACGGTCGTGTTGAGCATCTTCGTGAATCCGCTGCAGTTCGGGCCGAATGAGGATTACGAAACTTACCCGCGCGATACGGAACGGGACTTGCGTATAGCCGAACAGGCGGGCGTGGACATCGTGTTTTTGCCGGAGGCGGGCGAGATGTATCCGCAGCCGACCCGGACGAAAGTCGTCGTTTCCGGCATTACGGACCGGCTGTGCGGCGCGTCCAGGCCCGGCCATTTTGACGGCGTGGCGACGGTCGTGACGAAGCTGTTTCACATCGTGGAGCCGGACAAGGCGTATTTCGGGATGAAAGATGCGCAGCAGGTAGCCGTCATCGAACAATTTGTTTTCGATTTGAACATGAACGTGGAAATTGTCCGCTGCCCGACGCTGCGCGAAGCGGACGGACTGGCGATGAGCTCGCGCAACGTAAGGCTTTCTCCCGAGGAGCGGAAACAAGCCGTCGTGTTGTACCAGGCGTTAACCCGTCTCGACGATTGGCTGAAAGAGGATGGGATGACGTTCGAAAAGCTGCAGGACGGATTGCGCCGGTATATTGCGGACAACGCTCCGCTCGCCGCCGTCAATTACGCCGAAGTGCTGACGTACCCGGCGCTCACGCCGGTTGCAGGCCCGGTCCGCGATTTTCACGGGGAAATCATCGCGGCGCTTGCGGTCAAATTCGGCGGCACGCGCTTAATCGATAACCGCATTTTCACATTGAAAAAAAGGAGGTGCCGGCTTTGTTCAGAACGATGATGAAATCGAAAATCCACCGCGCCACGGTAACCGAGGCGAATTTGAACTATGTCGGAAGCATTACGATTGACGAAGATTTGATGGAGCTTGTCGATATTTTGCCGAACGAAAAAGTTCAGATTGTAAACAATAACAACGGCGCACGGTTTGAAACGTATGTCATTCCCGGTCCGCGCGGCTCGGGAGTCATATGTCTCAACGGGGCGGCGGCGCGCCTTGTGCAGCCGGGAGACATCGTCATTATTATATCTTACGCGATGATGACCGACGATGAGGCGAAACGCCACAAACCGCGAGTGGCGATTATGGGGGCTGACAATAAAGTAGTGAATATGCTGTCTGAAGAAATTCATGCAACGGTTTAAAAAGACGCTATCGTTTATGTAATCGATGGAACGACGAATGAAACCGGCGGCCTTAACAAAGAATGAGGTTAACTTGAGGTAAAACTCCATGCTAAAGGTGGGAATGCGCCATGTTCAAGCAGTTGTTTGCCACGATGCATGAAGTGTTGGACGATATTATCGCGCAGTACCCGGCGGCCGCCGGCGTGAAAAAGCACGAATTGACGGAGCAATTGGACGTGCTGAAATCGATGAGCGTGGAAATTATAGAAGAATGGATCCGTTTCGAAGAAAAAATGGAGAAGTTTACCGGCGGAGCGGCGAAGCCGCATCCGCATCCGCATCAACCGCACGCAACTCTTTCCGCTGCTGACGATTCCGCCGCATACGGACTGGAATCTTTTGAAAAAGGAAAAGGATATTTCCAACTTTATATGTTTGATGAAGCGATCCGGCATTTTGAGCATGTTGTCCGGGTTTGCCCCGATTTTTTGCTGGCCAGGCTGTATCTTGCCCTCGGATATTTGACCATCGGCAACGACAGCGAGGCGTACCGTCATTTCCAATTTCTCGTCCCGTTAACGGAAAATGCGAAAATCAAAGCCATTTCGCTCAATGCGATGGGCTGCATCCAGATGCTTCACCGCAATATTGAAAAAGCTTTGGAATATTTCCGGGCCGCCCACGAAACTGATCCGTCCCTTTGCGATCCCATCATCAACATGGAGGTATGCCTGCGTAACGAAGGCGAACTGCAATACGGCTTGAGACGCGGGCATGAAAAGTAACTTTTTATTCCCTTTTGCAATCATTGTTTGGTATGCTTAAAGAGAAACCGGGTTGCATTTTGAAGGGATTGAAAAGCGAAAGATGAAATTTGCGGTTTTGGATTTCGAAACGACCGGCAATCAGCACGACGATGAGATTATTCAGGTCGGACTTGCGATTATCGATCATGACCTTGAAATAAAAGACCAATATTCGGCTTATGTGAAGCCTTCCAAACCGATTCCGGCGTTCATTGCCCAGCTTACCGGAATAGATGATCATACGGTGCGCGACGCGCCGGAAATAAGCGAAATCATGCCGCAGTTATACGAGAAGCTGAACGATTGCATCGTCGTCGGCCACAATGTCGCCTTCGATTTGGCCTTTATGCAGCGGGCGCTGAAGCAGTGCGGTATGCCGCTTTTTCACGGCCGGGCGCGGGACACGATCGATTTTTTGCGCATGCTGTTTCCGATGCTGCCGA
>JAWLCZ010000052.1:0-21193 GCA_041686835.1 Paenibacillaceae bacterium | reverse complement strand
CAAAGGAACTGGCGGCGATCTTCCGCCAGGTTTTTCTTAATACGGCGGCTGCTTAAGCGAAAAAGTTGGCCGGATGAAAGCAACAAGCGGATCCGGATGAGCGGAACCGGATGAAAGCAACAAGCGGATCAGTCCGGCTTAAAGAAGCGGGAGGAGACGGCTTTTTGAATCTTCTCGCCATATTTTGTTTCCGACGGTTTGGCCGTTTGGGTCGCGGATGATGCATTGTAATAGTAGAGCACGAGATAGGGGGCCGCTTTATAAACGAGAGGAGCGTGGGAACTGAGAACCTGTTGATGCTCCCGGAATCGCTGGTACCCAAGCTCCATTTTTCGCTCGGAACCGAAGTCATAAACGGCAATCCACTCTTCATTGTCCAACCGGTAAGCTTCAGGTTCCGTTCCGTTAAGATCGCTTGCTTTGGCCGGTAGCGCCGCGCTCATTTCGATGCCTTCCGACTGTAACGAATCTAGCAGGGAGGAAGCCTTTGGCGGGGATGTACATACGATCAATAATACAAAACAACTTAAAAAAGCAACAAGCCAACCGATTCTCATGAATCGACCCTCTTTTCTCCAAAATGGCGGGCGGATCGCCGTCAGAACCTGAACTGCTTCCGGAATTGGCGGGGCGTCATCCGTTCGATCCGGTGAAAGCATCTCGTGAAATAAGAGCTGTTTTCAAATCCGACCTCCTCGGCAATGCGCCCGATCGGCATGTCGGTGTTCATCAGCATTCGCTTGGCCTGCTCCAGACGATAATAGACAAGGTATTCCAACGGCGTGCAGCCGAACACTTGCTTCATGCAGCGGGAAATGTAAGTCGGATGGAAATGAAGCGCTTCCCCTAATGCCGGGTACGTGATCGCGCTGCGATAGTTTTGGCGCAAATACGAAGCCGCCTTTTCCGCAATGCGGTGTACGGAGGATATATGATGCGGGTTATGTTCGTTATCCAGCTCAAGCAGAAGGTGTTGAAACAGAAGCTGCTCCTTCCAGCGGGCGGATGCCGACGACTGGCGGGACAACGCCAGCAAATCGCGCAGCCTGGAGTAAATGTCCGGACCGTTCGATAGCTCGCAGTAACGGGGCAGGCTGATGCTGAAACGTTCCGGTATGAACGGATTCGATTGACGGGCGGCGGCCGCAAGCGATGGTTCCGCTGTTTCTTCCCACGGTTCGGCGGGTTGAAAATGAAGCCAGTAAAAATGAGTTTCTTCCGTGCAGGCGCTGGCGGCATAGTGGTGCCGATCGGGCCGGAGAATGAGGACGTTTCCGGACTGCACCTCCCATTTTCTGTCTTCTTCGGCGATGTACAGCGTTCCCCGGGTGACAAACAACATATCGAACACGCCGATGCTGCGCCGGTTCGGGTGATGCTGCCCGGGAGCGTAGGTGTCTTCCCCGCTGTGAATATAGAACGGCAGCGGCGGCGAAGCGAATTGAAGCACAGACATGCGGCACCTCGGATCATTTCGTTCGGATTGTGCTAATCTTGGTTCAAAAACGATGCTTTTTCTGGAATTATAGCATATATAATGAAAACGATGAAGTTGCAATAGGAGTAATGGGAGGGTCAGTGAAATGAACGAGATTCAAACGGCGGTACGAAACAGGGCGCCGCTTCGGCCCACTCCGTTCGCGGAACTGCCGCTCGGTTCGATCAAGCCTGCTGGTTGGCTGCGGGATCAACTGGAAATCCAGGCGTCCGGCTTGACCGGAAAACTGCATGAGCATTGGGACGATGTAGGACCCGGCAGCGGGTGGCTGGGAGGAGACGGGGAAAGCTGGGAACGCGGTCCTTACTATCTGGACGGATTGCTTCCGCTGGCCTATCTGTTGGAAGATGACGAGCTGATCGCACGAACGAAGCCGTGGATCGAATGGACGCTGGCCAGCCAGCGGGAAGACGGGCAGTTCGGTCCGGAAGTGAACGACGATTGGTGGCCTCGTATGATTATGGCGAAGGTGCTCATCCAATATGCGGAAGCGACGGGGGATGAGCGGGTCGTTCCGTTTCTGACGAAATATTTCCGCTACCAGGCGGCTCATATCGAGTCGAAGCCGCTGTCGGATTGGGGACAGGCGCGCGGCGGAGAAAACCTGTTGTGCATTCAATGGCTGTACAACCGGACCGGCGACGCGTTTTTGCTGAATCTGGCGGAAACGATACACCGCCAAACGCTGGAATGGACCGACATTTTCACTCATTTCCCGTTTTGGCGGTACCAGACGCGGTTTAATCACCGGACTCATGTTGTCAACGTCGCCATGGGCATAAAGGAGCCGGCCGTTTATTACCTGCATTCCGGGGAAGATGCGCACCGCGACGCCGCGATGAAGGGCATTCAAAGCCTGATGACTTATCACGGGCAGGTTCACGGGCTCTGGTCCGGGGACGAGTGGCTGGCGGGCACGCATCCGAGCCAGGGGGTGGAATTGTGCGCGGTCGTGGAGTATATGTTTTCGCTGGAAACGCTGATTCGTATTTTGGGTGACGGGGTATATGGCGATATTTTGGAAAAAGTGGCTTTCAATGCGCTGCCCGCAGCGATTACCCCAGACTGGCACGGGCATCAATACGACCAGCAGGTAAACCAAGTGCTCTGTACGAGGGCTAGGCGGAATTGGACGCAGAACGGCGACGATTCGAATATGTTCGGACTCGAACCGCATTTCGGCTGCTGCACGGCGAATATGCATCAAGGGTGGCCGAAATACGCGGCAAGGCTCTGGATGGCGACCGAAGACGATGGAATTGCCGCCGTTTCCTACGCCCCATGCCGTGTCGATGCTGTCGTGGCGGGCGGAACGAAGGCGCATATCGTGGTGGAGACGGAATATCCTTTTCGGGAAACCGTTTCGATTACCGTCAAGCTGGCGAAAAATGCGAGTTTTCCCATCAAACTGCGCATTCCCGGCTGGTGCGACGCTCCGGCCATTCGAATCAACGGACAAATTCAGGCCGCTGCGCCGCGGGGCGGATTTGTCACGATCCGCCGGCAGTGGAGCGACGGAGACCGCATCGAATTGACGCTGCCGATGCAGGTGCGGCTTGAGCGGCGCGCCGAACGCGCTGTCGGCGTGCAGCGGGGACCGCTCGTCTATGCTTTGCCGGTAGGCGAAAGGTGGGTAAAGCGCAGAGGCAGCGCGCCGTTCCCTGACTGGGAAGTCTATCCGACGACGCCATGGAACTACGGGCTGCTGTTGGATGCGCAAAATCCGGACGCGTCGTTCCAGGTGGAGACGGGACCGGTTGTCCGCCAACCGTTTGTGGCGAAGGATGCGCCGGTCAAGCTGGCAGGGAAAGGCAGACGAATTCCCGAATGGGGGCTGGAAATGAATTCGGCGGGGACGCCGCCTCACAGTCCGGTTTCCTCTTCCGAACCGTTGGAAGACATCAAATTGGTGCCGTACGGAAGCGCCCGGCTGCGCATTGCGGAATTCCCTGTGGTTAAGGAGTAACGAACCGGGTCAAACCAATAGATCTTTTCGATAACATTGCATATCAATTGGCTGCAAACCAAAACAGCGGGATTCGTTCCCGCTGTTTTTAATATTCCTTGATTAGGGCGTCTCTTCGCGGCCGGCTTTTACACTGGCCTAAAGCGCTTCCTTGAATTTCGGCATAAGATGTCTTGCAGGCCCCGTATGGATTCATATATATTATGAGCCGGGATGCCGGATTTGTCCGGAGGACAATGGATGATTAGCCCTGGCGCATTGGAAAAGCATAAGACGTATCTTATTCCATAAAGACACGTATCTTATGGATAAAGCGTTACCGTGGATAAAGCGTTACCGAACCCGCAAAGGACACTTTCCATCCCGAAGCAAAAATAGATGAAGCGAAAACGGTTATCGTTTGTGCTATAATTTGGAGTAAAGCGTCTTTTCGAAGGGGAGAAGTGCGGTGCGGATCGGAAAAGAAGTCGATGTAGCCAAACGGGTGAAAGTGATCGAATGGCTGAAAACCGAGGTGGTCGATCAAGTATCCCGTTTGTTTAAAGGCATTTGGGAAGGAAATAATCACAGAATAACGGACAGTTTGGCAAGTCTGATTGTCAGCTGCTACATTTTGGGGAAACGCCTCGGCATTCAATACCGGAGTCTGGATGAAGCGATCGTTGAAAAACTGAACAAGCATAAAACGGAAGGACATCAATTGGAAGAGTGGTACCAGGACATTTCCGCGTTGGAAGATCATATTCATTTGCGTAAGAGGTGAATGTATTGTTGAAGCGCAGCTGGCAGCCGGTTGTATGGAGCGTCGTTTATTATTTCATCCTGCTGTCCATATTTACACCGCTCAATGTGGTAGCCGTCAGTTTCATTATGATTCCCGTCCTTATCCTATATGTGAAAACGAACCCGAAAACATTCGCCGCCTGTTATGCGCTTACCCTTGTTGCCGCCTATTTGAGCGCCGGCGTTTTCGGAAACGCGCTTGTGTTCATATCGTTGTTTTTTCTCATACCGGTTATCGTCATCGGACAACTGTACAAGAAGAAGGCGTCCGCCCGCGCCGTATTGACGTCAGCCACCATGGCGATACTCGCCGAACTGCTGCTTTTGCTCATTGTCGGCTCGCTGTTCGGCGTCAATGTGCAAACGTCGATCAGGGAATTTTTGCGCGAAGGCCTGAGCGGGCTGCCCGAACAATGGCGCAGCGCGCTCTCCGACGACTTCCTGCAGCAGCTCGTTCGCGTCGTGACGCAGATGATTCCGCTGTATATCATCAGCTTTTCGTTTTATTACGCGGTCATCACGCACTGGATTGCGCGCAGAATATTGAACAGGATGGGCGAATCGATACCCGGCCTTCGTCCGGCGAAAGAATGGATGCTGCCTAAATCGCTAGTCTGGTATTACTTGGTCGCGCTCATTCTGGATATGTTCGTGCCGAAAGATTCGACGTCGGCGCTGAACATGATCTTATTGAATTTAATCCCTTTGTTGATGTTCGCATTTTACGTTCAGGCGATCGGGTTTCTTTTTTACGTATCGGATGCGAAAAACTGGGGAAGATGGCTGCCGTATGCCGGCATCGCCTCGTTCGTGCTGCTGCCGCCCGCCCATTATTTCCTCAGTCTGCTCGGCGTGTTCGACATCGCCTTTTCGCTGCGCAGCCGGATCACCAAAAAATAGCCGGCTTACAAAAATGACATTTAGGAGCGAGACAAATGCCGAAGTTCCTCTTGAACCGATGGCACGGCCTGCATATGGTATTGGCCCACATCTTCATGTTGGCTCTCATCGTGGCGCTGTTTTTTTACAACTGGGTTTTGGGAGCGGCCGGTCTTTTTGTCAGCGGGATATTGGGCTATTACACGCTGATCGCGGAAAAGGCGTTCCGCCGGGACTTGAGCGAATATGTGGCCACCTTGTCGCACCGGGTCAAGCGGGCCGGCAACGAAGTAATCAACGAACTGCCGCTCGGCATACTGCTGTATAACGAAGACAGGATCATCGATTGGCACAACCCGTTCGTCGGCAAAATGCTCGGACGGGAATCGGTCATCGGGCTCCCGCTTGCAGAAGTGTTTCCGGAGCTGAAAACGAAGAAGGAAAAAGAAGAGAAAATCGAGATTGTGCTGGGCGACAAGACGTATCTTGCGCGGATAAGGGCCGAGGAGCGGCTTCTCTACTTCACGGAAATTACCGCGTATTCCGATTTGGCCCGCAGGTACGAGGATGAAAAAATCGCGCTCGGCATTTTGATGCTGGACAATCTGGACGAAGTGACGCAAGGAATGGACGATCAGGCGCGCAGCATCATGCTCGCGAAAGTGACCGGCGAAATAACGGAATGGGCGAACAAGCATCAGCTGTATTTGCGCCGCACCGCATCCGACCGGTTTATGATCATTATGAACCAGAAAACGCTGAGAGAGCTCGAGCAGTCGCGGTTTGAAATCATCGACGAGGTCCGCGATTTGACGATGGAGCACAAGCTCCCGCTTACATTAAGCATCGGCATCGCCGCCGGTGTCGATAACCTGATTGAGCTCGGCCAGCTGGCGCAGACGAGCTTGGATATCGCGCTCGGCCGCGGCGGGGATCAGGTCGCCGTCAAAGTGGGGCAGCGTCTTTCCTTCTACGGGGGCCGCTCGAATGCGGTCGAGAAAAGAACGCGCGTGCGGGCGAGAGTGATCTCCCACGCGCTGCGCGATCTGATTCGCGAAAGCGATAAAGTGATCATTATGGGGCACCGCGTCCCGGATATGGATTCGATTGGGGCGGCGATCGGCGTGCTGAAGGCGGCGAAGCTCAGCCATAAAGAAGGATACATCGTTTTGGAGGGCGTCAATCCTTCGATCGAGAGGCTGATGGAGCATATCGCCGACAATGAGGAAGTGATGCGCCGGTTCATTACGCCCGAGCAGGCGCTGCAGCTGATGAACCAGCGGACGCTGGCGGTCGTCGTCGATACGCACCGGGCGTCGATGGTTGCCGAGCCGAAATTGCTGCAGATGACGAACCGCATCGTTGTCGTCGATCATCACCGCCGCAGCGAGGAATTCATCAGCGACGCCGTGCTCATCTATATGGAGCCGTACGCTTCGTCCACATGCGAGCTCGTCACCGAACTGCTGCAGTATTTTCACGAGCGGATGTCGATGGATGTGCTGGAAGCGACGTCGCTGCTCGCCGGCATCGTCGTCGATACGAAAAGCTTCTCCCAGCGGACGGGAGCGAGGACTTACGAGGCCGCCTCTTTTTTGAGGCGGAACGGGGCCGATCCGGCGTTGGTCCAGCGCATGCTGCAGGAAGATTTGGAGTCGTATATGAAAAAAGCGGAAATTATCAAGCAAACGACGATCTTATACGACCATATCGCGCTGGCCGTAACGGAACCGAATCGCAAATATTCTCAGTTGCTCATCGCCCAGGTTGCTGATACATTGTTAAATATGACGGACATTGCCGCTTCTTTCGTCGTCTGTGAACGGCCCGACGGGCTCATCGGCATCAGCGCGCGCTCGTACGGGGAGTTGAACGTGCAGGTGGTGATGGAACGGCTCGGGGGCGGAGGCCATCTGACGAACGCGGCGGCGCAAATGGAAGGCACGCTGGACGAAGCGGTGGCGAAATTGAAGGAAGTGCTGGAACAAATCGAATCGGAGGAGGGGTTGTTCAAATGAAAGTCATCTTTTTGAAAGATGTGAAAGGCCAGGGGAAAAAAGGGGAAGTCAAAAACGTATCGGAAGGATACGCGCGCAATTTCCTTATTCCGCGGGGACTCGCTTCGGAAGCGTCGGACTCCAACATGAAGCAGCTGGAGCATAAAAATAAAGCGGAGCAGAGCAGGAAAGAAAAGGAGAAGCAGGAAGCGCAGCAGCTGGCTGCCCAAATCGAAGCGCTGACGCTGCAATTCAAGCAGAAAACCGGAGAAGGCGGGAAACTGTTCGGCTCCATTACGAGCAAGCAGATCGCCGACGAACTGGAAGGCAGAAAAATCCACGTTGACAAGAAAAAAATCATGCTGGACGATCCGATTCGCACGCTCGGGGTGACCCAGGTGCCGATCAAGCTGCATCCCGACGTCAAAGCCGTATTAAAAGTGCAGGTCGTAGAGGAGTAAGGAGCAATCGGGAATGAACGGGGATTTGTTTTTCGACCGCATACCTCCGCAGAATGTGGAGGCCGAGCAGGCGGTGCTCGGCGCGATATTGCTCGATGCCGAAGCGCTCGTCGGCGTGATGGAGCGCATCGGCAGCGAAGATTTTTACCGGGCTTCCCACCAGCGCATCTTTGAGGCGATGGTGGAACTGGCCGAGGACAACGAACCGGTCGATCTCGTCACGCTGACCGCGCGGCTGAAGGACAAGCAGCAGCTTGACGAAGTCGGAGGCGTCAGCTATTTGACCGAACTGGCCAACGCGGTGCCGACGGCGGCGAATGTCGATTATTACGCGCAAATCGTCGAGGAAAAATCGATGCTTCGCCGGCTCATTCGCGCCGCGACGCAAATCGCCAGCAACGGTTACACCGGCGCGGACGATGTCGGGGAACTCATTAACGAAGCGGAACGGCGCATTATGGAAATATCCCAGCGCCGTTCGGCCAGCGGCTTTGTCTCGATTCGCGATGTGCTGATGGAAGTGTTCGATCGCGTCGAATTTTTGTATCACCATAAAGGTGGGACGACGGGGATTCCTTCCGGCTTCCCCGATTTGGACAAGATGACGTCCGGCTTCCAAAAGTCCGACCTCATTATCGTCGCCGCCCGCCCGTCCGTCGGGAAGACGGCGTTCGCCCTGAACATCGCGCAAAATGTCGGCGTACGCGCCAAAGAGACAGTGGCGATATTCAGCCTCGAAATGTCCGCCGCCCAGCTCGTGCAGCGGATGATCTGCGCCGAAGCGAATGTCGACGCCGGCCGGATGCGGACCGGATTTCTCGAGGAAGAAGACTGGGAGAAGCTGACGATGGCGATCGGCTCGCTTTCCGAAGCGAACATCTACATCGACGATTCCCCGTCGATAACGGTGTCCGATATACGCGCCAAATGCCGCAGACTGAAAAAGGAAAAAGGTCTCGGCATGATCGTCATCGACTATTTGCAACTCATTCACGGCCGGAACCGGAGCGGGGACAACCGTCAGCAGGAAGTGTCGGAAATTTCCCGGACGTTAAAATCGATCGCCCGCGAGCTGGAAGTGCCGGTCATCGCGCTGTCGCAGCTGAGCCGCGGCGTGGAGCAGAGACAGGACAAACGCCCGCTCATGTCCGACTTGCGGGAATCGGGGTCGATCGAACAGGATGCCGATATTGTCGCGTTTTTGTACAGGGACGATTATTACAATCAGGATTCGGAAAAAAAGAATATTATCGAGATCATTATCGCCAAGCAGCGCAACGGCCCGGTAGGAACCGTCGAGCTTGTCTTTCTGAAAAATTACAACAAATTTGTAAGCCTCGATCGGACGCATCAGCAAGTGGCGGCAGCCGGTCAATAACGGGTATGAACCGGGATGCGGTTTACGGCGCAACCCGGCTGCCAGGATGAATCGATGTCATTTCCGAACAATTGCTTTATTAACCAGGCGATTGTTCGTTTTTATATTGACTTTTCGCGCCGCGGCTGATAAACTGAAAGTGCTGCTTTCGGAACCGTATGCAAATCAAGGTGTGACCTACACCCGAATGGGGGGAATCCTAATGTCAACAGTTGTGGTTGTCGGCACCCAGTGGGGTGACGAAGGAAAGGGAAAAATTACCGACTTTTTGGCGGAAAACGCGGAGGTTGTCGCGAGGTACCAGGGCGGCAACAATGCGGGTCATACGATTTTGATCCAGAATAAAAAGTACAAGCTGCACCTCATTCCATCGGGAATTTTTTATAAAGATAAAATTTGCGTACTGGGAAACGGCATGGTCATCAATCCGGCCGCTCTGATCGAGGAAATCAACTATATCCGCGAAAACGGGTTTTCCACGGACAATTTGCGCATCAGCGACAGGGCGCATCTCATTATGCCGTACCACCTGCTGCTCGACGCGCTGGAAGAAGAAAGCAAAGGCGTCGACAAAATCGGCACGACGCGCAAAGGCATCGGCCCTTGTTACATGGACAAAGCGGCGCGAAGCGGCATCCGCGTCGCCGACCTGCTTGATCCGGACGAATTCGAGCGCAAATTGCGGCAGATCATCGTGCAGAAAAACAGCCTGATCGAACAGGTGTACGGGGAAAAAGGTCTCGACCCCGAACCGATTCTGCACGAATATCTGGAATACGCGAAAGTGATTCGGCCGTATGTGACCGACACGTCGGTCGTGTTGAACGATGCTATCGATCAGGGAAAACGGGTTCTGTTCGAAGGCGCCCAGGGCGTCATGCTGGACATTGACCAGGGAACGTATCCTTTCGTTACATCGTCCAATCCGACAGCCGGCGGCGTCTGCATCGGTTCCGGTGTTGGCCCGACCAAGATTCACCACGTCATCGGCGTGGCCAAAGCGTATACGACCCGTGTCGGCGACGGTCCGTTCCCGACGGAACTGCACAATGAAATCGGCGATGCGATCCGCGAAAAGGGGAACGAGTACGGTACGACGACCGGAAGGCCGCGCCGAGTCGGCTGGTTCGACAGCGTCGTCGTGCGCCACGCCAGACGGGTCAGCGGCATAACCGGACTTTCGCTCAATTCGCTCGACGTGCTGACCGGTCTGGAAACCGTCAAAATTTGTACGGGATACTTGTACCGCGGCGAACATATCGACTACTATCCGGCGAATTTGAAAATGCTGTCGGAATGCCAGGCGGTATATGAGGAGCTGCCGGGCTGGAAAGAGGACATTTCCGGCGCGCGCACGCTGGATGATTTGCCGGCCAACGCAAGGCACTATTTGGAGCGGGTGTCCCAATTGACGGGCATCCCGATCGCGATATTTTCCGTAGGCCGCAACCGCGAACAAACGAATCTCGTAAGGCCGATATACGCGTAACGCCAACTCGATATTCTCCTCCCAGAATAGATTCGGAATCCTCGGATGCCATGTCCGGGGGTTCTTTTTTTGTACCGAAAGAATGAAATGGGGGCGCGCAAGCCAATACTGGAGAGTAGATTCAAATCATCGAACGAAGCGGGTGGAGAAAATGAGAGTGATAGGCTGGCTGAGCAAAATCGTCCTGACGACAGTCCTTGCAACCGGGGTGTCGCTGTTTACGACGTGGTTCGCCGTGCAGTTGTACGTGGAGAAGCTGTTGGGGCAGTTCCAGATCAATGTCGCCGGCGAAAGCCCCAATTTTTTCAATTTTGTGACTTATATGTCCCGGCAAATGAATATATTGAACAAGGACGATAACGGGCATACAACACGAGAGGAGAGCGCTCGGCCGGAAAGTTCCGAAAACCGGGTTGACGTACAACCTCCCCGCAAAGAAGACGCCGTTGCGGCCTGGAGCCAGGTTTCCACCGGGCAGGAGCAAGCCGCGGAGCGGCAGGAAACCGATCTGGTCATGTCGGCGGAACAATTCAATCAGAAAAAAGAAATGCTGTCCGATGAAGATAAAAAGAAAATATTCTCGATCTTGTCCGCCAATATTCCCGCGGATGAAATGCAGCGTTTGTCGCAATATGCGGAAGACGGAATCAGCCGGGAAGAATTGAAGCAAATACAGGAGCTGGTCGGAAAATATTTGCGCCAGGAAGAGTATAGTCAACTATTGTCCATCTTGAATAAATACTCGCCTTGATCGAATAACGAGTCTCGAATAAAATCGCCTCTTTCGACGGACCATCTTCACACGATGTTCAAGAGGAAGTATTGAAAAAAAGAGCCCGCGTATGATAAAGTAGGGAGAGTAGCGGAAGATCCGATTTTTTTGACAAAATTCGGCTCTTTTTTCAGACAAAACTCGATTTTAAAGGAGACGGTCATGACAGTTTTCAAGGGAACAAATTGGATCAAGAACGTCTTCGCGAAAACAAGCGGAGCCGTGAAAACGATCCGATTGGGTAACTTGACGGCACGAATGAAAAGCGTGGGAATGATTGATCGGTCGATATCGCGGTTGGGTGTTTACAAGAAACAATGGCTCCTGGGAGCGGGAGCGTTCGGATTGCTCGTTTCGATGTCCGTCGGCGGACATCTTTACGTCAAAGAGAATATGAATGAAGTGTACCATGTGTATGTCGGCAATAAAGAAGCCGGCGTCGTCAGCAGCCCGAAAGTGGTCGAACGCTTTATCGAGTCCAAGTACGAGCAGCTGGAAGCGGAAAACCCGAACGTACATATGGTCTTAAACGATAAAGACATCACATATAAAAGTGAAAGGGCTTTCAAGATACAAGGCGACGATCAGGCGGCGCTCAAAGCGCTCGAAGGCATGCTGACGGCGAAAGCGGTCGGCGTGGAAATCAGGGTCGACGGGAAGCTGATCGGTGTCGTGAAGGATCAGGCGACAGCCGAAAGCATTTTGAACCGGATCAAGCAAAAGTTTGTGCCGAAACAGAAGACGGAAGGGAAAGTCATCGCTCTGTCCGCGGGCGGTCAAAACTTGGCGGACAGCAGCTCGACCAGGCTGGAATCGGCCGAATTTGTCGAAAACGTCGATTTGCGCCGGGTGGATACTTCCCCGGAGGCGATTGCCGATCCGGATAAAATTGTAAAGAAACTGGAAACCGGCGATGTGCAGCCGACGAAATATATTGTGCGGGAAGGGGACTGCGTCTCCTGCATTGCCGAAAAATTCAATATTTCCAAACAGATCATTTATGAAAACAATCCGTGGATCGAAAACGATATGATCCGCATCGGGGACGAGCTCGACTTAACCGTTCTGCAGCCGACCCTGAGCGTGAGAACCGTGGAAAAAGTGGTGGAGAATCAGGTTATCGAGCATGAAATGGTTTATGAAAAAGACGATTCGCTGCGCCTTGGGCAGGTGAAAGTGATCAAACCGGGGAAGGACGGCCTGAAACGGGTGACGTTCCGGCTGACGAAAGAGAACGGCAACTTGATGCAGGAGGAGCTGCTGGATGAAGTCGTGCTCGTGAAGCCTGTCCCCGGACTGGCGAAGAAAGGAACGAAGATCGTCGGGGAAGGGACGGGCAAATTCGCGTGGCCGGTCGTCGGCGCCAGATTGACGAGCAGCTTCGGCAAACGATGGGGGCGAATGCATAAAGGCATCGACCTCGTGGGGAACCGGAAAATTCTGGCCTCCGATGACGGCAAGGTCGTTTACGCCGGTTATGATGAAGGTTACGGTAACCATATCATCATCGACCACCAAAACGGCTTCCGGACGTTATACGGCCATCTCAGCAAGCTGAACGTGGTCGAGGGACAGATTGTCGAAAAAGGCGAAATGATCGGCCAGATGGGCAGTACGGGAGACTCTACCGGCACGCACCTTCATTTTGAAATCCAGAAGAACGGCGTTCCCCGTAACCCGATGGGATATTTGTCGAGATAAGCCTTAAGTTTATCCAAGGCATTGTGCGAATCGAAACCGAATCGATTGGCGCGGTGCCTTTTATTTCTATTATTTTTTGCGTAAACGGATGGCAAAAGGTATGGTAATATAGAGGAGGGAAGTTATAGACGGGACTTCAAAGCAATATCATCCACAGGCGGTGATGGGGCATGTTTGAGAAAATTCTCGTGGTCGACGACGAAAAGCCGATAGCCGACATTCTGAAATTCAATCTGGAAAAGGCGGGATATCAAGTCATTTGCGCCTTCGACGGCGGGGAGGCCGTCGAACTCGCGCTGTCGGAAAATCCGGATTTGATTTTGCTCGATTTGATGCTGCCCGTAAAAGACGGAATGGACGTATGCCGGGAAGTGCGCTCCAGGCTGAACACGCCGATCATTATGCTCACCGCCAAAGATACGGAACTCGATAAAGTGCTCGGGCTGGAAATGGGGGCGGACGATTACGTGACGAAACCGTTCAGCACCCGGGAAATATTGGCGCGAGTCAAAGCGCATCTGCGGAGACAGGCGAACACGGTTCAAAATCAGAACGGATCGGCGCCCCAGGGACTGCGCATCGCCAATCTCCTTATCGACAGCGACATGTATGTCGTCTACAAGGAGGGAACGCCGCTCGATCTGACGCACCGCGAATTTGAACTCGTTTATTATTTGGCGCGCCACTGCGGCAGGGTGATGACGCGGGAACATTTGCTGCAGGCGGTGTGGGGGTTCGAATATTTGGGCGACGTCCGCACCGTGGACGTTACGATTCGGCGGCTGCGCGAAAAAATCGAGGACGATCCGGGCAGACCGGAATATATCATCACGCGAAGAGGATTAGGGTATATGATGCGCAATCCCAGAGCGGGTGGCTTTTAAATGAAAGAAATCCGTTTCTTTCAGACGATCCAGGCACGGCTCATTATCATATATGTTTTGCTTATTTTGATCGCAATGCAGCTCATCGGCATTTATTTCACCCGAACGCTGGAAAATTCGTATTTGACCAACTTTTCCGATTCGCTGAACAAGCAGGCGTATTTGCTTGCGGGATATATGGGGGATTATTTGTCGGCGAACAAGGAAGCCAAACCGGCCGGCGAGACCAAAGCGGAAGACGATCTGAACGCGGTCGTCAGCAAGCTGTTTACGATCAGCGGCGCAGAGATTCAAGTGATCGACGCGAACGGAATCGTGCTCAGCACTTCGCTGCAAAGCCATCAATCGATCGTCGGGCAGAAGAATACACAAACCGAAGTGAACCGGGCGCTCCAGGGAATCAGCGACAATGAACGGATCATCGTCGATGAGGACGGCGAGCGCAAGCAGGTTGTCGCGAAGCCGGTAAGCCGCGACGGCAAGGTGGTCGGAGCGGTTTATATCGTGGCGTCGTTGAGCGAGCTGTACGAAACGATGAACCGCATTAACCGCATACTCATCTCCGGAACGCTAATCGCTCTTGCGCTGACCGCGCTGCTCGGCGTTCTTCTGTCCCATACGATAACGACTCCGATCAAAGAGATTACGAGACAGACGACGGCGGTCGCGGAAGGCGATTTTAACCAGCAGGTGAAAGTATTAAGCAACGACGAGATCGGGCAGCTGGGCATGGCGTTCAATTTTATGACCAACCGTTTGAAAGAAGCGCTCTCCGCGAACGAAGAGGAAAAAGAAAAGCTCGCTTCCATATTGTCCAACATGAACGACGGCGTCATCGCCACGGACGATGTCGGCAGAGTGATCGTCATCAATCAGAGAGCGAAGAAGATGCTTCAGGTCGAAGAGCGCAACGTGCTCGGCAAGGACATTACCGAAGTGCTCGGCATGGCGAAAGAGGCGATCGAACCGTACGTTCACGGCGAAGAGAGCACCGCAATCATCGTCCCGCAAATCGGCGATATGGAAGACGAACTGACGCTGCAGGCGACGTTTACCCGGATACAGCGGAGAGACAAAGGATTGACCGGAACGATTGTGGTGCTGCAGGACGTAACGGAACGCGAAAAGCTGGAACGTTCCCGCAGAGAATTCGTCGCCAACGTATCGCATGAACTGCGCACACCGCTCACTACGATCAAAAGCTACCTGGAAGCGCTGGACGACGGGGCGCTGGACGATCCGCAGCTGGCGCAGCGGTTTATCGGCGTTGCCCGGAATGAAACGGAACGAATGATTCGCCTCGTTACCGACCTGCTGCATTTGTCGCGTTTTGATTCCAATCAGGCGGTGATGTCCAAGGAGCCGATCGACATCGTCGACATGCTGGAAGAGGTGGCCGACCGGTTTTCCTTTCAGCTGCGGCAGCGTGCCATCGAGGCCTCGATACGCGTGGAGAAAGGGATTGGGCAAGTGATGCTGGATCGGGACCAGATCGATCAAGTGCTCGACAATCTCGTATCCAACGCGATCAAATATACGCCTGCCGGCGGATTCATCGATATCGGCGCGCGAAAAATCGACGACCAATGGGTGGAAATTTCCGTTCAGGATAACGGCATCGGCATCCCGAAAAAAGATTTGGGCCGCATATTTGACAGGTTCTACCGCGTCGACAAAGCGAGGTCGCGCAGCATGGGGGGAACGGGACTCGGGTTGTCTATTGCCCGGGAAATTGTGAAGGCGCACGGCGGAACGATTGCGCTCGAATCGGAGGCGGGTCAAGGGACGAGGGTATCGTTCACCCTGCCGATCCAGGCGAAGGCGGGTGAGGCCGGATGATTGAAAAAGGCAAGTCGGTGCTGCTTGCGATTCTTGTTTTGGCCAGCCTGCTGCAAAGCTATATGCTTGCTTACAATACGCCTAATTTTGAACCGACCAAACCGTCCCAATATGTGGAGACAAATTTGCTCGGCGAGCCGGAAGAAGCGGTGAACCTGGTTTTTCCGGAACAAATCGTGCTGCATTTCGGCAAAAACAAACATACGGTGCTGTATCCGGATAACACGTTTTATAAAATGATCTTCGAGAGCGTCAAACAAAGGACGTTTGACGGATTCCGCGTCTCGAGCGCCGCCGCCTTCGAGGCGGAACAAGTCCGGACGGAGCGGGAAGGCGTGGAAATCCGTTTCAAGGACGGCGTGCCTTTCCGCATTCTGCAGAACGTAATGCAGCTGAAAGGCGATGTGCTCGGCGAAACGGACCGCATTCGGCGCATTTGGATTTATACGAAGGAAAACGGAGAAGAGGTGAAAGCCTTTTTCTTCTCCGATGTCGGTTCGATCGTTTACGAAGCGACCAAAGCCGACCTGAACGTGAAGGATGTGGAGAAGTTCGTCGGGCTCGGCAAATATTTGACCAAATACCATACGGCGGGCGGAGACTATTATTTGCCCGATCAGCCGCTGCCGATGATGAAGCTCCGTTATGAATACACTACGTTTACTCCCGAGCAGATGCAAAAAAGCTTGTTCTCCGATCCCGGCATCACCCGCAATCTGTCGGAACGGGACGGCTCGGAAATCTATACGGACGGCAAAAGCGGACTGCAGCTGGAAAACCGCAGGCGGTGGATGATTTACACCGATCCGGCAGCTCCGGTGGAAAGCCGGAACGACGCGAAGGAAAACCTGTACTCCGCGGTTCAGTTCATCAACCAGCACGGGGGATGGAACGGGAAGTACATGCTCGAACGCATCCCGCAAGAAACCCGGGGAGAACAAACGTTTATTTTTCGCCAGTACATCGGATCGTATCCGATTATCTCAAGCAGCCTGGAAAACTTTGGATATATGAAAATCGTACTGCAAAAGGGCGTCGTTACCGGCTACGAGCGATCGCTGATCAATTTGGGCGGCAGCGCCGTCCAAAAAGAAGAGCGCAAGCTGCCCGGCGGCAAAGAACTCGATTCGCTTATCGATCATTATTCCGGCAAAGCGATGATTAAATCCGTATTCCCGGCTTATAGGCCGCTCCTGACCGACGAGGCCGTCGAACTGACTCCCGTCTGGACGGTTGAACTGAATAACGGGTTGTACGATGTTCTCAAGTAGGGGGGAGACGGATGGATTGGGGAAGGGCGAAGACGATATTCATTCTTTCGTTTCTCTGTTTGAATCTGCTGCTCGGTTTTCAGTTGTGGACGAATCGGACGGAGCAGGCGGAATCGAACCCGGAAAAAGAAGCGATGTCGGAAAAAACGAACCGGGTTCTTGCAGAAAAGCATATACGGCTGGAAGCGGAAATTCCGGCCGAAACGCCGAATCTGCGGGAAATCACCGTCAAATTTGAAAAAGATGTGGAGCGGCAGACCGCTCTCCATCCTCCGGTAAAATGGAACGCATCCATCCATAAGAAAGAATGGAAGCAGCGGTTTGCGAACAAAATCGATCAAATAGACGCCTATCAGCTCGATCCGGCGGCAAGCGTGAAGGGGCAATATGTGCTCAATCAACTGCACGGGCAGTATCCGATGTTTGAAGTGAACCTGAGGCTGTTTCATAACGAGGAAGAAGTATACGCCTATACACAAAGCTATGTCCGTGTGCTGCCGGGAAGCGGGCAAAAAGATCAGGAAGTGCTGTCCGCCTTCAAGGCGATTGGGAACCTGGCGGAGAATTATTTGCCGGCGGGATCGGTCATTCAAGATATACGGCTCGGCTATCACGGGCAAATGTACAACTCCGAAACGCAGCTGCTGGCGCCTTACTGGCGGGTGATGCTCGCCGGAGGGGAAGTGTATTATGTGCACGCGATCAGCGGCGCGGTTGAAGATCCGCAGAAGGGGAAATGACGATGGGTTTGCGGTTTACGATATTGGCCAGCGGTTCTACCGGAAACGCGATGGTTGTGGGAAACGATGAAGTCCAACTATTGGTCGACGCCGGTCTGAGCGCCAAAAAAACCGAACAGTTGATGAACGAACGCGAAGTGTGCGCAAGCGGCCTTCAAGGCATTCTCATTACGCACGAACACGCCGATCATATTAAAGGCGTAGGGGCGCTGGCGCGCAAATACGATTTGCCCGTCTACGCGAACGAAAAGACGTGGGAGCAGCTGGACAAGCAGCTCGGGGAAATTGCCGAGGAAAATAAAAAAGTGATGGAAACCGGAGAAATGCTCGATTTCGGCACGCTCAAAGTGGAATCGTTCGCCGTATCCCACGATGCGGCCGAGCCGGTCGGGTTCTGTTTTTACGAAGGGGACCGGAAGCTTGCCCTGGCTACCGATCTTGGCTACGTCAGCAGCAAGGTGAAAGAGAAAATAGCGGACGCCGACGTACTCATCCTGGAAGCGAACCACGACGTGGAAATGCTGCGCATGGGCAGTTACCCATGGAACGTCAAGCGGCGCATACTGAGCGATCTCGGCCACCTTTCGAACGAGTCGGCCGGAGAGGCGCTCGCCGAACTGCTGTCCGGACGGACGAAACGGGTTTACTTGGCCCATTTAAGCCGGGATCATAATCTGATGGATTTGGCCAAGTTGACGGTGAATAACATATTAGAAGATAACGGCATCTCCATGGGGGAAGGGGATGTGCGTTTAATGGACACGTATTATGACAGGCCCACGAAATGGGACAGGATCGATGAGGATTCAGAGTAAGGTATCCTGCTGCCGGGTCTTTTCCTGAATTTCTTGAACGGTCACGATGCCCTTTTCCACGAGAAGCTCGACCAGTGTACTGAGCAGCAGCGTATTTCGATAATGCTCCTCCTTTAAATCGGCCAGTTTTCCGATCCAGTTCACTTCGTCGAGATGAGAATACATACGATTCATGATAGGGTCTCCTTTCCTTTCCTGTTCGAATGAAGGCGTTGCGAGACAGAGCCTTTTCCGTCCGCTCTATGAATCTATGGGCGTGGAATGTATCTTATTTCTATTGTAAGCGGCCAGAAGGAAAATCATTCCTGCTTGCGGCAAACTATTTTATTTTTGTCGGTTGCATCACGAGGGGAGAAGAAAGACATGAGCTTTTTCGAGGATGATTTTTATTCCACGAAAGTTTCCGATAAATTACGGCGGTACCCTTTACCTCCTTGGAGGAAAAGGCAAACGAAGCAGCTGCTGTCGGTCGCGGCGGTTTCCTTTATCGCGGGAGTGCTGCTTACGATGCTGGTCTTTCCCCTGTTCGGCGAAGAACATGCGGTCCCGGCGACGAATTCCGCGCCGCCCGACGGAGAGCGGGACTCGGTCGTTCTTGCCGCGGAGACGGTGCAGCCGGCCGTCGTCAGCGTAGTCAGCGGACTGGAAGATACGGATGTACCGTTTCACGATGGAATTGGCTCCGGCATCATTTTCCGCAAAGATGGGGATGACGCGTGGATCGTGACCAACAACCATGTCGTGGCCAACGCCGAGCGTATTGAGGTGATTTTGTCGGACGGAGTGAAGAAGAAAGCGAAAATCGTCGGGAAGGATACGTTTTCCGATTTGGCCGTATTGAAGGTGAAGGCGCCGGAGGTCAAGCGGGTAGCCGAATTCGGCGATTCCGACCGGTTGAAGGCGGGGGAAACGGCCATTGCCATCGGAAGCCCGCTCGGTCTCGGCTTTTCGCAGACGATTACGGTTGGCGTCATCAGTTCGACGCGACGGACGATTCCGATTTCGCTGAATCAGGACGGTCAGCTGGATTGGGAATTGAATGTCATTCAGACCGACGCGGCGATTAATCAAGGGAACAGCGGCGGAGCGCTCGTCAACATACGCGGCCAGGTGATCGGCATCAACAGCCTGAAAGTGGCGGATATGGGCGTGGAAGGGCTTGGTTTCGCCATTCCGATCAACGACGCCAAACCGATCATTGAAAGCCTGATGGCCGACGGCAAAGTGAAGCGGCCTTATATCGGTGTGGTGACGCAGGATTTGCAGTCATATCAAGGTACGGAAGTATTAAAGCTACCGAAGCAGGTCAAAACTGGTATTATTGTGCTGGAAGTGATGGGCCCCGCGAAGGAAGCGGGATTGCGGACGAACGACGTCATCGTCGCGCTCGACGATAAGGCGGTGGACAGCACGCTTGCGCTGCGCAAATATTTGTATTCGCATAAAGCGATCGGCGACGAGATGAAAGTAACCTTCTACCGGAACGGGAAAAAAGATGCCGTCACGGTAACGCTCGAAGAATTGAACGAGGATTAGGAGAGTGCACGGCGCATGTTTGCAGTATGCGAGGAGCATTTGGAATTGGCCATCGATATGTTCGTGGACGAATACGAAGACGCCCCGGATATCGTCGATCTGCACAAGACGCGTTTTACCGCGTGGGAACCTCCCGCGCATTGCGAGCGGTGCGAACGGGCGCCGCGTTATTTGGTCGTATAAGGGCGGGCAGCCCTCGTTTAAGCAGGATTAAAGTATTCATCAACCGCAAGAGTTTCAAAAATAATAACCATCGATAAATCACACATACTAAGTAAGGTCGGGGAACTTCATCCGGAAGACCTGGACAGGATTATCAGGAAATGAATTGAATTTACGAACCCATAGCGCCTCGCTTTGCGAGGCGTTGTCACTTTGCGGCTCGCCACATGGTGGCGGTCAACCAAATGGTGCATTGATAATGTTTTTCGGGTATGTCATACTGTACTGACTTTGTTGTCGGCTATGCTATCGGACGGAAAGGGAATGGCCATGATCCATATACAAATCATCGCGGTAGGAAAACTGAAAGAGAAATATCTCGTTCAAGGAATAGCGGAATATGTTAAGCGTTTGGCGTCTTATGCCAAGGTGACATTGACCGAATTGCCCGACGAGAAAGCGCCGGACACGATGAGCGAGGCGGAAGAGTTGCAGGTGAAGCGGAAGGAAGGCGAACGCATCCTGGCGCATTTGAAAAGCGACGCCTATGTCATCGCGCTCGCTATCGACGGGGACATGTGGACTTCCGAGGAACTGGCCTGGGAAATCGACCGGCTCGGAACGTACGGCAAAAGCCATATCGTATTTGTTATCGGCGGCTCCCTCGGCCTGTCCGGCGACGTGCTGAGACGCGCCGATCAAAAGCTGTCATTCGGGCGCATGACGTTCCCGCACCAGCTGATACGTCTCATCCTGCTCGAGCAAGTGTACCGTGCGTTCAAGATTTTGCGGGGGGAACCGTATCATAAGTGAGGCGAAAATCAAAATTGTCAAGGGGATTACAGGAGAAATACAATGGAGAATTTTTGCTATAATTAATGTGGTAATTTACAGTAAAGTTCACACTTAAACATATGACGTAGGAATTTTTTCCAATCAAAAATAACTGCTAATAAAAAGTATTTCTTGTTTTATAAATAAAGGTTATTTTTATTTTCCCTTCTTGGAAAACAAATTTTATT
>JAWLCZ010000051.1:0-21435 GCA_041686835.1 Paenibacillaceae bacterium | reverse complement strand
AGGAATCATTGTAGCAGGGGAGCGCGACAGCATCCGGTCAGCGAATATACGTTCTCTCGAACCGACAATGGTTCCAAGGGCAGTCGGCGCCCGGCTTGAACGGTCTTCGGTGCGGTATTCGAGTGCTGCATTCCATTCTCGGTGCGGTATTCAAGTGCCGTACGTCACTCTCGGTTACGGTACTCAAGTGCCGCACACCACTCCTTGTGACTTCATTGTGCGGGAAATATCCGACCCATGCCATGCGGCTGAAGAAAGCCATACGTTCTTCAAACGGCCGGAGATGATGCCATGGGTGCGTTCAAAGACTATTTCTTTGCAAGTGAGGATATCGTGTGGTTGACCGCCACCATGTGGCGAGCCGCGCGCGGCGAATATCCTGCACAAAATGCAATTTAAATGGTCTGTGCTTGCTGTTCGTCCGTTTATGTTGCACGGAGTGCAACTTATTGGGGGCAAAACGGGCGAAAATGACGATTTTCCCGGTTCATGTTGCACAAAATGCAACCTATTGCACTCCGTGCCCTTTTTCCCTTGGATATGTTGCATTTTGTGCAACATATGCTGGCGATACATGTAGTATCTGGTTGACCGCCACCATGCGGCGAGCCGCGCGCTGGGTTGGGTCACCCGCCGGGCATCCGCCGTGCAGCGCCGCAACGCGCGCCAGGAGAGGCGATGGACTCCGATTTGAATCGTTATACTCCTTCGTTTCCCCACGGCTTGAACGGTTAAGCGAAAATGACCATTGTGGCGTAAAAAAACCGCCTGACGGCGTCCTTTAAGAAAAAAAGAAACGCGTTCGCGTTTCTTCATTTATGGTTACCGCGGTGGGATGCGCGGTCGTCTCAACGCAGCGCCGACACATCGAACTTCGGCACCAGCCCTTCTTCCGCAGCCCGGGAAAGCAGGTGGACGACCGCCGCATCCCCTGTCTCGCCCAAATCCGCGGTAAACTCGTTCACGTACAAGTCGATATGCGCCTGCGCCACTTCAGGATCCATCTCTTGGGCGTGGCGCAGCACGTAATCCCGTGACGCCTCCGGATGTGCCCATGCGTATTCGACCGACGCGCGCGTCCAGCCGGCAATCGCGGCAACATCAAGCGATCGGCGGGCAATGATGGCGCCGAGCGGAATCGGCAGGCCCGTTTCGGTTTCCCACCAATGGCCCAGATCGGCCAGCTGATTCAGCCCATAGGAGGGATATGTGAATCGCGCTTCATGAATCACAAGCCCGGCATCGACCGCGCCATCACGCACGGCCGGCATAATCTCGTGAAACGGCATCACCACAATCTCGCCTACACCCCCCGGTACGTTCTGGGCTACCCACAGACGGAACAGCAGATAGGCGGTTGAACGATCGCTTGGTATCGCCACACGCCGGCCGGACAGCCTCGCCGGGTCATTGGAGCCGTCTGCTCGGCCGGCCGTCAGTATGAGCGGCCCGCAGCCCCTGCCCAGCGCACCGCCGCACGGCAGCAGCGCATACTCGGACAATACCCAAGGCAAAGCCGCGTAAGAAATCTTGAGCACTTCCGGTCCGTTGGCACCTACGGCCAACCGGTTAGTAACGTCGATGTCCGCATACGTGACGTCAAGCTTCGGCGCGCCGGGCACAAGTCCATGCACCCAGGCGTGGAATACAAAGGTGTCATTGGGACAAGGGGAAAATGCTATTTTCATAAAAGAACCACCTCCGTTAGTACTGCGCTCGCCGCTTCCAGCGCTTCCAGAGCCTCCTGAATACGCCATGCCGCCCGATCCCGCGGGCCGACCGTATTCGAAACGGCCCGGATCTCCAGGACCGGCACGCCGCGTTGAAGGGCCGCGACAGCGACGCCGAAACCTTCCATGGCTTCGGCGGCTGCTCCCGGCACCCGGGCCGCCAGCTCTGCAGCGGTTGCCGCCGTACCCGTCGCAGTCGATACGGTCAGCACAGGCCCGGAATGAACGTTCAGCCCTGCCCTCCGCAGCGCATCGGCCACCCGGGCCGCCAACCCGGCGTCGACCCGGACCCGGGATGTGCCGAAGCCCAGCTCGTCCATACTGATGAAGCCTTCCGGGGTCTCCGCCCCCAAATCGGCGGCGGCGATCTCGGTCGCCACCACAAGCGAGCCCACTTCAGCGCGGCCGGCAAAACCGCCGCCTATGCCGGCGCTCACGACCAGGCCGTACTCACCTGCGGCCAATGCCGCTGCCGTGCCGGCTGCGGCCGCGGCCGGGCCTACTCCCGCCGCCAGAACGTGAAATCGGTCCGAACCGCGAAGCCCGCGCAATACCGCGTCTCTCTCAGCCGATACAGCGGTCGTCACCAGTACGCGACTTCCCGCTTTCCGCAGGCCGGCGCCGTTGGCCACAAGAGGCGCGCCCGCGCTTTGATCCCACTCCATGTTTCTATCCCCTTTATCTTTATAGTGAATCACCACCGGGACTCTTCCGAAAGCCGTTCATCCAGTTTCTGCGTTTCTCTCCTTCGATCCGGAACGAAGGTTTTCCCCGATGCTCGTGCTCTTCCGCTTTCGGCAAGGAAATCGCCCCGCTGCGAACCAAAGGCGGCAATGATTGTCCTCACCTCTCAAGTCTTTTTTCAAAGTTCCACGAAAAATATAAGCCCCTCTTTAAACATGATACAATTTCCCGGATTGTATTGGAAGGTCATGTCGTCCGGGCGGAGCTTCAACATGGCTCGATGACATGGTAAGAATCTTATTGACTGTATGATTCCGCCCTCCCGGCCAACCGGCGACATTAATATGGATGACCATGAAAGGCAATTACAAGCTGGATGGGATTTATTCCTATATTAGTACGGAATACAAGGAACATGAGGTCGTGCTTCTTCAAGGCAAGGCAAACGCGAACGGACAATGGAACGGAACCTTTGAAGTGCCGGAAGGGTTTGGCGGCGACCATACCTTGTATGTTGTGCAGGATGACCAGAAGGCAGCGCAAAACAGCTATTTTGTGGAGCCTACGTTTTACATCCGCCCCACCTCGGGGCCGGTCGGGACGGTGATTACCGTCGAAGCGGAAGGTATCGGATGGAATACGATGGAAAGCAACTGGCAGTTGACCTACGATAACAAGATGACCGGGTTGATCTCCGCCGTCTCCACAAACGGTAAAGCGCAGGCCAAAATTCGTGCCGCCGGCCCGGCCGGAAAACACACGATCACCGTTTGGCACGGTTATTTGGGAATACCTTACATCAATCATCAGCAGGCGCCGACATCTTATTTGCCGGTACCGACGTTTACGTTCGAGGTAACGGATGAGAAACCGGTGTTGGACAATGTTGTGGAGCCTGTTCCCGCCTCCGCCGCCGGAGGAGGAGTGCAGATGCCGGAACCGGTAAACAAACCGGGGGTTCACGTCATGATGAGCCAAGAATCCGGCACGGTCGGGGAGAAGGTTAGCCTTCATGCGGAAGGGCTGCCATCCAACCGGCACGTGAAGCTGATTTGGAACACGATGAGCGGAAACCGGATATCGGCATCGGGATTTTCCGAAAAGCAGGTGTTGTTGGGAGAGGCCGTTACCGATTCGGAAGGGAATATCGACTATGAGTATGCCGTTCCCGACGATCTGGGCGGTGTTCCGCATCGGATTGATTTGAAAATGGAAAATGAGATTTACGGTCAAACCTACCTCAGTATCAATCCGTCCATTGTCAGCATAACCCCTTTGTCCGGTCCCGCCGGAACGGAAGTGACGATCGAGATCAAAGGGGTGGGGTGGACCGAATTTGATAATGCGTATTATCTGACCTACGACAATGCCTACACCGGCTATATGTGCGGATTCAATACTCAGGGTACCGTCAAATTCAACATTATTGCGACTGGAGAACCCGGGTATCACCTCATCGATTTGTATCCGGGCATCTATGAAGGACAGCAAAAGACGCCGGATGTGTATCTTGCTCCCCAGCTCACTTATGAGCAGGATCACCCCGGCTCGAAGATACCGGCCTTTCGGCTGGGATTTGAAATCACGGAATGAGATCGGCTGGAGGCTGAACGCGGCAACGACTATCCCAAGGGGGGCTCTCATGCGGGAGCGCCCCCTTATTGTATCCCGCCGCACTTTATTTTCTTACCGCTTCCTGCTCGCGCGGACGCTTAGGAGAAAAAAATGGCTGGAGATTTAATTCGCTTAGTTGGACAAGCGGCAGCGTAATTTCAAATGTGGTTCCCGATCCGATTTGACTGTATACATTGATGGCCCCTTTCATATTTTTGATAATGTTGAAAGACACCATCGTTCCCAGGCCTGTCCCCTTTTCCTTCGTGGAGAAGTACGGCTTGCCCAATCTTTCTATCTGGCTTGCCGTCATCCCTGGACCGGAATCGGAAATCGAGAGAATCGCATGGCCATTCCGGTTTATGGCGCTTATTCTCAATATTCCGCCTTCATTCATGGCTTCTATCCCATTTTTCATAATATTAATCATACATTGCCTGAACTTTTGTCTATCCCCCATGACATAACTATGAAGGTTCAATTGATCCTGAATTTCGACTCCCTTCAAATTGGCGTAGGAGTTTAAAACATTACAGACATATTGCACTTCGTCTTTTATATTCAATACCTCGTTATTCTCGTACTGGGGTTTGGAAAGAGAAAGGTAATCATTGATGATTTGTTCCGCCCGATCCAGTTCCTCCAGGCAAACTTGGCCGTAAAGCGTCTTCTTCTCTTCCGGCAGTTGGGAAGGCGAACTAAGGAGCTGTATAAATCCTCTTACAGAGGTTAGCGGATTGCGAATTTCGTGAGCTACCGAAGCGGATATCACACTCGCTACTTTCATTTTTTCCGACTCAATCAAATCTTTGCTAAGCTGCACACTTCTCCGAATCGATTCAATGATATATACGGTAAGTCCCATGATGAAGCCTTGCAAACCATAAATGAATAAAAAATTCATCAGGTCGAAATACGGATTGATTGCGATATGCACCACCATGGAAACTCCCTTGCCGCAAAAACAGAGCAGGGAGGCAAGCGCGATTTTTTTCGTTAAACTCGACGAATGAAACCCATTTTTCAGATATAAAGCGAATATAAAAATGATACCCACCGACATCAAACAGTAAAAAGCTCCGATTCCACCGAGGGTAAAACGTATGCCGACAATGGTGAGGACCAGAATGAATGAAAGAGCGGAATGACCGTAAAGGTTTAATAGAATGAGAGGAATATAACGAAGATCGTAGAGCATCCCGTCATGCTTGCTGACCGGAAAGATCATGCACAAAATCGTGGGTACGGCAAAGATAAAATAGGTCAATACATTATTTCGAAACGTCTTTTGTTTAAAATGATCCTGCAGCGAAAACTGATAAAAAATGAGCGGAAACATAATAAAAAAAACATTCAGCAAAAAATTTTCCAGTATAAACACTATGACTTCACCATCTTTAAATAGAATGTTTCCCCTTTTTTCTATAATTGGAAAAATAACTAATTTCAAAATATTTGATTTCCTATAAGATATCAAGCATTTTTTAGCACATTTCAGTTTATTGAGGCTAAGCGTTTAAAATCGCATCGTCCGATCCGGTTGGACAAGGGGGCCTTCTTATCATTTTTCCTTCCGTTAACTGAGGGTTCCCCCACGCGTTGTAACACATGATGAACGATCGGCGATGACGATCCGAAAGATTGGGGGCTGAGGAATGCAGGAGATTGCAGTGGAAAAACAATACCGATCCGGGCGTCATCTCGCACTCCACCAATTCGAACATCCTTTCCAAGTGTTCCATCCGCGAAGCGTCTGCGCCTGTCTGATTTCCGACTCTGCCATGAGAAAGCCGGCCCAATGCATGTGAACCTTTGAGCACTTTCAAGCAGCCGTTTTCACGCGTAGCCGGGTCGAGAGCGGTAAAGGCGCTAATCAAACGCGGAAAAATGAATCCTTGATCGTACCAGTATCCATAATCCTGATGCCACTCCCACGCCCCTCCCGTTTTGGCCTCTTTCATCATGACTTTACCGTGAAAAAAAGACACTTCTTCTCCCATTAAAATTCTTACGTTATTCACGATCCTCGGACAGGTGGATGCGGATGACCAAATGTCGTCGCCTAATTCAAACCACAAAGCCAATCTTGCCGCTCTTCCTTTGCTGTCACTGCTGCTCGTCATTGAACCGGCTACGCGATCTCCTTTTTCCACCGCTTCCAGCATTTTTTCGACTTCGGCTTGCGAGAACAGCCCGTTAACCAGAATGAACCCGTCTCTTTGAAAAGTTGAAACTTCTTCATGCGTTAAATACATACCGTTAACCCTCCCCGACTATTCCCGGAAAATTGCCATGATTCCTCCGGACTGTCAATCCGTAATCGTAAATGCGGCGACGGCCCAATCATATTCAGGATCGGCCGCGTTTCCGTCTTTGTATGTGGTGATCAACGCCCAGCGATCTTCCCCCGTGCTGTTCGGGTGGGAAGCGTGAAGCAGCAAGTCGTGGAAGAATACGGCAGTGCCGGCAGAAACGGAAAGGGAAACGGATTTGGATTCGTCGATATGTTCCGGGCGCATTCGATTGACAAAACCGTGCCCGTCCGAAGCATCGCCGGAATGGGTCAAGACGCCCCAAAGATGCGACCCCGGAATCACCTTTAAACAGCCATTCTCCTTCACGGCCGGATCCAAAGCAATCCACACCGATATTTTGTGGCTTCCTTCCCAATAGGGCCAGTCCTGATGCCAGGGTGAACCAAATTTCGTTTCGGCACTTTTGAACACGACTTTATCACTCAGAAAAACGATGCGATCCCCGATGATTTGCTTAAGAACACGAACGACTCGCGGATCGGAGGCCGCTTTTCGAAAAACGCCGCTGTTGGCGGATAATCCGACAAATACACCGTGATTTGCAATGTCGGCATGTGCGGCATTTTCCAGTATTCTTTTGCATTCTTCTTTAAAGGCGGACACTTCGTCCGATGAGAATAAATTTTCGATAACTATATAACCGTCGCGCGCAAACGCGGCAGCCAGATCGCCATTCATGATGATCCAATCCCCCCTGGATGGATTCAATTTCTTCCTCCCGTTTACATTATTGTAACCGTTTTCTTTAAGATGAAACAACAGGATCAAATGGAAAACAGCAAAAAAAGCTGGCTGACGATTAACGTTTTATAGGCCGCAACGTAATCGCAGCGTGTCTGGCAGCTAATGGGCCAGCCTCACTTCGTTTTTTTCCCGATGACCCGAAACGATGCGGTGGCCAACGAACAGAGGGTGTTTTTTTCATCGGTAAGGGTTCCTTGGGCGGTAATCATTTTGCCGGACATATGCAGAATCTCCGCGACAGCGGTCACTTTGCCTTTTTCGATCGGAGCGGTATAATGAATGTTCAGACTCGCGGTCACCACATTGTCGTCGGGACGGGCGGCCATCGCCGCCAATCCC
The DNA here is from genome assembly GCA_041686835.1 of Paenibacillaceae bacterium. Classification (GTDB taxonomy): domain Bacteria; phylum Bacillota; class Bacilli; order Paenibacillales; family JAWLCZ01; genus JAWLCZ01. The sequence continues at coordinate 14,009 of JAWLCZ010000051.1, read as the reverse complement.
ATCGCGGAATCGAGCAAGGCCGCATGTACGCCGCCGTGGAGAATGCCGAGCGGATTGAGATGGTGCTCTTTGACCTCAAGAGTGATGACCGCCCTGTGTTCGTCCAGACTGCCCAGTTCGCATCCCAAATAGCCCCAGAACGTGCGCCGCGCCTCATCCAGCATGCGTTCGAATCCGTCGTTCCCCGTTTTGTCCGTGCTCATGGCACTCCTCCTTCCCGGCTCCCGATCATGGCTCGCCTCCGCCGTGCAGCGCTTTTTTCCCGTCTATGAACGGCAAGGCGCGCCGGAGACTTTACTTCATGTCCCGTTCGTGCCGCCGGGCCTCTTCCTCGATCAGTTTTCTGCGCAGCACTTTCCCGGCGAGTGTCTTGGGCAAGCTGCCGCGGAACTCGTAGAGATGGGGCACCTTGTATGCGGCGAGCCGCTGCCTGCACCACCGCTCGAGTTCCGCCGCTTCCAGCGCAGCCCCTTTCTTCAATACTACATACGCCTTTACCGTTTCCCCGCGGTATGGATCCGGCACCCCCGCGACCGCGGCTTCTTCGATGTCCGGATGCTCGAACAGCACCTCTTCGATTTCCCGCGGATAAATGTTAAAGCCGCCGGCAATGATGATATCCTTGATCCGGTCCGTAATATAGAAATAGCCGTCCTCATCCATGCGGGCCATATCGCCCGTATGAAGCCAGCCGTTGCGCAGCGCTTGATCCGTTTCCTCCTGACGGTTCCAGTAGCCTTTCATCACTTGCGGACCGCATACCGCCAATTCGCCGATTTCACCGGGCGGCAGCTCTTCCCCCGTTGTCGGATCGACCACTTTGGCCGCCGTATCGGGAAACGGAATGCCGATGGAGCCGAGCTTTCGCTTTTCCCAGATGTTGTTGGCATGCGTGACAGGCGACGCTTCCGTCAAACCGTAGCCTTCGATGAGCCTCCCGCCGGTAATTTCTTCGAACCGTTCCTGCACTTCGAGCGGCAGCGGCGCCGCCCCGCTGACACAGATGCGGATCGACGACAGATCGTAATGGCGGAGGTCACGATGGTTGATCAGCGCGATGTACATGGTCGGGGCGCCGGGAAAAACCGTCGGCTTCAGCCTGTGGATGGCCCGCAGGATTTCATCAATCTCGAATTTGGGAATCAGGATCAAGCAGCCGCCGAGCATGACGGCCTGGTTCATCAGCACGGTCATACCGAACACGTGGAAAAACGGCAGCGCGGCCAGATAGCGTTCTTCGCCCGGCCGGCTTTTATACGCCCACAATCTGTTTTGGACCGTGTTGACGATGACGTTGTAATGCGTCAGCATGACGCCTTTGGAAACGCCTGTCGTGCCTCCCGTATATTGAAGCAGGGCCATGTCGGTTTCGGCGTCGATTTCCGTATGGCAGGCCGCGCTTGAGGATGCGTTCAGCAGCTTCGGGAAGGCGTATACGCCTTTTCCGTACTTTACGTCGCGCTTTAGGCCGTCCTTTTTCGCCTTCAACGGATAGAGCACGTTTTTGGGGAAAGGAAGATAATCTTTGACCGAGGTGACGATCAGGTTCCTTACTTCCGTGTTCGCCACGACGCTGTTTACTTTATGGAACAGGAGATCGAGGGTCACGATGAGCGAGGCGCCCGAATCCTTCAGTTGGTGCTCGAGCTCCCGCTGCATGTACAGCGGGTTCGTCATGACCACGACGGCTCCCGCGAACAGCGTTCCATAATAGGCGATCACCAGCTGGGGACAGTTGGGCAGCATGATCGCCACCCTGTCCCCTTTGCCCACGCCCAATTCGCGGATCGCATTGGCAAACCGGCGCGCGGCGTGCAGCAGTTCGGTATAAGTCATCTCTTTGCCCATAAAATACAGCGCTTTATGATGGGGGTATCGGGCCGCCGATTGGACCAGAAACTCCGCCAGATTGTGTTTGGGGTACGGGTAAGTCGGGGGGACTTCCTTCGGATAATGGAGCAACCACGGTTTTTGTGCCATGTTCTGCCACCTCGCTGGTCTCGAATCGGATTAGCTCACGTATTTTTCCGACTGGATTACCCGTGCGGCAATCTGCCGCTTCAACTGTACGGTATTGACCGGCGTGCGCCGGGTCAGTTTTCTCAACACGGAGAGCTGGGTACGGAGCATGTCTCCGGCTTCCATCGCCGACAACGTTTCTTTGGCAAGCGATTCGATCGTATCGAACGCTTCGTGAATGAAAACGCGCGTCATGTTGATGGCGTTTGCCGTTTTGTCTTCTCCCTGCCTGCCGATCCGTTTTTTCGTTCTCAGGAGCGCGCTTTCCATCGCGTAAATCCGGATCATCATGTCGGCCAGATGGCTGAGCGCTTCCTGCTCCTGCTCCAGCTTCGTTTGGTATTTTTGTACGGCCGCGCCGCCCGCCATCAGGAAAATCTTCTTGGCCATCGACACCAGATGCGTTTCTTCCTCCAGCGTGCCCTCAAAGATTTGTCCCGGCACCCACTGCAGCAGCTCCGTCTGAAGCGCCTGCACTTTTTGCAGCAAAGGCAGTTCGCCCTTCATGGCGCGTCTGAGCAGCGTGCCCGGGATGAGCAGCCGGTTGATCTCGTTCGTTCCTTCGAAAATCCGGTTAATCCGCGAATCGCGGTATATGCGCTCGATCTTGTACTCCTGGATATAACCGTAGCCGCCGTGAATCTGAACCCCTTCATCCGCCACGAAATCCAGCGTTTCGGTGCCGAAAACCTTGTTGATGGAGCACTCCAGCGCATATTCGGCGATCGCTTTGGCGGACTGGACGCCGGCTTCCGGGCTGCCGTGGTCGATATCCTTCAAGCCTTCGTCCATCAGGCCTGCCGTGCGGTACACCATGCTTTCCAGCACATAGGTGCGGACGTTCATCTCGGCCAGCTTCCTGCCAATCAGCGGAAACGAGGAGATGGGCCTGCCGAACTGGATGCGCTCGTTCGCGTATCGGGCGGCCAATGCAATCGCTTCTTTGGAACCGCCGAGGCAGCCCGCCGCCAGCTTAAAGCGGCCGATGTTCAAAATATTGAAGGCGATCAGGTGTCCTTTTCCGACCTCCCAGAGCAAATTTTCCGCCGGCACCTTTACGTCTTCGAGAATGAGCGGACAGGTCGAGGAGCCCTTGATGCCCATCTTCTTCTCTTCCGGGCCGACGCTGACGCCGTCCATTGTCCGCTCCACGATGAAGGTGCTGAAATCTTTTCCGTCCACTTTCGCATAGACGATGAAAATATCGGCGAAGCCGGCGTTGGTGATGAACTGTTTCGTTCCGTTCAGCACGTAATAGTTGCCGTCCTCCGTCAGACGGGCGGTCGTTTTCGCCCCCAGCGCATCGGAGCCGGAGGACGGCTCCGTCAGGCAATAAGCGGCGATTTTCGCTCCGCTGGCCAGATCGGGCAAATATTTATTCTTCTGTTCCGGTGTGCCGAAATAGACGATCGGCAGCGTGCCGATGCCGACATGCGCGCCGACGGACAGGGCAAACGACGACGCCTTCGACAGCCGTTCGCTGATGAGCGTGGAGCTGACTTTGTCCAGCCCGAGCCCTCCGAACGCTTCCGGCACGTCGGCGCTGAGCAGTCCGAGCTCCCCGGACTTTTTCAGCAGCTTCACGGTCAGGTCGTAATTCAGCTTCTCGATCTCCTCGTCGAGCGGAACGATTTCGCCTTCCACAAAATCGGAAGTCATGTCCGCGATCATCCGCTGCTCCTCGGTCAGATCTTCCGGGGTGACCACCGAGGCAAAATCCAAATCGTCAATGACGAAGCTTCCGCCGACCACTTTTTCCGCCATGTCCATCTCTCCTCCGTAGGGTTAGTCGGGATGCACTTCAAATACGCCGGCCGCGCCCATGCCGCCGCCGACGCACATCGAGACGACTCCGTAACCGCCGCCGCGGCGGCGAAGCTCGTAAATCAGGCTGGCCGTCAGCTTGGCGCCCGTGCAGCCGAGCGGATGGCCGAGCGCGATGGCGCCGCCGTTGACATTCACTTTGTTCTCGTCCAGCTTCAGCTGCCTGATGATGTGCAGACACTGGGAAGCGAACGCTTCGTTGATTTCAAACAAGCGGATATCGTCCAGGCGGAGACCCGCGCGCCCGACCGCTTTCGGAATCGCTTCGACCGGCCCGACGCCCATGATGTCGGGATCCACACCGGCCAGCGCGAACGAACGGAACGTAGCGAGCGGCTTCAGCCCCAGCCGCTCCGCCTTCTCCCGGCTCATGACCAGCGAGGCGGCCGCGCCGTCGCTCATCTGGGAAGTGTTCCCCGCGGTGACGGAGCCGCCCGTTTTAAAAGACGGCTGCAGCTTCGCCAGCGCCTCCATGGACGTATCGGGACGAACCCCTTCGTCCGTGTCGAAAACAATCGGCTTTTCCCACGGCTTGCCGTCATCGCCAAAGCCTTTGAGCGAGGTTCGGACCGGAACGATTTCCTCTTTGAATGCGCCCGATTGGATCGCTTTCGCCGCTTTTCGATGGCTGGACAAGGCGAAACGGTCCTGATCCTCGCGCGAAATGCCGAAGCGATCGGCGACATTCTCCGCCGTGTGGCCCATGCCGATGTATACTTCCGGCATTTCCCGCACGATCTGCGGATGCGGGGACGGCTTGAAGCCGGTCATCGGGACATGGCTCATGCTTTCCACGCCGCCGGCGATGATGACGTCGGCTCCCCCTGTCATAATGCGCTCCGCCGCAAAGGCGATCGACTGCAGGCCGGACGAGCAGAACCGGTTGATCGTCAGGGCCGGCACCGCCGACGGAAAGCCGGCGTACAGCGACATAATGCGGGCGAAATTCAACCCCTGCTCCCCTTCCGGCATGGCGCATCCGATGATGATGTCTTCCACGTCCTCTTTCTTCACGCCCGGCGCGCGGTCGATGACCGCCTGGAGCACCGTTTTCCCCAAATCTTCCGCGCGGGTATGGACAAGACTGCCCTTTTTCGCCCGGCCGACCGGGGTGCGCGCGGCGGAAACAATTACCGCTTCTCTCATGTCGTTCACCTCTCTTGGGATTCGCCTAGTTGCGCAGCGGCTTGCCGGTGGAAAGCATGAACTGCATGCGCTGCTGTGTTTTCGGTTCGCCGCAAAGGCTGAGGAACGCTTCCCGCTCCAGGTCGAGCATGTATTGTTCGGTCACCATCGTTCCCGAGGGGACGTCTCCGCCGGCAAGCACATGGGCCAGCTTGCCTGCAATCAGCAGATCGTGGTCGCTGATATAGCCGCTCTGTTTCATGGAATACGCGCCGAGCAGGAGAACGGCTTTCCCGTCCGCGCCGACCACCCGGATCTTTTCTGCGGGCGGAGGTTCATATCCCGCTTGGACGAGCCGGAGCGCGGACTGCTTGGCTTCATGGATCAGGTAATCCTGATTCGCGACGACCCGGTCCGTCGAGCGAAAGTAACCGAGCTTTTTGGCGTCATGCGCGCTGGTCGAAACCTTGGCCATGCCGATGTTCGTGAACATCCGGCTGATGTGCGGCTGCAGGTCCGCCTCGGGATGCGGATTCGCCCTGCTGATGCGGAGCGCCATTTCTTTGCACCCGCCGCCGGCGGGAATCAACCCGACTCCGGTTTCAACCAGGCCGTAATACGTCTCCGCGTAAGCGCACACCTCGTCGGCCGGCAGGCAAACCTCCACGCCTCCGCCCAATGTCATGCGGTGGGGAGCGGCTACGACCGGTTTCTCGAAATGCTTGAGCTGCATCATCGTGTTCTGGAACATCCGGATGATATGGTCGACCTCATCCCACTGTTCATCCTGCGCTTCCATCAGCAGCAGCATGAGATTGGCGCCGACGCAGAAGTTGCGGCCTTCGTTGGCGATGATCAGCGCGTCGTAATTTTTGCGCACTTCTTCTATACTCTGCCGGATCATGACCAGTATATCCGCGCCGATCGCGTTGTTCGGCGAATGGAATTCCAGGCATGCTACGCCGTCCCCCACATCGATCAGGCTGGCGCCGCTGTTCGAGCGGACGACCTTGTTCCGCTCCTTCAAGCTGCGCAGAGAAATGATTTCCGCCGGCTGGTCGACCGTTTTGTACTGCCCTTTGGAGACATAGAAGGTCGTCCCGTTAGCTTGCCGGTAGAAAGAATCGTTCCCCGCGGCAATCCATTCCTTGACCCATGCCGGTACGGCCGCGCCTTCGGCTTCCATCCGTCCGACCGACTTGACGAGCCCGATCGCGTCCCACGTCTCAAACGGCCCGAGCTCCCAGTTGAAGCCCCACTTCATCGCACGATCGATATCCGCGATCGAATCGGCGATTTCCCCGACTTTTTCGGCGGAATAGAGGAGCACTTTTTTCAAAATGTCCCAAGCCAATTCCGAGTAGCGGTCGTTGGCGCCGAGCAGCGCTTTCGTTTTTTCCTTGGCTCCTTTGGCCGTTCTGGCGGCTTCCAGCGAGGCGGAAACCATCTTTTTGCTTTTGTTGTATTCCATCGTTTTCAGGTCGAGGGACCAAATTTCACTGCCCTGCCCGCCTTCCACCTTCTTATAAAACCCCTGCCCGGCTTTCTCGCCGATCCACCCGCGGGATATCATATCCTTCAGCACATGAGGCACGTCGAAAACGGATTTTTCCGCTTCGTCGCCGACATTTTCGAAAACGTTGTTCGCTACATGCGCAAAAGTGTCCAGTCCGACAAGATCCAGCGTGCGGAAGGTGGCGCTTTTCGGCCGCCCCATGGCCGGTCCGGTGACGGCATCCGCTTCGTCGACGGAAAATCCCTTGTCCGCCATGGCCTGCAGTGTCACCAGCAATCCGTAAGTGCCGATGCGGTTGGCGATGAAATTCGGCGTATCCTTGGCGATGACGACGCCTTTGCCCAGCGTTCGCCCGCAAAACGCCGCCATCCGCTTTACGATTTCCGGATCTGTCGTTTCGCCCGGAATGATTTCCAGCAGTTTCATATAGCGGGGCGGGTTAAAGAAGTGAGTGCCGAGAAAATGCCGCTTGAACGCTTCTCCGCAGTTGGCCGCCATGGCGTTGATGGAGATGCCGGACGTATTGGAGCTGACGATGGTGCCCGGTTTCCAATGCTGTTCGATTTTGCGGAGCAGCTCACGCTTCACCTGCAGGTTTTCCACGACCACCTCGATAACCCAGTCAACGTCCTTGATTTTGGGCAGATCGTCCTCGATGTTCCCCGGTTTAATCCGGCTGACGAAGGAGTCGTCGTAAAGCGGCGAAGGCTTGACTTTGGGCAGCCTTGCGATCGCTTCCGACGCCAGCCGGTTGCGTACAGCCGGATCGTCCCGCGTCAACCCTTTGGTGCTTTCAGCCGGCGTCACGCCGTTCGGGACGATGTCCAACAGCAGGGTGGGTATGCCGATGTTCGCCAGATGGGCGGCAATGCCCGATCCCATAACGCCCGATCCGATGACGGCGGCTTTGGAAATTTTTGTTGCCATAGGCTTCACACCTCCTGTACCGTTGTTTGTTCCCGGCCATCTGCACGGCCGAATACCGCTTGTTCCAAAATCTCCGCGATATCCCGCGTTTTTACCCGGTCTTCCGCTTCGATCAGCTTCGTGCCGTCTTCCATCATGGTCAGACAGTACGGACACGCGCTGCCGATGACCGTCGGGTTCGTTAACAGAGCCTGTTCCGTTCGCGCCAGATTGACGCGTTTGCCTGACGTTTCTTCCATCCACATCATGCCGCCGCCCGCTCCGCAGCACATTCCGTTCTCCCGGGACCGTTCCATTTCGACCAGCTCCAATCCCTCAATCGCCCGCAAAATATGGCGCGGCTGGTCATACACATGGTTGTAGCGGCCCAGATAGCAGGAATCGTGGTAGGTGACGCGCTCGTTTACGGCGTATTTCGGTTTCAGCCGGCCTTCCCGGATTAACCGCTCGAGCAGTTCGGTATGGTGAAGCACTTCCACCCCTTCCATCCCGAAATCGGGATATTCGTTTTTCAATGTATTGAACGTGTGCGGGCAGGCGGTAACGATCGTTTTGACGCCATATTTTCGGAACACGGCGATGTTCTCCATGCACAGCTGCTGGAACAGCAATTCGTTCCCCATCCGGCGCGGCGTGTCGCCCGAATTTTTCTCCTCGTTGCCGAGAATCGCAAAATTGACTTCCGCTTCGTTCAGCAGACGCACGAACGCGCGCGATACTTTGCGCGCCCGGCTGTCATACGAACCCATCGATCCGACGAAGAACAGAATGTCAAAGCCGGGGTTTTCCTTGACGGTCGGCACGGGAATGCCGCCGAGTTCCCCGACCCACTTGCTCCGGTCGTGGCGGTTGATTCCCCACGGGTTGCCCTGCCGTTCGATGTTCTGCATCGCCCGCTGCCCCTCCTGCGGGACGCTGCCCTGCATAAGAACGAGGTGACGGCGGAGATCGACGATTTTATCGACATGCTCATTCCCTACCGGACACTGCTCTTCGCAGCTGCGGCACGTCGTGCATGACCAAATTTCCTCTTCGGTCATCACGTCGCCGATCAGTTCCATTTCCTCCGGCTTTTTCTCCGCCGGCTGCCAGACTGCTTTCTGCCAGGCCATCGTCGGGCCGATATCCGTCATCCCCTGCGGATTCCAAAGCAGCTCTTCTTCCCCGGCATTCGCGGCGCTGTGCGCTTTGACGGCATGGAATGCGAACGGCGGCATCCACGGCGATTTGGACGTGATCGCCGCGCCTTTTTCCGTCAGGTGGTCGCGCAGTTTCGTGATCAGGTGCATCGGCGAGAGCGCTTTGCCGGTGTTCGACGCGGGACAAACGTTCGTGCAGCGGCCGCATTCCACACAGGCGTAGAAATCGAGCATCTGTTTTCGGGTGAAATCCTCAATTTGGCCGGCGCCGAACGATTCGGCTTCTTCATTCTCCAGATCGAGCTTCCGAAGACGGCCGGCCGGTTCCCTGCGGCGCAGGAAGATGTTGATCGGCGCGACCATCAGATGAAAATGTTTGGACTGTGGAATATACACCAGGAAGGACAGCAGAATAAGCAGGTGCACCCACCAGAACGCATAAAACAGCACTTTGGCCGTGCCTGCCGAAACCCCGCCGAACCCGAAAGCGATTAAAGAGGAGAGCGGAGTGTAAGCGGATGCTTCGTGACCCAACCAATCCCGTTCGAATCCAAGCGAGAAAAGCACGGACAGCATCAGGAAGAAGATGAAGAAAAGGACGAGGCTCGGCTCCCATCCCTGTTTCAGCCGTTTCAGCCTCTCCCCGTACCGGCGATAGGCGGCGTATCCGGTGGCGAGCAGCACAAGAAAGACGGTTATCTCCTGCAAGAGCCCGAAAACGGGGTAGCCGGGGATCGGCAGAGGGCGTCCGCCGGACAGTCCCTTATATATAAGATCAAGGGCCCCGAACTGTAAAATAATGAAGCCGTAAAAGATGACGAAATGCATGACTCCGCTTTTCCGGTCTTTCAGCAGCTTCTTGTGGCCGAATACGTGAGAGACAAGCTCTGCGGCTCTCATCTTCCAGTCCAACGGCCGGTCTGCGGGCTGCCCCAGCTTCATGTACAAATAGCGGTGGTACACGGCCCGATAAAACAAAGAAAGGGCATACCCCGTAACCAGCAGAAACAACAGATAGTGAATCCACGGCCAGAGCATGAACACCCCTCCTTTCGCAAGGTTGTAAAGCAGTCCCGGTACATCCTCTGCAGACCACATGCATCCACTACAGACCCGGTGCATCCTCTGTTTTTTTAAAATAATATGTTAGGCAAAGAACCGCTGCGGATTTCATAAGATGGAAGTAAGGAAGGAATGAGTCCGCATTCACTTCTTGCCAACAACGATTACATTCGACTTGCCTTGATGCGGCGGTCCAAGTTTTCGCCAAAAACGGCTGCCGCGTATCCCTGGTGTCGAAATTCGCGCGTGAAGCCGGGGCGGGTGCCAACGGAGCTATTTATTTATATTTCGAAAATAAACGGAATATGCTCGTGTCGATTTTTCGCGAACGCATTGGCGAAAAAAAGACCGGCAATTTCAAGAAAAGTATCAGGGAATGGGAAACGTTCCGCCGCAGACAAATGGAGCCTGCCGCTCCTTTTCGGGGCGACGGACGAGGAAAGGAGAAAGGGAAATGAATATTTATGTGGTCATGAAGCAAACGTTTGACACCGAGGAGAAAATCGCGATCGAAAACGGCAAAGTTTCCGAAGACGGCGCCAAATTCGTGATCAATCCTTACGACGAGTATGCGGTGGAGGAAGCGATCCGCATCAAGGAACAGTCCGGCGGCCATGTGGTTGTCGTCTCCGTCGGTCCCGAGCGGACCGCCGAAGCGCTGCGGACCGCGCTGGCCATGGGAGCGGACGAAGCGGTCCTGATTGCCGACGAGCGCATCCCGCAGGACGAATATGCGCTGTCCAACGCGCTTGCCGCCTATTTCGCGGATAAAAGCCCCGATCTCATCCTCGGCGGCAATTTCTCCGTCGACAACGGCGCAGGCCAGGTAGCCGTCCGTTTGGCGGAGCTGCTGAAGATTCCCCACGTTTCTTCCATAACGAAGCTGGAGCTGTCCGGAGGAAACGCAAGCGTACACCGCGATGCCGAAGGCGACCTGGAAGTGCTGCAAGTCTCCCTCCCCGCCCTGTTCACCGCCCAGCAGGGGTTGAACGAGCCGCGCTATCCGTCGCTTCCGGGGATCATGAAAGCGAAAAAGAAGCCGTTCCGGCAGCTGACTCTGGATGATCTGGGGGTATCCGCGGACAGCCTCAAGGCCAAAACGGCACAAATCGAACTGTTCCTTCCGCCGGCAAGACAGGCAGGCCGGATACTGCAGGGCGATCTGCCCGAACAGGCGGCCCAACTGGTCGAACTGCTGCGCACCCAATCGAAGGCCATCTAACGGACGGCGAAGGAGGAATCCGAACATGAGCAGAACTTATCTGATAATTGCGGATCATCGTGACGGAAAACTGCGCCAAGTTACCTTGGAGGCGCTGCAAGCGGCGAAGATCGCTGCACGGGAGGGCGACCGCATCACAGCGGTTATTCTGGGAAGCCAGCTGACGCCCATAGCCGATGAACTGGCGGAATATCCCGTTTCGGACATCCATCTGATCGAGCATGACAGCCTGAAACATTACAATCCGGAGGCTTACCTTGCCGCGCTCTCCCCTCTTCTTGAATCCGTTCGTCCCGACGCCGTGTTCACGGGACATACGGCTGCCGGTCGTGACCTGGCCCCTTCGATCGCCGCGAAGCTGCAGGCCGGCCAGCTGTCCGATGTGATCGCGATAGAACATTCCGGCGAAGATATTGTATTTACCAGGCCTCTGTATGCGGGCAAAGCTTTTGAGAAAAAAGTGTTTCGGGAATTCCCATGGGTTGTGACCGTAAGGCCGAACAACATCCCCGCAGCCGAACCGTCCGGCGGACAGCGGGCCCCCATCGTCAAAGCGGACTATGCCCCTGCCCCGTCTCTCCGATCCGTAGTGAAAGACGTCGTCCGGAAAACGACCGGCAAAGTCGATTTGGCGGAAGCGAAAATCATCGTGTCCGGCGGCCGCGGCGTCAAGAGCGCGGACGGCTTCAAGCCGCTCGAGGAACTGGCGGAGCTGTTGAACGGCGCGGTCGGCGCCTCGCGCGGCGCATGCGATGCGGGCTACTGCGACTATGCGCTGCAGATCGGCCAAACCGGCAAAGTGGTGACGCCGGAAATCTACATCGCCTGCGGAATCAGCGGCGCCATCCAGCATCTGGCCGGCATGAGCCGGTCGCGCATCATCATCGCCATCAACAAAGACCCGGAAGCGCCTATCTTCAAAGTGGCCGATTACGGCATCGTGGGGGATCTGTTCGAGGTCGTGCCCCTGCTCACCCAGGAATTCCGGAAGGTGCTGGGGTAGCAGCACAAAGCCCGCTGGCCGTAAGGCTTGCGGGCTTTTTTATAATATTCGTACAGCGTATTACCACCGATACCCTTCAGTCAATAAGCCTGTATCCCGAATTTCAAAAGTTTTTTGGGTAGAATATCATCTAAATTTTGAATATCCAAATCTTCCAACTCAATTAAATTGAACCCATACTTTTTATAAATTTCGAGTTTTTCGTTCTTTCTTTCCAGATATTTTTCGTCATCTTCTAAACCCCAATATTCAATATAAACTTTGCCTACCGGAAGGTAAAAATCACAATAAACGTCTTCCTCAATTGGCAATTTCCTTTCATAGGCATGAACAATTTCAGACATATAGAGCCAGTTGTCAATTAGCATTTCTGCTCTTGAACGAACATAGTGGCCATCCGCAGTTCTATGCTTGGCTTCAAACTTCTCACGAAACCCAATGCTTTGAGTTTTCTTCTGTTCTTTTTCGTCCTCAGCGCTTTCCCCTTGAACTGATTGGATGGTTTCGATATTGAATCACATAACCTTACCAAGCTCCCAAGAGTTTAGGATGAAGTACTTTCATCCTCGTTTTGATTTTTCAGCATGTTCGGTTCTTAATACGGGATCTGATATGTTGGCGTTTTCGATGATCTTATAGATTTCTAACATGCTTGAATCCTGCAGCGGCGGCTGCTCTGAAACCGATTTCAGTCTCACGATTTTTCTGCTGATGTATTCTGATAATTCCACATCGTATACAATGAGTTCATTGGAATCTATTTTTCTCAATGCCGGATCTATACTAAATCTGCAGCGCATGGTAAAAGAGACTATCGAAACAAATGGCAAGGGCAAGTATCCTGACAGTAACGATTCCAGAGCTTTGATATGTCCGTAATTTTGCTTCAGCGGATTGTACATTTGGAAGCGGTTGCTTACGGACCAATAGGTATCGTCTCTCGAACCCTTTATTTCTCCGCCGTAATTTTTGGTTTCAATCACGAAGAGTCCGTAAGGAGAGATTACAATATGATCAATTTGAGAAAACCCTGATTTGGATTTTGCATTTCTAATCATCATATCGTTCAAATACATGCATTATTTCGGAAGCTGATCCAGTTGAATATTGATTTTATGTTCACCCAACTCACCGATGCGAGTAGATTCGATTTTTTTGCGCGGTTTCGACGATATTGCATGATTTGATGGAAGAACACGCCCTGTCTTGTGTCGATTAAATAGGGCTAGAATCTTTTTGAACATATCGTCTCTCTCCTATATAAGGATCGTTAAATATAACCAGCCGCCCTAGTCATAGTGTGGATACTATAAAGACGTAATGAATGCGCGTCAGAATGAACTGTATCTTTATAGGTATATCGGCATAGGTTTAAGGAAAATTGATATTTCATAAACACTACAACCGGGCATCCAGCTTGTTGCTGACTACTGATATGAGCATTTTCCAGATTGCGGAAGAAGCGGGATTCGAGTCGTTCCGCACGTTCTCCCGGCTGTTCAAAAACATGACCGGAATGACACCCAGCAAATTCCGTCAAGCTTTCGCTCAACCTGCGGCCGAAATGACAACGGAAGCAAAGTAACGGAAGGCTGCCGGCCAAAAATAAACAAAAACCTCCAATCCACTGCTAAAGTGGAACCGGAGGTTTTATACCTATAGGCTCATTTTGGATTTTTGCCGAAAACGCCCGAATCTCTACTAGATTCGGACTGCACAAAGAGGCGACCGATCGACGTTGGATCAGTTCGCTTCGGCCCCTTCTCCTTCCCCGTCCGATTCTCCGGAATCTGTCTGGTACGGGATAACGGACACCAGGATTTCCTGCGGGGAAGATAATATTTTCAAGTCCGGCGGTATCCGGATATCGGCCACAGTCAGCTTGTCGCCGATGTCCAGCCCGGCAAGATCCACCGGGATGGACACGGGCAAGCGGTCGGGCAAGCCCTCGACCTCGACGTGAGTCTCCTGAATTTGCACGACTCCTCCGGCTTTCGTCTTCTCGGACTTGCCATGGTATTCCAACGGAATTTTTACCCTTACCGGCTCTTCCGGCTGTATCCTGTGAAAATCGGCATGAAGCAGCTTGCCGGTAAGCCTGTCTTTCTGAATCTCTTTCACAATGACCTGACAAACGCCCTCTCCGGCAATGTCCAGATCGGATATTTCGGA
>JAWLCZ010000050.1:0-21949 GCA_041686835.1 Paenibacillaceae bacterium | reverse complement strand
TTGCAAGTTTCTTAAAAGTATATTGCTATTTTCAAATTATATCTTTACTATATAAAGTATAGTAACTTAGATGAAAAGGAGAGATGATCCATGACCGAACATCAGCAGATCGCAGACCAAGAAAACGAGCAGGCGTCTGCATGCACGGATGCAAAACCCGACAGCTATCATCCGAAAAATCCGGAGGTAATCGAATGCTCGATTGAGAAAACGCTTAACGTGGTCGGTGGGAAATGGTCGTTTCTCGTATTGAGGGAATTGTTCAACGAAACGAAGCGATTCGGCGAATTGCAGCGGCGCATTAAAGGAATCAGCCCGAAAGCGTTAACCGACACGCTGCGGCATCTTGAGGAACAGGGCGTTCTGGAGCGGCGCGCGTATCCGACCGTACCCGTTACTGTGGAATATTCCCTTACTCCGAAAGGAGAAGACCTGCACAGGATTTTGAAAGAAATGAAACTGTGGGCGGCGAAATGGACGTAAACCATTCAGAATGCCGCCATGCTCACTCGATAATGATCGCATGCACATTCCCCGGACCGTGCACTCCAATGGTCAAATCGTTCTCGATGTCGGCGCTGCGGCTCGGTCCGGTTATGAAATTGATCGACGACGGCAGTTCGTTTGTCTGCGAATCATCGGCTTTAATGCGTTCAAATACTTCACCCATGCGCGTTACCAGCTGATCGCTCCGGAAGACGGCGACCAGTATTTCGGGAAGCAAGCTTACCGATCTTCCTCTGCCGCCCTGCGCCAACAAAACAAGCGTGCCGGTATTGGCAATCGCATAGTCCGGCCAGACGATGCCCATCCGGCATTGTTCCGCCGCTTGCAGCAGCGGCTCCCGTCTCGACCGGTTTGTCCCGCCGCCGTTCGCAGTCGGTACGTCCGCCGCTTCCTCGAGCTCTGCCGCCCGCCCGGCCATCCCGCCGGCAGCCGTTCCCTTGCCCTGTTTGACGCTGCCGCTGTCCTCGGCCGTATCCGGCTCCGCTTCGCGCACTTCGGATTCTCCGTTTTCACGCCAAAGCACCACTTCAACGCCCGCACCGGCGAGCGAATCGTCCAGATCCAGACTGTCCAACTGTGCGTGATCCCATCTCACCGCGCGGTTGACCTTGAATTCGGCGCACACCTTAAGCACATAGGCGCCGATCGCTTCCTTGGCTTCCTCCCGTTTCACGACACGTACGTTCCCGCCCAACGCCGTCCAGCTTTCCGCGAACAGGTTCACTTTACCGCTCTCATCGAGCCGGATTTTTTCATAAAAATCGGGGACGCCGCGAAAAAGGCGCTCCGGAGCATGGAGAAGCGGCTCTTTCCGGCCGAGTTTGCCGGAAATATGCGCAATAAACGCATCGCGGCCGTATATTTTTCCCGTCTCACGCCTCATCGCGTTTCCCCTCCTGCTTCCGTTTGTTCCCTTGTCCGCTCCCGCTCAAGCTGCCGCTGCAGTTCCGCCCACCGTTCGCGGAAAGACCGCTTCGGCTTCATCGGAAAAAACCGCGACCGCGTCCAGCCGGACATCGGCCCCGGCGCGCTGCGGATCGCCCCTTTGCGCAGGAGCGGCTTCTGCAAATAATACGCCGCCTTGGCCGCGAACCGGTACAGCTTCACATTGCCGAACGCCGTCCGGTACAGCTTAAAGGCCGCACGTTCGGCAGCCGGCGTCAACCCCATCCGCACTTTCCGGTGGCGGAGATGGACGAGCATGTCGTGCAGCGGAATCTTTACGGGACACGCTTCGTAGCAGGCGCCGCAAAGGCTGGAAGCGTAGGCGAGCTGGCCGGCCTCCTTCATGTCCTGCTGCAGAAGCGGCGTCAGCACCGCGCCGATCGGGCCGCTGTACACGCTGCCGTAAGTATGGCCGCCGACATGCCGGTAAACCGGGCAGACGTTCAGGCAGGCTGCGCAGCGAATGCAGTGCAGCACTTCCTGGAAAACGGGATCCCCGAGCTGCGCGGAACGGCCGTTGTCCAGAATGATGACGTGCAGCTCCTCCGGTCCGTCCCAATCCCCTTCCCGCTTCGGACCGGTTATGAGCGAAACGTAGGTCGTCAGCTTTTGCCCGGTTGCGCTGCGCGGAAGCAAGTTGAGCATCACTTCCAGATCGTCGAGCGTCGGGACGAGCCGTTCCATGCCCATGACGACGACATGCACCTTCGGAATCGTCGACACCATCCGCGCGTTGCCTTCATTGGATACGAGCGTAATCGAACCGGTTTCCGCCACGCCGAAATTGCAGCCGGTCAGACCGATGTCCGCCTCAAGAAAATAGTTGCGCAGCTTCCGCTTCGCGTACGCGGCGAGCGCCTGCGTCTCCGGCGGAAACGGCTCCCCCGCTTCCTGCGCGAACAGATCGGCGATCTGCCGCTTGTTTTTATGAATCGCGGGGATAATCAAATGCGACGGCGTCTCTTTCGCGAGCTGGAGGATGTATTCGCCCAGATCGGTTTCGATCGCCTGAATGCCGCGCTCCTCCAAATGACGGTTCAGATGAATCTCTTCGGACACCATCGATTTGCCTTTCGCCACCAGCTTCGCTTTTCTTCGTTCGGCGATGTCGAGAAACGTCTTCACGGCGTCCTCGGCCGTCCGGCAAAAATAAACGTTCCCGCCCGCTTTGGCCACATTGTCGCTAAATTCGGCCAAATAGTAATCGAGATGGCGAATCGTATGTTCCCGTATCGCGCGCCCCCGCTCCCGCCATTGTTCCCAGTTGCCGAATTCGCTCATGGCGTTCAATCGTCCGCCGCGCAGTTTGTCGGTCGTAAAAGCGACCGCGTTCCGTAAAAATTCGTCGGACAAGGCCGTTTCCGTCCTTTTCTTCAACCCGCTGCCGATAAGCTGCGTTTCATCCGGAACGGCCGCTCCGTGTTTACCGGGTGCTGCGCTCACGGTTTCTCACCCCTTCGTCCAGCAGCTGCGCCAAATGCATGACGCGAATGCTTCTCCCTTCCTTTTGCAAACGGCCGCCGATGTTCATCAGGCATCCCATATCGGTTCCTACGAGAACGCCCGCCCCCGTTTCAACGACGCACTGGGCTTTGTCGCAAACCATCGCCTCCGACATGTCGGCCATTTTCACCGCAAACGTGCCGCCAAAGCCGCAGCAGTCTTCCTTTCTCGGCAAATCCGCGTAATCGAGCCCTTCCACCGTCCGGAGAAGCTCCAGCGGCTCCTCCCTGACGCCGAGCAGGCGCATCGCATGGCATGACGGATGGTACGTTACTTTGTCGGGGAATGCCGCTCCCGCATTTTTCACCCCGAGCACCCGGACGAGAAATTGGGAGAATTCGTACGTTTTTTCCGCGAGCTTCACCGCTTTTTCCCGCCATTCCGGCTCACCCTGAAACAAATACGGATAATAATGACGAATCATTCCCGCGCACGACCCCGAAGGCGATACGACGTAGTCGCTTCGTTCAAAGGCGGCGATCATCCGGCGCGCCACTTCTCTCGCTTCATCCTGATAACCGCTGTTAAACGCCGGCTGCCCGCAGCACGTCTGCGATTCCGGAAAATCGACCTCGCAGCCGTAACGGTGCAGAAGCCGCACGACGCTTTCCCCGACTTCGGGAAAAAATTGATCGGCCAGACAAGTAATCATTAACGAAACTTTCATGCCGTCCCCTTCTTCCTTGTCATCTTGCTTATCAGGTTATCAGATAAGTGGCCGGTTGAAAAGCGCAGATTCCGCATTTTTACGTTCTACTTCAAATATTTGAGCAGCACATTTTCCACATGAAAAAGATGATGGCGCATTTTTTCCTGCG
Source organism: Paenibacillaceae bacterium (assembly GCA_041686835.1). Lineage (GTDB taxonomy): Bacteria > Bacillota > Bacilli > Paenibacillales > JAWLCZ01 > JAWLCZ01. The sequence continues at coordinate 18,176 of JAWLCZ010000050.1, read as the reverse complement.
CCAGCTCGGGCTCCTGCAGCTTGACCGCCTCGTATATCTCGTCATGCTCGCGCCAGAGCTGGCGGGACACCGACTTGTTGGCGTACATCTGCAATCTTCGCGTTTCGCGGATGGCCGTCTCCATTTGCGATGAAATCGTCTCCAGCAGCCGGACCATGATCGAGTTGTGCGTCGCTCTGGCGAGAGCAAGGTGAAACTCCATGTCGGCTTTTTCCCCTTCCGTCTCATTGCCCAGGTGGTCCTTCATCCTGTGCAGGATGCTTTCAAACCGCCGCATGTCTTCCTCCGTTCTCTTCTCGGCGGCGATGGCCGCATTGGAAACCTCCAGCGCTTTCCGCGCCTCCAACAGTTCAAGCAGTGATTCTTTCTTCATAAAAACGGACGACAGACCGGGCAGCTCCGCCGGATGATCGGCGCTGCCGCGAACATAGCTTCCTTCGCCATGGCGTATTTCCACCAGCCCCATCGCCTTCAGCGCACTGAGCGCCTCCCTGACGGTGGATCGCCCGACATGATAAAATTCCGACAGTTCCCTTGCCGAAGGAAGCTTGTCTCCCGGCCGCAATTCGCCGTTCTCAATCTGACGCTTAATCCGCTCCGCCACTTCTTCGTATATGTTGCGGGGCGATATTTTCGTTACTTCCAACGCGAATCACTCTTTCCGTATTTTCTTTCGATACGGTCGGCAAACCAGTGGGCCGCAAGCATCGTCAGCGCAATATCATCGAGCGGCATGAAAGGAATGGCGTCGGGCAAAACCCAGTAAAGCAGGACGGGCACGCCGAACAACAGTTTTTCCTTGACCGGCACGTTCGGGGACATGATGATCTTCAGCACTTTCGACAGCACATGCCGCCAGTGGCGAATAGACAACATTTTCCTGAGCATGCGAACCCCCCTCCCGTGTTACCCCCATTCTACATGAAAAAGCGAATGCGCTCAATTCGCCCCCATCCTCTCTATGGTTGCAAAACTCCCATACGTTCAATATGTTCTCTGGTCTCTTTCGTTCCCAGTTTGTGCAGCATCCGATAAATCTCCCTCAGAAAATAGTCGTATTCGTCGTTCTCCTGATCGTCGTGATACTGAAGGTAAGGCGTATGCGCCCGCCAAAAATTGGCGTCTTCCACCCCCAGCTTTTGTTCGAACAGCTCGCTCAGCTCGGCCACTTCTTCGGGCGTCGCTTCAATTTCAAATTCGAAGGCGGCGGCGCCTTGCTCTTCCAACACGCTGTTTGCCTGCACCGATACGTAATACGTCTTTTTCTCCATTGTGCGCATCTCCTGTCTTTTCTTTGTCTGCGGCCGTTACCTGGCGTACCAGTAATAAAATACGGCCGCTCCGATCGCGACCAGTATCGGTGCAATCGCATACGCCAAAAAGATCGGGTTTAAAGTGACAGGATGTTTGACGACCGTGCCGTCGACCCCGTCATCTCTCTCGCCCTGCCTTCTCCTGCGTATGACGAAAGACATCACCAGCGACCAGGCAAGGATGATGATTCCCAGTAGGATAAGCAGATTGATCATCGCTTCGTAGCTCATAATGCCGGACCCCTTATGTCGAAAATTGGCTGCGTCTGCCGCTGCAGCCGCCTTTCCTTAATCTGTGTGATCCGCCAACATTTTATACAAGCATCGCTTTATACAAGCCATAGGCATCGTCAATCGCACAAATGGACAGCCGCCGCCGCAATCACGGAACGATGCGCCAAAAATTGCGCCTACCTTACATCGTCAGGCAGGCGAGCAGTATCCCTTCCGTTTGAAGGTACATTTCCGGGCATTGCGAAAGCGGAAGCGGGTTGGTACCGAATCCGGCTTCGATCGTAAATCCGGGCCTGCGGAATTCCTGGATAAACCAGTCTTTGTATCCGGCGTCGCTATCCGTCAATCGCACCGGAGTATAACCGCTCTCCTTCGCGTACCGTTCGGCGATGTGAGCCGATTCGGGCGGCTCCATCCCGCGATAATTCCAATAGATTTCCCTTCCCTGCGTATGGAAGGCGAGCACTTGGCAGAAGCGGCGGCGACGGGTGAATTCCGCCATCGCCGCCGCTTCCGGCTCCGTAAGCGGCGCCGTGCCGGCATAATCGCGCGGTCCCGGTCCGGACGGGCTGCGCCGCCGCTTTTCTTCGTCCCAGCAAGCCGGAAACTGGTCGTTTAGATCGACGCCGCGAATGTTCGCTTTCCATCCGCTGAAATCGGACGAACCGCCGTTCCATTCCAGCAATTGCCGGCGGAAAGGATGCTGTGGCGTGACGCCTCTCAGGACAAGCTCCACCCCGTCCGGATTCACCATCGGGACAAGCCACAGCGACGTATTTTCGAACAGCGGTCTGACGCTCTCCCCACGCAGGCTTCCGCCCGTGCAGCAGGCCCGGGCGTATTCTTCGGCAAACTTCATTAACATGAGCGAAGTGATCCATTCATTGGCGTGAAACGCCCCGTTCGCGTGGACCTCCCGCGGGCCTTCGCCGAGGCGCAGGGCGGGGATCGATTTGCCCATCACGCTTTCGCCGATAGATTCGACATGCAGAAAAGGATACGCCCGCCGAAGCGAATGCAAGTCCCGCATCAACTCGGCATACCCGTATTCCGTAAACCTCGTAATCGATTCTGTCATCAACACTCCACCACCCCGCGTTAACTTTCCGGCAGATACCCCACCCCTTATTTCAATGCAAACCTATCGTGGGGACTTTCCCGTCAATCCGGTTGAAAACGGCAGTTTCCAATATGCTTATGCCGCCGCTCGAGCCTTCATGAGCGTAAAACTCCCGGAAACTGCACGCGCCCAAAAGCAAAGGCGGCCGATAAGCGCATCGACCGCCGACAAACGAAATGCCGCGATATGTTTAATTGACCTTCGTTACCTGCCATACGACGGGAGTCACTTGAATTTGTTCGTTTAACCACTGCTGGGCGATTTTTTGAAACAGGTGCGGATCGCCGCTGCAGAAAAGCTGGTGGATAAGCGTCCTGTTCGTCGTCGCCAGCTGGCCTTTATGATACAGAATCGTGCTGATTTCCCGCGCCGTTTCATCCGCCGAACTGATTAGCGCCACATCGGGTCCCATCACTTGCGAAATCGTATCGCTTAAAAAGGGATAATGCGTGCAGCCTAAAATAAGGCAGTCGATCGGATATTGTTTGATCGGAGAAAGCGAACTCGAGACGACATTCACGGCATCGTCGACCCGGAACAGTCCTCTTTCCACCAGCGGCACAAATTCGGGACAAGCCTGGCTGACCACTTGGATGTTCGGAGAAATGGTCTTCAGCGCTTGCTCGTATGCTCTGCTGCGAATCGTCCCTTCCGTGCCGATGACGCCGACCACTCCCGTTCGCGTCGTTTTGATCGCCGCTCTCGCCCCCGGATGAATGACCCCGACGACCGGGATCGACACTCTGGAACGAATGTCATCCAATGCGATAGCTGTAGCCGTATTGCAGGCAATTACGATCATTTTCGGATGAAACTGCAGCAAGTAATCGACGATCTGCCTCGTAAACATTAATATTTCTTCGGGCGGGCGCGGGCCGTACGGAGCCCGGGCCGTATCGCCGAAATAGATGATCTTCTCCATCGGAAGCTGCCTCATGACTTCCTTAACTACAGTCAGTCCTCCAACTCCGGAATCCAAAATAGCAATTGCCTGCTGCACGAAAACACCGCTTCCTTTTTGCGTATTGTCCGTTCCCTGCCATGTTCGAGTACCTACGATTTACCTTATGTACCGGTTAAGGAAAAAGTACCGGGCACCTACCATATCCATCATCCTATACATCGATTTTATCACATTCATTAGAAAAAGCGAAAAGCTCCCGCGCCATCAGGATTGCTTCGGGCGCGAGGAGCCTTTGTTTTACGCTTTTCGTGATTTCGTTGCCGAAGCCGATCGATTATTTGAACTTCGGCAGCCAGTCGCCGTGCGCTTCGATCAGATCGTCGCACAGCGCGACGATGTCGTCGATGGACAGCTCCGCGGAAGTATGCGGATCAAGCAGCGCGGCGTGGTAAATATGCTCTTTCTTCAGCGTCATCGCCGCTTCAATCGTCAGCAGCTGCGTGTTGATATTCGTCCGGTTCAATGCGGCGCATTGCGGCGGCAGGTCGCCCACATATGTCGGCGTTACGCCGCTCGCGTCGACGAGACACGGCACCTCCACGCACGCTTCTTTCGGCAGGTTGGTAATAAGGCCGGTGTTCATCACGTTGCCGCCGATTTTAAACGGTTTGTCGGTTTCCATCGCTTCAAAAATATAGGAAGCGTACTCATGCGAACGGCAGTGCTCCAAATTTTTGTTGTTGACGAGCTCTTCGCGCATCGTTTTCCAGCGTTCAATCTGGTGCACGCAGCGGCGCGGGTATTCGTCGAGCGGAATGTTGAATCTGTCGATGAGCTCGGGATAGTTCCTTTTAATAAAGTACGGATGATATTCGGCATTATGCTCGGAAGATTCCGTCACATAGTAACCGAAACGAAGCATGAGCTCGAAACGGACCATGTCGTCATGCTTCTCTTTTTGCTTTTCGGCGGCGCGCCGTTTAATCTCCGGATACAGGTCGACCCCGTCTTTCGTCACTTCCAGCAGCCACGCCATATGGTTGATGCCGGCGATTTTCCACTGCACTCCGGTGTCGTCCATGCCCAATTGCTTGAACAGATGCGGCACGCATACCTGCACGCTGTGGCAAAGTCCTACCGTTTTTACGCCCCCGTACGTGTTCATGACGTTGGTGAGGACGGCCATCGGATTCGTGTAATTCAAAAACCAGGCGTCCGGACAAACCTCCTGAATGTCGCGGGCAAAATCCATCATCACGGGAATCGTGCGCAGATTCCGGAAAATGCCGCCAATGCCGACCGTATCGGCAATCGTCTGCCGCAGGCCGTATTTTTTCGGAATTTCAAAATCGGTAATCGTACAAGGGTCGTATCCGCCCACCTGAATGGCGTTCACGACATATTTGGCCCCGCGCAGCGCTTCTTTGCGATCCGTATAAGCTTTAACGCGGCAGCCGCTGCCTGTCGTTTGCTTCAGGTTGTTCAGCATATTCTCGGAATCTTTCAACCGCACCGGATCGATATCAAACAAAGCCAGTTCAAAATCCTGCAGCGCATCCGTCACCATGACGTCTCCCAGCACGTTTTTGGCGAACACGGTGCTGCCGGCCCCCAAAAAGGTAATCTTCGGCATACGATTCAAGCCCTCCCTTTAACTTGGTTCTCCGCGTAAAATCGCTTACATCGTTCAATATACGGGATCCCCGCGAAAAACAGTATGGAGACAAGCCACTTTTACATGGATGAATGTAGTTTCCCCGATTGTTGTGGAAGGGCAGATGGGCTAAAATATTTACGAAGGAGGTCGGTGTGCCATGCGTCCCGAATCATATTCCGTTGCCATCAACCCCCATTCCGGCAAAGGTGAAATTGTAGTTTTATTTGCAGGACAGGCGCAAACCCCGCCGGTCCACCGCGTCGGTCCGCAGGTTCTAGACTATCATCTCGTTCATTATGTCGTTTCCGGAAAAGGCAGTTTTAGCTGCCTGGGACGGCAGTACGAATTAGGTCCCGGCGACAGCTTTTTCATATTCCCCGGGGAACTGGTCAGCTACGCATCGGACAAAACCGATCCGTGGTACTACCGATGGATCGGATTCAAAGGCACCTATGCGGACCAACTGCTTAGTTCTATAGGCATTTCCTCCCACAAGCCGACAGCCCATTCAGGCAGCGGCCGCAGGTTGAACGCGCTTTTCCATCATGTGCAGCGCATATTGCGGCAGGCCAAACCGAACTGTGATCTGCAGGCTGGAGGCTATATGCGCATCATTTTGTCGGAATATGTCGAATCAGCGCCGCCAGAAAGCTCTGCGAAAACGGAGCCCGTTTCCGATATACAGCAGCGGGTCGAGCAGGCGATCCGTTGGCTGACGCTGCAGTATTCCCAGCCGGTATCCATTGAAAACATGGCGCAGGCGCTAGGCTATCACCGTACGCATCTGTCCAAAATGTTCAAACAATATACGGGAATGCCGCCCATGCATTTCTTGCTGAAGATTCGGATGGAACGTGCCAAACTGCTGCTGCTGGAACCGTTGACAGTGGAGCAAATCGCCTCCTCCGTCGGCTTTTCCGACGCGTTATACTTTTCCAAGCAGTTTAAAAAATGGTACGGATGCTCTCCGACGGAATACCGAAGGTTACACCGCGGGAAATCCCGCTTTGACTGCAACTAGCCGGAATTCGCAACGTTTACCGGCCTATTAGACTCACTTGCCAGACATGATGTCGCAATTCGACTAAAAATGTCGACAAAGCTTCATTTATATGGTAAACATATGTTATATAGAAGTTGATTCAATAGTTTACCAGAACCAACACACGCAGTAGTAGTCGGTAGTATGGATAAAAACAGGACTTTCGATCTATACATTCCAATTTTTTCTTATCGTAAACTATGAACAAGGGCCCTTTTATTTGGGCAGGAACAGGAGCTGTTATGGGAGTCGACACATTCATCAAGCTAATCTTTTCTACCATTGAATTTTCTAGTATTGTCTTGCTCTCCTTTTCTTTATTTCGGATTCCTATTAAATATAGCTGGAAAAAAATTATTGCGGTGTCATTCATCATTTCTTTGATTTCTATTTTTCAACGAGACTTTGCACATTTGCAGGACTATGCATTTATTACGCAAGTCTTATGCTACGTTATATTGATAAGCGTTTTCTTTCAATTGCCCTTCTTTTATTCCTTGCTGGTTTGCATGACCGGGTATACGGCGTTTGCGATTATCCAAACTCTGCTGCTGGGAGTCACTTTTCAAATGATTACTGTAAAGCAGCTAACTTCATCTATTCTTTATTTTTCCGCTTTTCAATTTATTGAATCGATATTAGTCTATCTCCTCGTTTTTTGGATGCAGGTAAAAAAAATCGGGTTTATGTTTGTAACCCATCGATTTGCCTTTAAACAAGTTATTAAAGGCCATCATTCCATTCTGCTAGGAACTATTATATTGGGCATTATTACAATGCAGTTGAATCTGTTATCCATTATTGACCATGATGCTCACAATTATTTTTTAACCGTGCTTATCATTGTATTTATTATCAGTCTCTTCGTCACTTACAGTAAAAATAAAATAGAAATAGAAATGAAATACGAGAGGTATAAGAACAAATTATGAACATAAGCGAATCAGCTGCAGATTATTTGGCAAAAGCGATAAGGCGGCACCACCCGGAAGCGGCTTCGGAAGAAGTGCTGAAATATGCGTTGATTATTGTTTTGAATACGCTTGCCACAATCTTTACCGTTTTGCTGGTTTGCGCTTTTACCGGCCATTTCATCCAGGGTGTGACGGTGTTGTTCGCTTTCGCGCTGCTGAGATATTTCAGCGGAGGCGTGCACTTGAATTCTTCCGTATCGTGCACAATCGTCTCGTCCGCGGTGCTGCTGTTCATTATACATATCGACTTCGACTATTGGTATTCCGGGTTCGTGCTCGACCTGCTTTCGATCGTTATCACCGGATTAATGGCTCCAAGCGGCATGGAGAAAGTAAGCCGGATCGATCCGAAATATTACCCGGTACTGAAAATCGTTTCAATCCTGATAATTTCCTCCAATTTGTTGTTTCACTCTTCTTTGCTGTCGGCCGCGTTTTTCATACAAGCCTTATCGCTTACAAAACCGGCACACAGGCTAGTTCATTTATTGGAAAGGAGGGGATATACATGAAACGCATCATGGCAAAATATGCAAATGGAGTACTTATGGCGTTGGCGGCAACTTTTGTTTTTACTGCCAGTGCATATTTCATGCACCGCCCGGAAACTCCTGCCGAACTGCTTAAAAAGTAATACTTAACTCTCGCGGGCTGCCGAGAAATTTCGGCAGCCCATCCTTCTCATGTGGAGCTGATCATATGCAGAAAATTCCCGTAACTCGCGATGGCAAGAGAGGCTCTGAAGTCATCGTTCTCGATTCGAGCGATGTGGTGCGCATCGACAACATCAGAGATCGGGTATACATCATTCATACGAAGGATGAGCAATTTTATTTGGACATTTCCTTCGACAGCATTGAAGAATGGCTGTTCGAAGACGGGTTTCGCATGCTGGACAGCACAAATATCGTCAATATGCACCATGTGACCGAATATGACGCCAACAAAGGGATTGTCTATTTGGGAGATCGCCGGAGCAAGGCTACCAAAACCGCTTCCGCGGCAAGAATACAAAGAAAGCATATCGAGAATGTCATACAAATGCTGAAAATAGCCAAACGGGAAGAAAAGAGGGGAATCGATGACGAAAACCGCGATTACGACGATTGGATGAGGTCAATCGCTGCAACGGAAAGCGACGAAAAATTTCTCCGTTCCTATATCACCATACTCGCCGAAACGGAACGCAAGCGCTCGGAAGCGAAAATCGTCCATATGGCTTATCACGACGCATTGACCAATTTGCCGAACCGTCTTTTGTTCCACGAACGATTAAATCAGGCTTTCGCCGACGCCGAGAGCAGCGGCAAGATGCTCGCGGTTATTTTTCTCGACCTGGACCGGTTCAAGGTGATCAACGACACGCTGGGCCACCATGTGGGCGACGAGCTGCTCAAACATTTCGGGAAACGGCTTCAGTCCTACGTCCGTGAAGAGGATACGGTCGCACGCTTCAGCGGAGACGAATTCATCATATTGATGACCGGCATTGCCCATATTGACGAGGTGACCGAATTTGTTAAAGGAATCCCTTCCCTGTTATATGAACCGTTTGTTTGGGAAGGGCACGAGCTTTTTGTAACGTGCAGCATCGGTCTCAGCTTGTATCCGCAGGACGGGCTGGATGCCTCGACATTGATCAAAAACGCGGACACCGCCATGTACCGCGCCAAAATCGAAAAAGGCGGCAACACGTTTGCGATATACCGCGCAGATATGAATCAGCGCTCGATGGAACGGTTAAACCTGGAAATCGATCTTCGCAGAGCGTTGAAAAAAAACGAATTCACGATTTACTACCAGCCGCTCGTCAATCTGCGCACGGGGCGCATTCTCGGCATGGAATCGCTTGTCCGGTGGGTGCATCCGCAGAAAGGCATGATTTCTCCATCCGATTTCATTCCGCTTGCCGAGGAAACCGGACTGATCGTGCCGATCGGCAACTGGGTGCTGCAGGAAGCGTGCAGACAAAATAAAGCGTGGCATCAGATGGGATTCGATTCGTTGTGCGTCTCCGTCAACATTTCCGCGAGCCAGTTTCAGCAGCCCGGTTTTGTCCAGTTCGTCAAGCAAACGCTGGAGGAGACCGGTCTGGAGCCCGGGATGCTCTGTCTTGAAATCACCGAGAACGTGGCGATGAAGAACGTCGCCTACATCGTCGATACGATGAATAAGCTGAAGGAGCTCGGCGTGCGGATTTCGATTGACGATTTCGGCACAGGGTACTCCTCCTTAAGTTATTTGAAACGTTTTAAAGTGCATACGCTAAAAATCGATCAATCGTTCATTCAGGATCTTACGCACGACGAAGACAATGCCGCCATCGTTTCCGCTTTAATCATGATGTCGCAGCGGTTGAAAATCAAGTCGCTTGCGGAAGGCGTGGAAACGAAGGAGCAGCTCGATTTTCTAAGGCAACACGGCTGCGATGAAATACAAGGGTACATTTTCAGCAAACCTTTGGCTGCCGCCGATTTTGAAAATTTATTGAAGGAAAACGATCTCCATTCCGAAATGTAACGACAGAAAAGGGTCCCGCTTCAAGAGAGGAACCCTTCTTTCATTTCATTGGAAATGTCCGTTTTTAATTGGAAATATCCGTCGTTTCAGGCGCATCCTCCGCTTCGGGCACAGCGTCGCTTGATGCGTCCTTTCTGGAGGCTCTCCACGCTTTCACTTCGTCCGCGACTTGAACGGCAACCTCTTTAGCCTTTTCCGCCCATTCGGTCGTATGCTCGGCGATTTTCCGTGTTTTGCCGCTCACGGTGCCGGCGATCTCTTGCGTTTTGTCGCTGATCTGCCTGTACTGTTCATTCAAGTCGGTCCGCAGCTCCCGGCCGGATTTCGGCGCCAGCAGCAGCGCCGCAACGGTTCCGACGACGCCTCCCACTATCGTTCCCGCAATGAAGCTTTTGTTTTTCGACATTCGAATCCTCTCCTTTTTATCCGCTCCCGGATAAGTCTTCATTCGCATCGGCACGTCTATGCGATTTCCATTTTAACCATAGGTTGGCGGCCAAATTGGCCCATTCCGCGGCTTCGGTCATTGTTTTCCTTTTTTTATGTACCGCCTGTTCCACTTGTCCGGTTACGGTTTGGGATACGAGCGCGGCCGCTTGTTTTACGGAAGAAGCCACTTGATGGACGGCTTCGCCGGCCTCGGTTACGGAACGGAAAAACGGATCGAACGTTTTCAGCTTATGGTGCGCTTCGACCGTCAGACGGTTCGCGTTTTGCATAAACCGCATCGTTTCTCCGCCGATGCGTTCCATTTCACGCTGCACGCCGTTCAACGTTTCATTGATGTGATCCAGAGAAGATTGCGCCTTTTTCAGCGTAAAGATGGCGTAGACCGCCAGCACGATTGCGGCGGCTGCCGCGAAAATCGCGCACAGTTCGATCACCATATGCCCCACCTCGCCTCTCACCGGTGTTCTCCCATAGACTCATGCCTATCTCCTACATTCATCATATTTTCGCCGGCCGCGTTTTGACACCATTTTTTATCTTTTTTTTGTCAGCAAGCGGATCACGTATTGTTTCAAATCGACGATGCGATGCCGTGTCAGTTCGGCATTCGTTCCGCCAACGATGACCGGAACGACGGATTCCGTCCGGTGCAAAGAACCGTGTCCGCCGCCGCCTTCATGGGTCGGCGAGCTTTGATCCGCCAATTCGAAGCCCGGTTTGGCGGTGATGGCCAAGAAATCTCCCTTATGGGAATGCAGTGCGCCGGATAAGCGGGCAAGAGCATCCGGATACCGGCCGTACGCCAATCGATTGCCGCCGGACAGGTGCAAATCCAACACATCGGTGCTCCCGTTTAACGTCCATGTTTGCCCGTAATCGTCCTTCACCGGACCTCCGGCTTTATAGAGGAACCGTCCGGTAACGCCGTTCCGCATCACGTGAATCCACCCGCCCTCTTTCCAGGCGATGAGATCGATCCGGGGTTCCGAAGCAAACAGGACGGCCAATTGGTGGAGCGACGGGTTCGATTTCAGCTTATAGACATACGCCATCGTTTCATTGACAGCGAGCACAATATCCGTAGCGGGGCCGACGGAATCACCCGGTTTCAGAACGTTATACGCGTTCAGCAAAGAAGACAGCTCGACAACAGGCTTACGTGAGGAAGGAAGAAGGGGGGCAACCCCGCTGTCTCCGGTTACGATAATAACGGCCTGCTTCAATGCTTCATCCGCCGAACCGAAAGCCTGGAGCAGCGAAGCCAGCTGCCCGTCCAACCGTCTAATCCCTTCCGCATCGTCAGGTCCGTAGCGGTGCAGCCTCTGATCCATATCCGGCAAATAGACGTAAAGAAAGTCCGGCAGTCTGCCGGTGCGGATTAAATGCTTTACCGTCCGCAAAGCATATTCGTTTGTGAAACCGAGTTTATTCGTCAACCCGTCGGGCAGACGGACTTCGCCTTCAAGCGGGTTGGCGAACAAACCGAATGCAAAAAAGTCGGGGCCTTTCACTTTCAGTTGTTTCGGTGCCGATACCGGAACTTGAATCCATGGAGGAATCGTTAATGTATGTTCGGTATTTCCCCTGTAGATGAGCCCGTTGACCGATCCGGAAGTAAGCCCGTAACGGGCAAGCTCCTCGAAGACGGTACGCACGTGCGGGTTCAGATGGGATTGGTTAAGGCGGACGAGCGCATCTTGCAATACCTTATCGGCGCCGTGCCTCCAGCTTTCCATCGTCCCGGTGCCGTAATTGACGAGCCGCTTCTCTTCCGCATCGTACCAGATCAGCCCCGGCACATGATGCCGGTCCGGATGCGTTCCGGTTAACAATGTACTGTCAATCGTAACCGACATGGTCGGAAACGAACTGACGACATCTTTATAATATTGGCCATGTTCGATCAAATACTTGAAGGCAGGAAGCTCATTGTTTTTTATCCCGCGATCCAGGGCCTGAACGAGCAGCGAATCGGCCATCAGCATAATGACTTTCTTCGAGTCGGCGTTTCCTTTGGACTTGACCCGTACCAGATCGTCTTCTTTCGTCTTTGCCCCGAACCAAGTGCATCCGGCCAATGCGATGGCCAGCGCGATAGTCAGAGCAATTCGCGGCTTTGGATACATTCTGTGCGTTCCCCTTTTCTGTAGATTTATCGTAAGTAGTATTTGCCGGACCGTTGATTTCATGCGGATATGCCTGCAATGGAGCGTATTCTTTTCGTCATAAATGGCACATTAGATTAGGAAGAATGATGAAAGCGGGGGTTAGTCGTGATTGAATATATTGGCAAAGTGGTTTTGCTGTTCACCGTATCCGTATTTGTGATTCGATTTATCGGGAAGGGCGCGCTCGCCCAATTGACTTCCCACGATTTGACGGCCATTGTCTTCCTGGCCACGATGGCGGTCAACCCTCTGTTGAGCGAGAACTTAGTTCAAGTCGGAATAGCGATTGGCGTCGTTATGGTGCTGCATATCGTGTTTTCCAAGCTTGCGCTGTTTCATTGGCTGAATCAGCTGTTGATCGGGGAACCGACCATTCTCATCAGACGCGGGAAAATGATAAAAAAACATTTGCGTTCCTCCCGCTATTCTCTCGTTAATTTGTTGGCGACACTTCGGGCAAACGGATATCCGAATCCCGACGATATCGATTACGCCATCCTGGAACCGACGGGAGAAATCAGCATCGTTCCGAAAAAAGAAGCGGCGCCCGTAACACCCAGACATTTGCATCTTAAGCCCGAACAGCAAGGATTGCCGATTGCCGTCATAGTGGAAGGAAAAGTGCAGAGCAAAAACCTGGAACTCATCGGGAAGGATGAGCGGTGGTTGACGGAACGACTGAAAGAGGCCGGCCACCCGGAGATGAAAAACATCTTTTACGCAGCGGTAAAAGATGACGACCATTCATTGACGGTTGATACGGGAACAGGAAAGTGACGCAAGAAAACCGTCCGGAACAACCGGACGGTCCTCTTGGGTGCAACCCTAACCTTTTTGTGCACCTCTATTGCCATTTTTCACGTTTGTTTCGTTACTTGCTTGCTGCCCCGGAAAGCGAAACGGTTCGCCATTCCGCGCATTCCGTACACTACATTGGCGGCAGTGCAGGCGACCACGTGACGGCTTATTTTTAACGGATGGGTCATTCGGGACCGTCCGAATGAACATTTGCGGAGCTCGTCCACGGTAACTCCCTGTTCTTCCAACGCCTTGTCAAATTCCGCCTGAGCCGCCTGCTTCGCCTTAAACAGTTTCATCTGCACCCTGCTGTAAAAATTGACCGCACCGTCTCCCGTCGTTTCCAGCGGAAGAAAATTCGCTTCGGGGTACAATTCGGTAATGAGGGACTGGACTCCGTCGGAAACGCCGGAGGAAGGCATGCAGCCGAAAGGTTTGACGGAAATCGTCATGTTCACCTTCCGTTTGGCCACGTTAAGGATGAGCTTGCCGACTTCCATATGTCCTTCCCCGCCCCGCAAGTGATTGTTGTAATGCTGGTGGGCGATTTTCGCCACCTCGTCCATGTCGGGCAGGTGGTAGCCGTGAAGCCCGATCATTTTGGCGTACGTTTGAAACATGATGCGGACGGCCCGATCGGCTAAAGTGAACAGCAGCAAGCGCTTCACCGGATTTTTCCCTTTCAGCCCTTTCCTGCCGTCGTCAACGCCGCGCAAATACATCCGCTGCCGCGTATCGTACCGCCATTCCCAGATTAAAAACAATATCCACGCCGTGAGCGACTGCACGTCGACTTCCGCCCCTTCTTGTTCCAGAAACCGCTGCAGCCGGTAGTTGCCGTCGCCTTCGGTGGTCATCGCCCAAAACTCGCCGATAATGCTCACTTTCGGTTTGACCTGCAGCCGATCCACCTGAACGGAACGCAGTTCTCTACGGCACTTGAGCATCGCCGGCAGCAAGCTCCTGCGGCTGCTGAAAGCGTCGTACAGTATCTGCTTGCAGCGCTCGAGCGCCGCATCGGTTGCGCCCGGAACGACTTCATACGGCCGGATGCGGTAACCGATTGCATTCAGGATGTCGCCCAGCAAAGCCGCCTTCAGAAAGGCGAGAAAGAACGATGCGTCCAATTTCAGCGCCGACTCTTCGCCGGTGGCTTGTTTCAATCCGTTCTGCTGTTGGAACAGCAGGACCCGGAATCCGTCAAACCCGGCGTCCCGCAGCGCTTTCCGGTATTCGGTGACATAGGTGCCGAAACGGCAAGGACCGCACGAACCGCTGGTGATGAAAAGGTAGTTGCGGACGATATCTTCCTTCGATTTTCCTTCGACATCCCGCAAATGGCACAAATATTTGATCAAATTGCCCACCGTGAAGTACGTCGGGTTGCACTGGCCGCGGTTCCCGAATTCTTTGCCGTAGCGCAGCGACTCCGTATCCGGGCAGTCCAGACGTTGTACCCGGTAACCTTGTCCTTCCAGCGCCCCTTCGATCAGAAAATCGTGAGCCATCGTCAGTCCGCCGAACAATATCGTCGTCGACGCTTTGTCTTTCTCCAGAAACGTCCGGGGAACCGGATCGAACCACTGCGCTTTTTTGTGCTGCCGCAATCCGAGTTCTTGTTCCAGTTCCGCCTCGTACTGCCGCAAGCTCTTTTCCATGGAATGTTCGTCGGACTGCGCTTCATTATTGATGATCGGTAACGGTTTTACTACATTCATGTTGTGATGTGACCCCTTTCTGTAAGTTTATTCGTTTCCTGTTTTTAAATTGCCGATCGGGTCGGCTTCCATCCGGAAAGCGTCGCCGCGGCGCATCAGTTCCAGACGTTTTTGTTCCAGACGGGACTGCAGTTCCGCTTTTTTCCCGGCCAATTCCTCCAAACGTTCCTCGTGAAGCTTCAAGCTGTGGGCATACGTCTTCACGCGGATTTTAATCGAGCCGCCCGGCTTGTTCGCGTCGATATCGTGCAGCGCGGAATACGGTGTGCCCGCCGTCGTAATAATCGAATCGATCAGCCCGTAAGTGGGAGCGTCATGTCCGCATTTGAAGCTGGACAGATCGAGCACGGCGACGTTCGGATGGCGGGCGGCGAATTTGGCGGCCCACACTTTTTGCACGCTGTTGGAACTGAAGTTTTCCGGCCACACGTCGGTCACTTCAAGCGCGTACTCGACCCGGCCGGACTCCAGGTCTTCCCGGAAATATTGGCGCAGCCAGTTTTCGTCTTTCGGAATCGAACGCATGGAGAGAACCGGATATCCAAGCACCTGAAATTCTTCCAGCACCCCGTGATTGAGACCGGGATCGGAATGATACGGGCGCCCGATCAAGAGAATGGCTAGACGGTTTTCCGCTTCCACCTGCTCGAGTATCATCCGGCCTCTCTCCTGCATTTCCGCGTCGAACAAATCCATCGCTTTCCAGCCCTGGTCAACGGCAAAATCGCTTTCGTCCTCGGTGATTTGCAAATGGTCTTTAAACGCTTCGTACATCTGTTTTTTCATCATGTGCAGTTCCGTGAACGTAACCGCCGGATCGAGATAAGTAATCCCTTTCGCCCGGAAAAAATCCGTCTCTTTCGTGAACGCGGCTTTAATGACGTTCGGCGCCCCGGCCACGATCGGACAGCTCGTGGAGTCGACCACATTGTGCAGATGCGTCGGAATATGGGTGATGCACGGGAAAAAGATGTAATGAAGCGGCTTCGCCTCGCTATGGTGCTTGAACAGCAAATTGTGCACGTGCGCCTGAGCCACCTTGGACGGATAGCAGGGATCGATCGATCCGTACTTCCCGCCTTCCTGCCACATCTCTTCACTCGTATAGTCGCTGAATACGATGTTCTTTTGATCCAAACCGAGCGTTTCGAAATACGTTCGCCAAAACGGCGCCGTAGACCAAATATTGAGCACGCGCGGGATGCCGATGCGGATCTGTTTCCGGTGTTCGAGCGCTTCGGCGGAAGAACGCCGGAACGGGCGGCGAACGACGGTCCGGCGCACTCCTCCCCACAAGCCGCGTTTGACGGCAACGTCTTCGATCAAAGCTGTCGCTTCGGGAAGCGGCTCCGGATCGTAAAAATGCTGGTACATCCGCTTCGCTTCGTATTCGACAAGATTCGGATACCGCTTTTTGATCTCCTGGCGTTCCCGGGTGATTCTCACCACTTCTTCCTTGTTTTCCACGGTTCCCTTCTCGCAGCTGAAACCCGAAATGTAACGGGCGGTATGTCCGTCTGGAGTTTCCGTATCGATGAAGGTTCTGCTGCAGTGGTTCGGACAGAACGTGCAGCGTGTCGTCTCGTCATTGCGCGACGAATAGCGCATATCGATGGCGGGTTCGATCCCTAAAAACGTGGAGTAACCCCGGCGCTTGACGACGCGGAGCGTTTCGATCGCAGCGCCGATCGCCCCCGCTTCGCCGGTATGCGGGTGCACATAAATTTCCGCGTCGGGAACGCGTTCCTTGATGTAATCGACCTGAGACTTGACGGCGGCCAAATTATGCTGGGTTCCGCCCTGCAGCACAAATTTGCGGCCGAGTTCGGCCATGCGCGGAATTTGCACGACGTACTGCCAGACGTTTTTCGGCAGCACCATGGCCAAGCCGGCCAGCAGCTCCTCTTTGGAATATCCCTCCTTTTGAAAATTCACCCGATCCGCGTCGAGAAACACGGCGCAGCCGTATGAAAATTTCGGCGAAAGCTCCGCGCGGAACGCCGTATCGGCGTACTCCTGGATCGGGATGCCGAATTGGTCGGCCATCGCCTGCAGAAGCATGCCGTTCCCGGCGGAACATTGATTGGAAAGCCGGAAGTTGCGGATATCGCCGTTTTTCAGAAACAGCACTTTGATGTCCTGTCCGCCGATATCGCAGATGACGTCCACTTCTTTGAAATAATGGACGGCGCTCATCATGTGGGCGACGGTTTCCACAATATTGACATCCGCTTTTAATGTTTTTTCCAATACGTCCGCCGCATACCCCGTCGCCCCGAATCCGATGATCTCGAGTTCCGCCCCCTGGGAAGTCACTTTATTTCGGATGCGTTCGAGAATTTCTTTCGTATCCTGAATCGGATTGCCTTTGGAGAGCTGATATTCTTTCAGCAGGATATTGCCGTTTTCGTCAACCAATACCGCCTTGGACGATGTGGACCCTCCGTCCAGACCGATAACGGCCCGAACCTTCTGACCCGGCGCGAACGCCGCCGGTTCGAATTTCGGAATGCTGTAACGGCGGCGAAACTGCTCCAATTCCTCTTCGCTTCCGACAAGAGGGGGCCCCGCTTTTTCGCCGAGCTTGTCTTTTCTGCCGTGCGAAATGAACGTTTTCAAATCTTCCAGGCCTTTGTAATCGCCGACTCCGGCCGGCTCGTTCATCCCGTAAATGACGGCGCCGTAAGCCGCGTAATATTGCGAGTTTTCCGGCACGAAGATGAGTTCCTCGATCGGAACGTCTTTCGGATAATCATACCCGCGTTCTTCCCACGTTTCGGGTATCCGTTTGCGCCAGCACTGCTGCAGGAAAGGCAGATACGTATTCGGTCCTCCCAGCAGCAGCACCCGGTGCCTGAGCGTATTTCCGCGGGTCAGTACCGAAAGATTCTGCATGACGATCGCGTCGGCCAGCGAACACATAATTTCCGGGGACGGAATGCCGCTTTTTACAAGATTGACGATATCGGTTTCCGCGAACACCCCGCATTTGGCCGCCACATGATGAAGCTTCCCGTCGTCAAAATGCAAATTCGCCACTTCATTCGACGACATGCCTACTTTAATCAGACATTTGTCGATGGTGGCGCCGGTCCCGGATGCGCATTTGTCGTTCATCGAGGTCAACACTTGTTTGCTGCCTGTCTGCTCGTTCTCTTTAAAGATGATGATCTTGGCATCCTGCCCGCCCAGTTCGATGACGCTGCCGACATCCGGATGAAGCTGTTCCACGGCCATCGTTACGGCGTTCACTTCCTGGACGAATTTCGCGCCGATGG
>JAWLCZ010000049.1:3650-22185 GCA_041686835.1 Paenibacillaceae bacterium | reverse complement strand
CACCAAAATGCCGGAAACGCCCGAGACGAGCATCAGAATACGCCTGTTCGCCGCAACGGTGAGCGAATAAACCAAAAACGCGGCACGAAAGGCAAGCAATAAAATAATGATGCTTCCCGGTATGAGCAGCACCGTGCCCAATGTAAACGTCGCTCCGGGAAAAAAACTGACCAGGGCGACTACGATAAGGACGATAAACACGTTGGTGACTTCCCAGGACGGAGAAAGGTAACGGTTCGCCACGTTCGCGGCTTTGATGTGATGTTGGCCCGCATAGATCATCGCCCAAAAACCCGCTCCGAAATCGATCGCCGCGGCAATGGAATAAACAAATACGAATAACCAGAGCAATGTAATGGCAAGCACGGTGTCCGTCATCCGGGTTCACCCCCAAGCGATGGTTTTTTCATGAGGAAAGCTCCTCCCCAAGCGGATGCTTTTTAAAGTAATGGCGCAGCACCAATGCGGTGGCCGCCCCCAGAAACACGTATATTCCTGCGAAAAGCACAAACAACAGCGGCATCTGTTCGGAGCGGTTCGCCGCATCCGCAGTGAACATCGTTCTGTAAATCACCCACGGCTGCCGTCCGGTGCAGGCAAAAATCCAGCCCAGTTCAATAGCCAGCATCGATAACGGGCCGCTGCCCGCTAGCGCCCACATCATCCATTTCGGAAAGCCTCCCGCCAACAGCCTTTTTCGCCACAGCAGCGCAATCGCCGAAAGGAGGATGAGCGCCATGCCGGCGCCGACCATCGCGTTGAACAACGTATGGATGAATAAAGGCGGCCAGTATTTTTCCGGAAAATCGTTAAGCCCGATGACCACTTCGTCAAAACGGTTGCCCGCCAAAAAGCTGAGCGCCCAAGGGATTTCCAGCGCATATTCGACCTGTCGGGTTTCAGGATTGGTAAAACCGCCGATCGCTAACGGCGCGTATGCCCGGGTTTCGAACAGACCTTCAGCGGCGGCCAGCTTCTCCGGCTGATACTTGTGTAGATATTGGGCGTTTGCGTGACCGTTGATCGCGGTCAGCACGGAAAAGAACCCTCCGATGATGAGGGACATGACCAAAGCTTTTTTGTGGAAAAGGTACTCCCTGCTCCCGGCAGGAAGCCTTAACATCTTGTACGAGGCGGCGGACGTAATCAGAAATGCCCCTGTCATATAAGCGGATACCGTGACGTGACCGGCCGTAACGAAAAAACTCGGGTTAAAAAACGCGCTCCACGGATTGACGTCAACCACTTCCCCGTCCTGCATGCGGAAGCCGGCCGGCGTTCCCTGAAAGGCGTGCACATTCGTAATTAATATCGCGGATGCGACGGCCCCGAGCGCAACGAACGACACGCTGGCCATCCGCATGAACGGAGTCAGACGATCCGCCGCATAGACATAAATCGACAAAAACAGCGCTTCGAGAAAAAAAGCGAAGATTTCAATTTGAAACGGCAGCGAAATGACTTTGCCGACCACCTCCATAAATCCCGGCCACAGAAGAGACAATTGAACTCCGGCGATGGTCCCCGACGGAATGGAAACCCCGAGCAGAATGGCCAGACTTTTCGTCCATCTTTTCGCCATTATTGAGTAATCGCGATCTTTTGTGCGGTGGAAGCATAGTTCAGCCACCAAGATCATAAGGGAAATGCCGACCGCCGATGTGGCGAATATAATATGAAACGCCATCGTCGTTCCAAACAGAGCTCTCGTCACCCATACTTCATCCAAAAGACCGACACCGCCATTCTCCATGTATGTACAGTAGTATGTTCCCGGCAACCGATAATTATACCTTATTATGGAAAATAGGGGCTTTGCGGGACGGCTGAAATCAGGACCTGAGCAACAGTCGGACGGTTCGGGCAGGTATTTTTTTCTGCACAACTGCGCCCAAACGGCCGTATGATACAGTACTCATTATTTAATCGTTCACCGGGCTTCCGATATGCCCGGCCGAATCCGTTATCGCCGGAAAGCCTTCGGACCGTTGAGCAGATTGAACAGCAAGGAGTGGATCGCCATGATGTCTTACCGCCCGGAACTGCTGACCGATTTTCGCGATTCGAAGCAGGAAGTCGCGCTCCGCAAAGCGATTGCCCGCGCGCTTGCGGATACGGGCCGACATTATCCGATTGTCATCAATGGAGAAAGGGTGACGACCAGGCGGCTCATCGCATCCTTCAATCCATCCAATAAAGATCAAGTGGTCGGGAACGTGTCCGGAGCGGATGCTGCGCTTGCGGAACAAGCGATTGAGGCCGCCTATGCCGCTTTCCGCCTATGGTCGCGCGTGCCGGCGGAGGAGCGTGCGCGCTACTTATTTAAAGCGGCCGCCATTTTGCGCCGCCGCAAGCACGAATTTTCCGCCTGGCTGATGCTCGAGGCGGGCAAGACGAGAAGCGAGGCGGATGCCGATACGGCGGAAGCGATCGATTTTCTGGAATATTACGGCCGCCTTGTGCTCGATATGGATAAGCGCGCCAACGATATGCTGATCCGTATTCCCGGCGAAGACAACCGCCTGCAGTACGTTCCGCTGGGCGTCGGTGTCGTCATTCCGCCGTGGAACTTCCCCCTCGCGATCTTGGCGGGAATGACGGCCGCGGCCGTTGTCGCAGGCAACACGGTCGTGCTCAAGCCGGCGAGCGCGACGCCCGTTATCGCTTACCGGTTTTACGCTCTGTTGGAGGAAGCCGGGCTGCCGGCGGGGGTGGTCAATTATTTGCCGGGCAGCGGCGCCAGGATCGGAGATTTCCTCGTACGGCACAAGCTTACGCGGTTCATTGCGTTCACCGGCTCCAAAGAGATAGGGCTTCGCATCAACGAGTTGGCGGCGAAACCCCGTCCGGGACAGTTGTGGTTGAAACGGTTTATCGGCGAGATGGGCGGCAAAGACGCGATCATTGTCGACCATGACGCCGATCTCGAACAGGCCGCGGAGGATATCGTCGTTTCCGCATTCGGGTATTCCGGGCAAAAATGTTCCGCCTGCTCCCGGGCAATCGTTCACCGGGACGTATACGACGAAGTGCTTGAGCGCTGCGTGCGGCTGACCCATGAGCTTAAAGTCGGCGACGTGCTCGATTTTGCGAACTTTACCGGTCCCGTTATCGATGAGCATGCGTACAACAACATTTTGCGGTATTTGGAGCTCGGTTTCCGGGAGGGCACCGTAGTCGCCGGTGGGGACGCCGCGGAGGGCAACGGTTATTTTATCCGGCCGACGATTATTGCCGGCGTCGATCCGGGCAGCCGGATCATGCAGGAGGAAATCTTCGGCCCGGTGCTGGCGTTCGCGCCGGCGGACGACTTTGACCATGCGCTGCGGATCGCGAACAATACGGAATTCGGCTTGACCGGGTCCGTGTATACCCGCAACCGCGCGCACATCGAGCGGGCAAGGGCGGAATTCCATGTCGGAAATTTGTACCTGAACCGCAAATGCACCGGGGCGGTCGTCGGGGTGCACCCGTTCGGCGGATTCAACATGTCCGGCACCGATTCCAAGGCGGGCGGACCGGATTATTTGCTGCAGTTTACCCAGCTGAAATCAACCTCGGAGCGGCTTTAATCATAGGACGGCAACGGCTTGGGTGATGCGGGAAACGTGCGGCAAAGAAGGGAGGCGGGCAGCGTGGGTTTCGATTCTTTCATGAGGCGCGCCGTCATGGCAACGGCCGGCAGCCGCCCGGTCAGCCGGTTGTTTCAACAATACGGAATGAGGCTCGGTGTGAACCGGTTCGTGGCGGCAGAAACGTTGGAGGAAACGATCGGTGTCGTCCACCGATTGAATGAGCAGGGAATGCTTGTGACGCTCGACTATTTAGGGGAAAGCGTCCATGACCGTGCGGCCGCGCTTGCGGCGGTCGAAGAAATCGTCGGCCTGTTCGCGGCAATCGACCGACACCGGCTGAACGCCAACGTTTCCGTGAAACTGACGCAGCTCGGTTTATCGATCGATGAAACGTTTTGTTTCGGGAACATGGATCGCATCGTGACGGAAGCGAAAACATACGACAGCTTTGTCCGCATCGATATGGAAGACTCGAGCGTAACCGGGCCAACGATCGATTTGTACAGAAAGCTGCACGAAAAGCATGGCGGCGCCCCGGTCGGGCTCGTCATCCAATCGTACCTGTACCGCTCGCGGCGCGATGTCGAACAGCTGGGAAAACTGCGCGCCAATTTGCGCATTGTCAAAGGCGCGTACAACGAACCGAAAGAAATCGCGTTTCCCGTAAAAGCGGATGTGGACGCGAACTACACGCGGCTGGCCGAGCTGCATTTGGGAAACGGCTGCTATACCGCCATCGCCACCCACGATGAACGGATTATCGATCACATGAAGCGCTTTGTTGCGCGGAACCGCATTCCTCCCGACCGGTTTGAATTTCAGATGCTGTACGGCATCGCCGTCAACCTGCAGCGGCGGCTCGTCCAAGAGGGTTACCGCGTCCGGGTGTATACGCCGTACGGGAAGCACTGGTACCCGTACTTCACACGGAGAATCGCCGAGCGCCCGGCCAATCTCGCCTTCGTGCTCAAAGGCTTTTTCAGGCGGTAACTTGCGCGGTTTCACTGTAACCTGCCAGGGTCGTATTTTTCATCGCATCCGAAACCATGTTGGAAGTCACGTTGTAATTCGCGGATACGGAACAAGAGAAGGGGAAGCGCCCTTCACACCTATCCCCATTCCAACGATTCGTAGCGGCTTGTGCGTTCATAACCGTCAGAGTAATTCCGTGACGGTGGATTCCGTGTCTGAAGCGGCGCCGCGGCAAGCGCCTTCGGCGTGCGGTTGAACCGTCTTCCGTACCGCAAGACGGCACCGGAGCCACTTGTCTTTCGTTCCGATTATGGCAAGTAACTGCGCAGCACGGTCATGTTTCCATGCAGCGAATATTCGCCCAAGTTGGCGGGAAGCAGGAAACAGTCGCCGGACTTTGCCGCCGTCTCGCCGCCGGTCCAGCGAATCGTCCCCGTTCCGTCGCAGACGACGATGATGACGAAGCTGTCCGGTGAAGTGCTCAGCTTCCATTCCCGCTCGACGACGCCCTTCTCGACGATGAAAAACGGAGAGCGGGCGAGCGTGAGCCACTCGTTGTTACGGGCGACGTCCGTTTTCATGCGGGACGCCCCGGAATTGTCATACGCGATGACGTTCAGCGAATCTTCGATGTGCAGTTCGCGCGGTTTTCCGTCCAGCCCCGGGCGGTTATAATCGTACAGCCGGTAGACGGTGTCCGAATTTTGCTGCACTTCGGCGACGAGCACGCCGGCTCCGAGCGCATGCACCGTTCCCGCCGGTATATAGAACGAATCTCCCGCCGATACCGGCACTTCGTGCAAACAGTCCATAATGCGGTTATCGCTTATCGCTTCGGCCAGCTTTTTCCGGTCGATTCCCGGTTTCAGCCCGTAAATGATTTTCGCGCCCGGCTTCGCGGCAAGGACGTACCACATTTCCGTCTTTCCCAATTCGCCTTCGGGCAGCCCTTCATAATCATCGGAAGGATGCACCTGCACGGAAAGATCGTCCTGGCAGTCGAGCAGTTTGATTAACAGAGGAAACCGGCTGTTTTTGCTCGAAAAGCCTTTCGTTCCGAAAAAAAGCTCCCCGAACCGTTCGCGCACCTGATCCAGGCCCCATCCGTCCAGCTCGCCGCCCAAGACCTTCGTCGTGCCGTTCGGATGATCGCCTATCATCCACGCTTCGCCGATCGGCCCTTCCGGCAGTTCGAAGCCGAACTGCTCAAGCGCCCTGCCTCCCCATACACGTTCTTTCATGACCGGTTTAAAGCGCAAAGGATATGGTTTCATGTTTTCACCCTCTTCTTTCTATAATAATATAAGGATTGTTTTTTATAAGACTATCTTTTCTCCACAGCGATGAGGAACGGCGGATTGTTGATTTGGTTCAGAAACCGGTAGCACAGCGCCTGGCAGCTTTTTTGCGGCAGCCGCGCGCTCCAGTCCATCACGGCATCCGCCTCCTCCTGTCCGCCCGGATGGCCGGGATAGACGACGATCGTAATGATTCCGCCCGTTTTCAGAAGACTAAGCGATGCGTCGAGAGCGGGTAGGGTCGATTCCGGCCGGGTGATGATGCCGTGCTCGGCTCCCGGCAAATAGCCGAGGTTGAACATGACCGCCGCAACGAAGCCGTGATGGTGCCGCGGGATGACCTCCGCCATGTCCGCATGGCTGCGCAGAAACAGGCGAACGTTTGCCGCCGCATTCGTCTCATTCGCCGCATCCGCATTCCCCGCCAGCCTTTCCCGGGCTTTTTCCAACGCCTGCTGCTGGATGTCAAAGCCGTATACCGTTCCGCCCGCCCCGACCGATGCGGCAAGAAACTCCGTGTCGATCCCGTTGCCGACGGTGGCGTCGATGACTACATCGCCCGGCCTTATCCGTTCTTTCGCCAGCTGCCTGGCGAAGCTTAACACCGATGCGAATCCCATAAAACCCCCCGTAATGCCAAGTCTGTCTTCAAATTCTGCTCCGAGTACTTTGCGGATTCCTGCCGCATTCCGTCGAACGTCTCGTGAATATCCCGTCAAAATCTCCCGTCGAAAACATCCCTATACGGCCCGGCGCTTCGAACCGCCGCCTGCGCGGGCGTTCAACCGCCGGGCGTGATTCTGGTCCCTCCGATGAACCGTCATCCCCGCCAATATTTTCCCTGCCACGTGTTCCGCCGGCTCAGTTCGCTGTCAATCGCGTTCAGTACTTCCCATTTTTTCAAGCTCCACATCGGGCCGATCAGCAACTCGCGGGGAGCGTCGCCGGTGACGCGGTGTACGATCATCTCCGGGGGCAGCAGTTCCAGTGTGTCCACCACCAGTTTAACATACTCGTCCTTTTCCAGGAACCGCACGAGGCCGGCCTCCCACTGCTTGACCATCGGCGTTTTTTTCATCAGATGCAGCAGATGGATTTTGATTCCCTGCACGTCCATTTTCGCGACCGCTTTTCCGGTCTCCATCATCATGTCGTGCGTCTCTCCGGGAAGCCCGTAGATGATGTGCGCGCAAGTGCGGATGTTATGCTTTCTCAGTTTGGCCACACCGTCGAGGAAACATTGCGTGTCGTGCGCCCGGTTTATCAGTTGCGACGTTCGTTCATGGATCGTCTGCAGCCCGAGCTCGACCCAAAGATACGTTCGTTCGTTCAGCTCGGCGAGATATTCGACGACATCGTCCGGCAAACAATCCGGCCGTGTGGCGATGGACAGTCCGACGACTCCCGGCTGCTCGAGTATCGTCTCGTAGCATTCTTTCAGCACGTCGACAGGCGCGTAGGTGTTCGTATAGGCTTGAAAATATCCGATATATTTGGCGTTTGGCCATTTTTTGTGCTGGCGGTCGCGAATGTGTTGAAACTGCGTGATCAGGTCGTCCCTGCGGCTGCCGGCGAAATCTCCGGAACCGCGGGCGCTGCAAAACGTGCAGCCGCCGATGGCGATTCTGCCGTCGCGGTTCGGGCACGTGAAGCCGGCGTCAAGCATCACTTTGAACACTTTTACCCCGAAACGGCTGCGCATTTCGTAGTTCCATGTATGAAATCGTTTATCCCCCCACAACAAGGGCTTGGTTTGCGCGGTTTGCTGCATGAACGAAAGCTCCTTTTCCGTCAATATGTTACGCCGGTAAAAGCTTTTATTAAACATAGCACAAAAACAGGGTGCAGATAGATGGTACATATACATTATACAGAAACATTGCACAGAAACATTGTACAGCAACATTGTACAGAAAAAGCGGCCGAAATGCGAACGCCGGCCGTTTCGATTTCATTCGCAAAAAATGGTAAAATAGGAACAATTCTTCTATGCAAAGCGAGGATGGACTATGATTCGCACATTGGCCGTCTCCCGCGACGGCACCGTTATACACGATGCGCCGCTTTCTTCGTTGTCGGATTCGGAGATTCAGTGGTATTGGGCCGATTTCAGCGAACCTGACGAGAACGAAGCGGGGCTGTTGGACAGCCACTTCCATTTTCATCCGCTCGCCATCGAGGATTGCTTGCATCGATTGCAGCGTCCGAAAATGGATCCATACGGAGACTATGATTTTTTCGTATTCCACGCTTTGCGGAGCGATACGCTGGAGCGGGAGGAAGTCGATATGTTCCTTTCCGCCCATTATATCGTGACGTTTCATCGGGCCGATCTTCCGGAGATGAACGAAGCTTGGCGGCAAATCGCGTCCGATCCGGAATCGGCGGGGAGGGGCCCCGTGTACGCCGCTTACCTGGTTATGGACAAGCTTGTCGATCAGTATTTTCCGATCGTTTACCAAATTGAAGATCAAATCAACGAACTGGACAGCGTCGAAACCGACCGGCTCACTTCCGATCGCATGGACCGCGTATTCGATTTCCGGGCGCGGCTCATTAAGCTGAGGCGGACGATTGTTCCGATGCGGGAACTGCTGTACCGGATTTTAAGCTCGGGTCACATCAGCGGGCTGAAGGAACAAATGGTTTACTTCACCGACGTGTACGATCATTTGCTGAAACTGTCGGAAATCATCGAATCGAACCGCGAACTCACTTCGGACATGCGCGACAGCTTCATTTCCTTGAACTCCAACCGGATGAATACGATCATGAAGACGCTCACCGTCATTACGACGATATTTATGCCGCTTACGTTTATAGCGGGAGTGTACGGGATGAATTTCCGCTATATGCCCGAACTGGAAACGCATTACGGTTATTTTGCCGTGCTGGCCGTCATGCTCGGTATCGGCGTCGGCATGTACTTTTGGTTTCGGCGCAAAGGATGGTTCGATTGAAAGGCCATTTGGTCCTTGTAAAACCTTACATGTTATGTTATATTAAAACTGAGGAAAATCAACGATTTCCTTCGATCGCACCAATAAATGGAATTCATCGTTTTCAGGAGTTCTGGGCATATCCTAATCCCGAGGTGATGAAAATGAATTCTCGAGTCACGATTCCGAACGGCGAGGAAACCATTACAGTGGAGTTGACGGTAAAAGAAGCGATCGCGCTGACGGGCACCCGCTTTCCGTACCATCCGAAGGTGATGTGCGATGCCCGCAAAAAGCTGAGGCGCCAATTGGAGAACACGATGCTTCCCAAGCAAAGATAATTGGAAGTGCCCAGACGTCGGATCCCGCCTTTTTCACGGGGAAAAGCTTCTGGATTTTGCAAGCGGTAACACCGCCGTTCCGATGAGGACGGCGGTTTTCTTTATGCGCCGATCGATCGATTGACTTTACCGGAAACGTTCGCTATGATTGTTGACGATTCGTTGGAACGGGGGAGACCTTAATGCGCTCAAACCGACGCAATGTAACGATTGCCATGTTGACGGCAACGTTTTTGGCGGCAATTGAAGTATCCATTGTAGGCACGGCGATGCCCACCATCGTCAGCGACTTGGGAGGCGTGCGGCTCATCAGCTGGGTGTTCGCCATCTATTTGCTGACGACGGCGGTGACAACGCCGATTTACGGCAAGCTGGCCGATTTGTTCGGCCGGAAAATCGTCTTCATCGTCGGGACGGTA
Source organism: Paenibacillaceae bacterium (assembly GCA_041686835.1). Lineage (GTDB taxonomy): Bacteria > Bacillota > Bacilli > Paenibacillales > JAWLCZ01 > JAWLCZ01. The sequence continues at coordinate 12,641 of JAWLCZ010000049.1, read as the reverse complement.
TTGTTTCTAATCGGTTCCATGCTGTGCGGATTGGCGCAGACGATGGAACAGCTCATATGGTTCCGGGCGTTTCAGGGCATCGGAGCGGGAGCGGTGCTTCCCGTCACGTTCACGATTATCGGCGATATTTATACCCATGAGGAACGCGCGAGAATCCAGGGCTTGTTCAGCTCCGTCTGGGGCGTTTCCGGCATCGTCGGACCGCTCGTCGGGGGATTTTTTGTCGACTGGCTTTCCTGGCGCTGGATTTTTTACATCAATGTTCCGTTCGGGCTTGCTTCCATCTTGATGATTCAGCTGTTCTTAAAAGAAAACTTCGAAAAGAAAAAGAAGCATATCGACTATTGGGGAGCGGTTACGTTTACGATCGGCATGACGTCGCTTCTGTACGCTCTTCTTACCGGCGGCCAGGATCATGCGTGGAACTCTCCTTTCATCGTATCGCTGTTCGCTGTTTCCGCCGTATTGATGACGGCGTTTTACGTCGTGCAGTGGAGATCGCCGGAGCCGATGCTGCCTCCCGTATTGCTGAGAATACGTGAAATCTTCATATCGAATGCGGCCGGCTTTCTCGCCAGCGCCGTGCTCATCGGTTTGACCGCCTATTTGCCGTTGTGGGTGCAGGGCGTGCTCGGGTATAAGGCGACCAGTTCGGGACTTACGCTGGCGCCCATCTCGATCGGCTGGCCGGTAGGCGCGGTGCTGAGCGGAAGAATGCTGTTGAAAAACGGAGCGCGCTTCACGTCGGTATTGGGGATGATTATCCTGCTGGCCGGTACCGTTTGGCTTGCGTTCGCCACCGAGTCGACGCCCTACTGGGTATTGATCGCCATTATGTTCGTTACGGGACTCGGTTTCGGACTGTCGTTCACCGTATATACCGTCGCGGTCCAGTCGGCTGTCAGCTGGAACTTGCGCGGAGCGGCCACTTCGTCGAATACGTTCATCCGCACATTGGGACAGACGGTAGGCGTCGCCGTATTCGGAACGCTGTTCAATCATTCGCTCGCTAAATCCGCGGCGGCCCTTCCGCATAACGGCGCTTTCGACCCGGAAGACATGAACAAGCTGCTGTCTCCGGAATTCGCCGGCAGCGTTTCGGAAGCGGTTCTGCGGACGATGCGGGGGGTGCTCGCTTCCGGCCTGCATACCGTTTACCTTGTCATGGCCGTCATCGCGGCGCTTTCCTTGCTGGCCGCACTAGGGTTTCCCAAGCGTGACAAGAAGCTTCGGGAAAGCGGAACGCCCGTGCCGGAAAAGTGACGGGATCGGCCGTTTTCCCGGGCCGGGCAAACGAACGAGGGCTCAATGAAACGCGAAAGAAAATGAATGGACACCGGAGGAACAATGTATGCGTCTTCGAGGCAGAAAAGGAATCAAAGAGTGGCTGGAGCAGCAAACCGGGCTCGTCGTGCTTCAGCCCGAACAAAACAAGGGCAGATGGGCGGACGTTTTCGGCAACGGCAACCCGATCCACGTCGAGCTTGGCATGGGCAAAGGCCGGTTTATCAGCGAAATGAGCGCCGCGCATCCGGAAATCAATTTTATCGGCATCGACATGTACGATGAACTGGTGAGACGGGCGTGCGAAAAGGCGCGGGCGGTATGGCGGGATAAAGGCGAGTCGGATCCGCCCAATCTGCTGCTTGTAAGATGGAACGTGGAGCAGATGGAGCAAATATTCGCCGCCGCGGAAATCGAACGAATCTATTTGAATTTCAGCGATCCGTGGCCGAAGAAACGGCATGCCCGCAGAAGATTGACGCATCCGCGGTTTGTGCGCAAATACACCGGAATATTAAACGATAACGGCGAAATTCATTTTAAAACCGATTCGCAGAGTTTGTTCGAGTTTTCGCTGAACTCGTTCGCCGATATGGGTTTGCGCATGCGCAGCATATCGCTCGATCTGCACGGCGGCGGAATCCGGCAAGATTTGGTCATGACGGAATATGAAATGAAATTTGTCGAACAGGGGAAAAACATATACCGCTGCGAAGTCGTCGTCGGGTCGAAAGCGTTGAAAGATCATGTCGAAAAAACGGAGCAGTCCCTTGCCGGCGTTTGGTAAGGGCGCTCCGTTTTTTTCACGAGTAAGAAGGATTAAGTTTTATTGCAGCATGCGAATGATTGCCTGCGAGCACCGCTGCGGATTGTAGCGGGAGAAAGACCGCAGCAGCATCGCGCGCCGGCTGGCGACGGCGGAGCGCCGATCCTTCAACAGGTTGAACCAATAGTCGATCGTGTCGGTCGATGTTAATTGTTCGGCGAAGCCGAGTTCGATAAAATATTGGCAGTTCTCTTCTTCCTGGCCGGGAATCGGATTGTAAAACAGCATCGGGATTCCTTTGGCCATTCCTTCCGTGCAGGTCATGCCGCCGGGCTTTGTAATGAGCAGGTCCGACACTTCCATCAGCTTGTCGATTTCCTTCGTAAACCCGAGCAGGCGAACGTTCGGGTGCTGAAAGAGCGGGTTTTCGGCCATTCGCTGCCGCGCTTTCTCGTTGCTGCCCAGGCAGAAAATAAGCTGGATATGTTCCCGCCAGCGGGCCATGTAATGAAGCAGCTCCTCGTTATTGACAAGCCCCCATCCGCCGCCCATGACGAGTACGGTCGGCATCGGCTTCAAATCAAACTGCTTATAAATTTCTTCTTTATCGTGACGTTTCCAGAACTTCGGATGAACCGGGATGCCGGTCACCTGAATTTTTTGCCGGGGAATGCCTCTCACGAGCAGCTTCTGTTCCACTTCGGGCGTGGAAACCAGGTATTTGTTCACTTCCGGGCTGATCCACGTCCCATGGGCATCATAATCGGTAATGACCGTATATAAAGGAACCGGCAGCCCCGCCCGTTTCAGACGGGAGACGACGACGTTCGGAAACGGGTGAGTGCAGACGATGGCGTCCGGTTTGAGCTGATTGATAATCTCGGCGGTATGCGCGTAGAATATCCGGTGCAGCGCGAGCTGTGTCAACCGGTTTAACGATTTTTTATATTGATGCCGGTATACGATGCCGTACAGTTTCGGCTGGGAAGTGACCGTTTTGCGGTATGCCGAAAAGATCCACGGCGCAATGGTGGGATGGAGAAACGACCCCAATTCCAGCACACGGGTTTGGATGTTAGGTGAAAGCCGCCGCAAACTGACGGACAACGCGTGAGCGGCCTGCGTATGCCCCGCTCCGAATCCCTCGGACAAGAGCAGAACACGTTTTTTTCTCAATGCGGATTCACCTGTCCTTATCTCAATCTGTTTAATCACACAATAGCTGTTTACTCCGGGAAACGCAACTGGACTCGGGACCAGGTTTAAAGATCCGGCGTCGAAGATCATTGTAGCGGACGACTGTGAATGCCATGTAAACAATATAATAAATTTTTCTTAATTTTAGATTAAAAATTCATTAATTTCCACTTGATTGCCAGCCTCCGCCGGACGGGGTTCCCGCTCCGGATCCTTACAACCGCAGCTAATTCCGCAGTTTGAGCCCGCCTGCGCAAAAAGGAGATGGAGTTTAAAACGGGAGAGAAATGATGAAAATAGGACATATTGGATTGTTTGCAGTACATATGACAAACTATAGGGGAAAAATCGTTTTGACAAAAGAATGCAAACAGTGGAAAATCAAATTCGGCTACAGCATGAAAAAGATTGGAACCATCGAATGTATTAACTAGAGAGAGAGAACAAGGGATGGGACACTAGAGGGGGTCTGTAATGATGCTGGACGCAATAGTGCTTGGCCTGCAAATCGTGTTTGCGATCATCGGTGGGTACCAGCTCGTTCTTTCTTTTTTCGGCTGGTACCGGAAAAAGACAAAACGCACGTTTCCCGCGCAAAAGACGTTTGCCGTTTTGATTGCCGCCCATAATGAGGAGAAAGTGGTCGGCGCGCTCATCGATAATTTGAAAAACATGAATTATCCGAAAGAACTGTACGATATTTTCGTGATTTGCGACAACTGCACCGACCGGACGGCCGATATCGCGAGAGAGCTCGGCGTCTACGCCTTCGAAAGAAAAAATCCGAAGAAGCGCGGCAAAGGATACGCGATTGAGTGGATGCTGAACGAGCTGTGGAAATTTCCCCGTTCATACGATGCGGTCGTCATGTTCGACGCGGACAACTTGGTAAGCCCGGATTTTCTTGCCGAAATGAACAACGATCTTTGTTCCGGGGCGAAAGTGATTCAAGGCTATTTGGACACGAAAAACCCCTACGATTCGTGGATTACGGCTGCGAACGGAATTACGTACTGGTTCTGCAACCGTTTGTGGCAGCTGCCGCGCACGAACCTGAAGCTGTCCAACTTTCTCGGCGGAACGGGGATGTGTTTCGAGACCAAATTGCTGAAAGAAATGGGCTGGGGGGCGACAAGTCTCGTAGAAGATCTGGAGTTTACGGTTCGCTGTATACAAAGAGGGGTTTACCCTACGTTCAACTACGACGCCAAAGTATACGACGAAAAACCGCTCACTTTCAAAGCGTCCGCCCGCCAACGGCTCAGATGGATGCAGGGGCATTTCGACGTTTCCAGGCGGTACCTGTTTCCGCTTCTGTGGCAGGGCATCAAGGAAAGAAGCTGGGTCAAGATCGATGCTGCCATTTATATTTTCAACGCGTACAACTTTTTATTCGGATTTTTGTTGACCGTTCTGTTATGGGTCGACGTATGTATGCCCGGGGAACCGTATTTCACGTCGCTTTACGGTCTGCTTCCGACCTGGGCGGCGACGGCGCTTACCTTATTCGTCTATATGCAGTGCCCGCTCGCGCTCTTCATGGAAAAAGTGCCGTGGCGCATTTATTTGAACCTGATTACGTTTCCGATATTCTTTTTGTCATGGTGGCCGATTACGTTCTATGCCTTCTTCACGCAAAACAACAAACAATGGAGCCATACAAAGCATACCCGCGTCATCCGGCTGGAGGAGCTGCAGAGCAAGCAAGCCTCGTAATCGCGTAGCGGAACGGACCGGGCCCGTCTGCGATTCGGTCAGGTCCGGCCGCAGCGCATACGCGGTGTAAATCCGGCATAAAAGTCGGTCTAAAGCCTTTGTGCGTTGACACCGGTTTGTTCGCGTGGTATAGTTAGGTAGTGTATCAGCAATATGTTTCAAAGCAGAGGCGCCCGCTTCTCACCTGTCCGACTGCGTTGTTGGCTGGTTCGTGATCAAATTTTGCCATTCCATATTTTGATCAGCGATAGATGTGGGCAGAGTCTGCTCGCATCTTTTTATGTTTTACCGGTAAACAGGTCAAGAGTAGGAAACTTTTGGAGGTGGCAAGCTATTAGTAAGGATCATTTGGTTAACGAGGAAATTCGTGCGAAGGAAGTCCGGCTCATCGGACCGGACGGGGAACAAATCGGCATTAAACCGTTTCGCGAAGCTTTGCAGATGGCCGCCGATGCGAATCTCGATTTGGTGAACGTGGCCCCAACCGCCAAACCGCCCGTTTGCCGCATTATGGATTACGGCAAATACCGTTACGAGCAGCAGAAGAAGGAAAAAGAGGCCCGCAAAAACCAAAAGATCGTCGATGTGAAGGAAGTGCGCCTTAGCGCCACCATCGAGGAGCACGATTTTCAAACGAAGCTGCGCAATGTGATCAAGTTTTTGAAGGACGGAGACAAGGTGAAATGCACAATTCGTTTCCGCGGCCGGGAAATTACGCACACCGACATCGGCCAGAGAGTGCTGGATCGGGTGGCGAGCGAAGTGGAAGACATCTCTGTCGTGGAACGGAAACCGAAGCTTGAAGGGCGCCAGATGATCATGATACTGGCGCCGAAATAAAGGGCGGCGTCAGCCGAAAACGGCGTGCGCTTCGCAACAATTGAAGGAGGACTAGAACGATGCCAAAAATGAAAACACTCAGCAGTCTGAAAGACCGCGTCAAAATAACCGGAACCGGAAAAGTGAAGCGTTACAAAGCTTACAAAAACCATCTGTTGTCCGGCAAGTCCCCGCGACAAAAACGCGTGCTTTCCACTCAACCGCTCATGGCCAAAGGCGATGTAAAAAGACTGAAGCAGGATTTGGCCAATCTGAAATAACTTTGAACAACTTACAACCGAATCAGGAGGTAGAACGTTATGGCAAGAGTTAAAGGCGGTATCGTTCGCGCGCGTCGCCGCAAAAAAATATTGAAGCTTGCGAAAGGATATTTCGGTTCGAAACATAGATTGTTTAAAACGGCGAAAGAACAGGTCATGAAGTCGCTGCTTTACGCATACCGCGACCGCCGTCAGCGCAAGCGCGATTTCCGCAAGCTGTGGATCGTGCGCATTAACGCCGCGGCCCGCATGAACGGACTTTCGTACAGCAAACTGATGCACGGATTGAAGCTGGCGGGTATCGAGATCAACCGTAAGATGCTGGCCGATCTGGCGGTCAACGACGCGAAAGCGTTCGGCGATCTCGCCAATGTGGCAAAACAAAAAATCAACGCTTGATGACGGCTGCCGCGAAATGCGGCGGTTTTCGCAAAACTCTTGAAAAGTATTGACTATTAAATGCGCTATGCATATAATTAACTCTAAAATGGAAAGTTAATTATAGTTATCGGCTATGAAGAGGACGAAGTTATAAGGGCTCTTATGACCAGAGAGCAGAGGATTTGCTGGAACCGATGCCATAAACCCTTATATACGAGCTCACCTCGGAGCTGTTTTCCTGAAAAACGAACCTGCCTGGGTTTGGTCTAGTAGGGAAAATCGGGACGGCACACGTTACCGTGCCAAGGTATGAGGCAGTCAGGTCTCTTCATACCTGTTAAGGTTGCGTATTGTGAAATACGCAATGAATTTGGGTGGTACCGCGGAAGAAATAACCCCTTTCGTCCCATCGACGCTGTCAGGCGTTCGGGATGACAGGGGTTTTTTAGTTTGTGGCTGCAGTTCACGCTCATCATCGTACATTTCAACCTTTGAGAGGAGGATGACTAATGAATGCTCAAAGTGCAACGATGCGGTCGAAAGAGGAACTTTTGGATAAACTGCGCCGGCCCGAGGTGATAACCGGATCGGAGATTCTGCTTCGCAGTTTGCTGCTGGAAGGCGTGGAGTGCGTATTCGGTTATCCGGGCGGAGCGGTGCTTTATATTTACGACGCGATGTACGGCTTTGACGATTTCCATCATTTGCTGACACGCCACGAGCAAGGCGCGATTCACGCGGCGGACGGGTACGCGCGATCGACCGGCAAGGTCGGCGTGTGCATCGCCACTTCCGGTCCGGGCGCGACGAATCTGGTGACAGGCATTGCCACCGCCTATATGGATTCGGTGCCTCTCGTCGTCATTACCGGCAACGTGGCGACGCAGGCCATCGGAACCGACGCGTTCCAGGAAGCCGACATTACCGGCATTACGATGCCGATTACGAAGCACAATTATTTGGTCCGCAATGTGGAAGACTTGCCGCGCATCATTCATGAGGCGTTCCACATCGCCTCGACGGGACGGAAAGGACCGGTGCTGATCGACATTCCGAAGGATGTGTCCGCGGCGAAAACGCTGTTCAAGCCGGTCGATTCCGTAAACATCCGCGGCTACAATCCGACGGTTCATCCGAACAAGCTGCAAGTGGAGAGGCTGCTCAAGGCGATTGAAGAAGCGGAAAAACCGGTCATTCTTGCCGGCGGGGGCGTCGTGTACGCGGATGCGCAGCAGGAGCTTATCGAATTCGTCGAAAAAACGAAAATTCCGATTACGACCACCCTGCTCGGGTTGAGCGGTTTTCCGAGCGCGCACGAGCTGTGGATGGGCATGCCCGGCATGCACGGAACGTATACGGCCAACCAGGCGATGCAAAATTGCGATCTGCTCATCAGCATCGGCGCCCGCTTTGACGATCGCGTCACGATGAAGCTGGACGGGTTTGCCCCGCACGCGAAAATCGCCCATATCGACGTCGATCCGGCGGAAATCGGCAAAAATGTGGCGACGGACATTCCGTGCGTAGGTGACGTGAAGGAAGTGCTGAAGCTCGCCAATCTGAAGGCGAAGCCGGCCCAATCGGAGAGGTGGATCGAGCAGATTAAGGAATGGAAGCAAAAATATCCGTTTAAATATAAAGACTCCGATACGGAACTGAAACCGCAGTGGGTCATCGAAATGCTCAGCGAGACGACCCAAGGCGAAGCGTTCGTTACGACCGACGTCGGGCAGCATCAGATGTGGGTGGCGCAGTATTACAAATTCAAAAATCCGCGCTCGCTCATCACTTCCGGCGGACTCGGAACGATGGGATTCGGGTTCCCTTCGGCGATCGGCGTCCAGATGGCGCATCCCGACAAGCTCGTCATTTCCGTCAACGGCGACGGCGGCATGCAGATGTGCGCGCAGGAGCTGGCCGTTTGCGCCATCCACAACATTCCGGTCAAAGTGGTTATCATCAACAACCAGGTTCTCGGCATGGTACGCCAGTGGCAGGAAATCATCTATAACAACCGTTACAGCCATATCGATTTGGCGGGCAGTCCGGACTTCGTCAAGCTGGCCGAAGCTTACGGGGTCAAAGGACTGCGCGCGACGAACAAGGAGGAAGCCCGCCGCGCATGGCAGGAGGCGCTGAACACTCCGGGCCCCGTCGTGATCGACTTCGTCGTCCGCAAGGAAGAGAACGTTTATCCGATGGTCACCCAGGGGAACACGATTAGCCAGATGATAATGGGGGATTCGGAATGATTAAGAAGCATACGATATCCGTTCTTGTCAACAACCAGCCTGGCGTGCTGCAGCGCGTTTCCGGCCTGTTCGGCCGCCGGGGATTCAATATCGAGAGCATCACGGTGGGCACTTCCGAAGAGGAAGGGCTGTCGCGCATGGTCATCGTCACATCGGGCGACGACAAAATGATCGAGCAGGTGCAGAAGCAGCTGTATAAGCTGATCGACGTCATCAAAGTCGTCGAGATCAGCGCGCAGCCGATGGTCTCGCGGGAGTTGGCGCTCATTAAAGTGAATGCGGAGCCGGGCGTGCG
>JAWLCZ010000049.1:0-3640 GCA_041686835.1 Paenibacillaceae bacterium | reverse complement strand
TATTGGGCGTCGTCGAAACGTTCCGCGCCGCGGTTGTCGACGTCGCGCCGAATTCCTTAATCGTCCAGGTCATCGGAGATTCGGAAAAGATCGACGCCATGGTCGAGCTGTTGAAGCCGTACGGCATTCGTGAACTGACGAGAACCGGCGTCACCGCCATGATTCGTGGAATGGCCAAACAGTAAACTAGACGATCTTGTGAACGGGTGTTTGTACGGATGGCCCGTCCGTCCGCCCAAACACCCGTTCACAGGGTTTCAAATTTAAAGGAGGAGCTATCCAATGGCAGTAAAAATGTACTATGAAAACGATGCGGATTTAAGCGTGCTTAAGGGAAAAACGATCGCGATTATCGGTTACGGCAGCCAAGGCCACGCCCAGGCGCAAAACTTGCGCGACAGCGGCTTGAACGTGATTATCGGCCTTCGCCAAGGCCGCTCCTGGGAACAGGCGAAAAATGACGGCTTCGAAGTGTTCACGGTCGACGAAGCGGCCCGCCGCGCCGATGTGGTGCAAATTTTAATGCCGGACGAAACGCAGGCGAAAGTGTATAAAGAGCAGATTGAGCCGAACCTGAAGAAAGGCGCCGCACTCATGTTCTCCCACGGTTTTAACATTCATTTCGGACAAATCGTTCCGTCTCCCGATGTGGACGTTCTCATGATTGCGCCGAAATCGCCGGGACATCTGGTCCGCCGCGTATATGTGGAAGGATTTGGCGTGCCGGCGTTAATCGCCGTCCAGCAGGATGCGACGGGCAATGCCCATGCGATCGGGCTCGCTTACGCGAAAGGCATCGGCTCCACCCGCGCAGGCGTCATCGAAACGACGTTCAGGGAAGAAACCGAAACCGATTTGTTCGGCGAACAGGCCGTATTGTGCGGCGGTGTAAGCCATCTCGTAAAAGCCGGTTTCGAAACGCTGATTGAAGCCGGGTATCAGCCGGAAGTGGCTTACTTCGAATGCTTGCATGAATTGAAGCTGATCGTCGATTTGATGTATGAAGGCGGATTGAAGCGGATGCGTTATTCGATCAGCGATACTGCGGAATACGGCGATTACGTGACCGGACCGCGCATCGTCAACGAAGAAACGAAAAAAGAAATGAAGAAAGTGCTCGACGAAATTCAACGCGGCGTATTTGCCCGCAACTTCATCCTGGAGAACCAATCGAACCGCGCTTTCTTTACGGCAACCCGCCGCAAGGAAGCGGAGCATCCGATCGAAGTGGTCGGCGAACGCCTGCGTGAAATGATGGCGTGGATTAAGAAATAAGCGGAAGCGTCATACTGCGAAGCGCTTTGGCCGACCGGAGTTCATCCGGTCGGTTTCGAGCGTCCTGAGGAACCGGACATCGCTTTCGGAAACAAGGAAAACATCAAGGAGGTGGACCGATGAGAAAAATTTACATTTTTGACACGACATTGCGGGACGGCGAGCAGTCGCCCGGCGTGAATCTGAATACCGAGGAAAAGGTCGAAATCGCCCTGCAGCTGGAAAAGCTGGGAGTCGATCGCATCGAAGCCGGGTTCCCGGCGGCGTCGCCCGGCGATTTGGCCAGTGTGGCCGCCGTGGCCAAAGCTGTGAAAAATGCGACGATTATCGGGCTTTCCCGTTCCCGCGAGCAGGACATCGAGGCGGCGAGGGAAGCGCTGAAGGACGCGCAGGATCCGTGTCTGCACCTGTTTCTGGCGACGTCTCCGATTCACCGCAAGTATAAGTTGCGCATGGAAAAGCACCAGGTGCTGGAAACGGCGGAAGCGGCGATTAAATACGCGAAAAAATATTTCAGCAAGATCGAATTTTCGCCGGAGGACGCGGGCCGAACCGAGCTTGACTTTTTGTGCGAAGTGACGGCGATGGCGATTCGCGCGGGGGCGACGGTCGTCAACATTCCGGATACGGTCGGATATATGACGCCGGCGGAGTTCGGCAATATTTTCAAAACGCTGAAAGAAAACGTTCCGGGCATCGAACGCATTCAACTGAGCGCCCACTGCCACGACGATCTCGGCATGGCCACCGCCAATGCCCTGGCGGCGGTATTGAACGGCGCCGATCAGATTGAAGGCACGATCAACGGAATCGGCGAGCGCGCCGGCAATACGGCGATCGAAGAAGTGGCGATGGCTTTGGAAACGAGGCAGGATGTTTTCCAGGCAAAGACGTCGCTCGTCCTGAAAGAAATTTACCGGACCAGCCGCCTGGTCAGCAAACTGACGGGGATGGTCGTGCCGGGCAACAAGGCGATCGTCGGCGCCAACGCCTTTGCGCATGAATCGGGAATTCACCAGGACGGCATGCTGAAGGAGAAAACGACATACGAAATCATCTCGCCGGAAACGATTGGTTTGAAGGAAAGCAAGCTTGTGCTCGGAAAACATTCCGGCCGTCATGCGTTCCGCGAAAAGCTGGTCGATCTGGGGTACGAGCTGACTGAGGAACAGCTGAACAGCGCCTTCGCGAAGTTTAAAGATTTGGCCGACAAGAAGAAAAACGTGACCGATGACGACATTCGCGCGCTCATCGAGGAAAAGCTGGTCAAAACGCCGGAATTGTTCGCTCTTGATTTCATTCAGCTGTCTTACGGCAATCAGTCCGTTCCAACGGCGACGGTTCGAATCAAGACGATCGATGGCGGAATATTGGAAGAAGCCGCGGTCGGCAACGGTTCCGTCGATGCGATTTATAAGGCGATTGACAAGGCGACGAATGAGGAAGTCGAACTGGAGGATTATTCGATCAAATCCGTTACCCAGGGCAAAGACGCGCTCGGCGAAGTGCACGTCGTCATGCGTCAAGGGGAGTTTTCCGTACAGGGTCGCGGCGTTAGCACCGAGATTTTGGAAGCGAGCGCTAGAGCCTACATCGACGCCGTCAACCGGCTTATCGAAAAGCGCAAGCACGGCGGCGGCCGGCGCAGCGATATGACGCTGATTTGATGAAAGGAGTGAACATCGTGGCAGAAGTGAAAAAAATCGCGATCCTCGCGGGGGACGGAATCGGACCGGAAGTCGTGGCCGAGGCCGAAAAAGTGCTGAAAAAGACCGAGGAACTTTTCGGGTACCGGTTTGAAACCGAACACGGCTTGTTCGGCGGGATTGCCATCGACCAGAAAGGGACGCCGCTCCCGCAGGAAACGCTGGATATGTGTAAAAAGGCGGATGCGGTGCTGCTGGGCGCAGTGGGAGGGCCGAAATGGGACAACAATCCGAAGGAGCTTCGTCCGGAAACGGGACTGCTCGGCATCCGCAAGGCGCTCGGACTGTTCTCCAACATCCGTCCTGCCGTTATTTTCGATTGTTTGAAGGACGCTTCCACCCTGAAGCCTGAAGTGCTGGAAGGCACCGATTTGATCGTCGTCCGCGAATTGACCGGCGGCATTTATTTCGGCGAGAAGTTCCGCCGCGACACCGAGAACGGCCAGGAAGCGGTCGACACGTGCGTGTACAACGTCAAGGAAGTCGAGCGCATCGTCCGCCAGGCTTTCGACATTGCCCGCAAGCGCCGCAAAAAACTCGCTTCCGTCGATAAGGCGAACGTGCTGGAAACGTCCCGCCTGTGGAGAGAAACCGTGAACCGCATCGCCCCGGAATATCCGGACGTGGAACTGGAGCATGTGCTCGTCGACAACTGCGCG
>JAWLCZ010000048.1:0-22569 GCA_041686835.1 Paenibacillaceae bacterium | reverse complement strand
ATCCGCCGTGCACAGCGATTTTCTCCAGTGCGTTGTTCTTTTTCACGATGACGGGTGCGATTTTGAGCGGGGTGACGAGCGGGATATGCTTAGGCAGAATGCCCAATTCGCCTTCCGCGCCTTTGACGATGACCATATTCACTTCTTCGGCGTACACTTTTCGCTCCGGAGTGACAATCTCCAGCAATAAAGTACTCACATTGATTCCTCCCAAGAGCCTCTCGTCGACAGCTCGCTTCTAAAGGATAATCCGTCGCCGTCGGGCCGCAGGTTACATTCTCTTTGCGTTTTCGACCGCTTCTTCAATCGTACCGACGTATCGGAAAGCGGCTTCCGGCAAATCGTCATGCTTGCCCTCGAGAATTTCCTTGAAGCTGCGCACCGTCTCTTTTACCGGAACGTATTTGCCGGGCATGCCGGTGAATTGTTCGGCAACATGGAACGGCTGGGACAAGAAGTTTTGAATTTTTCTTGCGCGCATGACCGTCAGCTTGTCTTCGTCGGACAGTTCATCCATGCCGAGGATGGCGATAATGTCCTGCAGTTCTTTGTAACGCTGAAGAATTCTTTTTACCCCTTGCGCGACGTTGTAATGCTCTTCGCCGACAACTTCAGGGGTCAATATCCGGGAAGTGGAAGCGAGCGGGTCTACCGCCGGGAAAATCCCCAGTTCGGCATATCTGCGCTCCAGGTTCGTCGTCGCGTCCAAGTGCGCGAACGTCGTTGCCGGAGCCGGGTCCGTATAGTCGTCCGCAGGCACGTAGATCGCCTGAATCGAAGTAACGGAACCTTTCTTCGTAGAGGTGATGCGCTCCTGCAGTTGGCCCATTTCCGTCGCGAGCGTTGGCTGGTAACCTACCGCGGACGGCATCCGTCCGAGCAGCGCGGACACTTCGGAACCCGCCTGCGTGAAACGGAAAATGTTATCGATAAACAGCAGCACGTCCCGGCCTTCTTCGTCGCGGAAATATTCCGCCATCGTCAGCCCGGTCAGCGCCACGCGCAAACGCGCTCCCGGCGGCTCGTTCATTTGCCCGAACACCATCGCCGTTTTCGAGATGACGCCGGAATCTTTCATTTCATGATACAGGTCGTTCCCTTCGCGCGTTCTTTCCCCTACGCCGGCAAATACGGAATATCCGCCGTGCTCCTGCGCGATGTTGTGGATCAGTTCCTGGATCGTAACGGTTTTTCCTACGCCCGCTCCGCCGAACAATCCGATTTTGCCGCCTTTGGCATACGGAGCAAGCAAATCGATAACTTTAATGCCGGTTTCCAATATTTCCGCCTGCGTGGACAGTTCTTCGAATGAAGGAGCCTGCCTGTGAATGCGGTGTCTCAGTTCGCTCACAACCGGTCCGGCGTTGTCGATCGGTTCGCCAAGCACGTTGAATACGCGCCCGAGAGTAGCCTCCCCTACCGGAACGGAAATCGGAGCGCCCAAGTCCACCGCCTCCATCCCGCGAACAAGACCGTCCGTGGAGGCCATCGCTACGCAGCGGACCGCATTGTCACCCAGGTGAACGGCGACTTCAACCGTCAGGTCAATATCGCGTTCGCCGGCGGACTGCGCTTTTCTCTCGATCTTTATCGCATTAAGGATCTCCGGCAGGTGACCGCGTTCGAATTCAATGTCGACGACCGGTCCCGTTACCGAAATCACGCGTCCTTTGTTCATGTTTTTCCCTCCTAAGTTCTCACATAAGAAAACAGTGCTTCGTTGCCGTGCGAATGGCTTGTCGTTATTCGCCCGCAATTACAGAGCGTTCGCTCCCGCGACGATTTCCGATATTTCCTGGGTAATCGTCGCCTGACGCGCGCGGTTGTATTCGAGCGTAAGGGAAGAGATGAGTTCCGTCGCATTCTTCGTGGCGTTGCCCATGGCGGTCATGCGGGCGCCGAACTCGCTCGCCTTTCCTTCCAGCACCGCGCTGTAGATCAGCGTTTCCGCATATTTGGGCAGCAGTTCCGCCAGCACGCCTTCCGCGGACGGCTCGTATTCATAAAAAGCGGCGGCTTTGCCGCTTTGCCCGACATCGTCAAGCGGCAGCAGCCGTTTTTCCACCGGTCTCTGGGAAATGGCGTTGATGAACTCGTTATAGTACAAATACAGTTCGTCATAAGCGCCTTCTTCGAATTTGCGCACCGCCGCTGCAGCGACCGCTTTAATATCCGCAAACGTAGGCGAGTCAGGCAAGCCGGTTACTTCCTCAACGATAGGAATGTTGCGTTTCCTGAAGAAATCCCGTCCTTTGCGGCCGACTACAAAAACGGCGTATTCGTCGGTGGAGCGGTGCTTGCTGCGAATCGTGGCCATGACGTTGCGCAGCAGGTTGGAGTTATATCCGCCGGCCAGGCCGCGATCGGAGGTGATGACCAGATAGCCAGTCCTCTTCACTTCCCGCGACTGCAGCATCGGGTGCTTGATCCCTTTCGTGCCGGCCGCGATATTGACAACGACTTCCTTCATCGTCTCCGCATACGGCCTCGCCGCTTGAGCCGCCTCTTGAGCTCTCCGCAATTTCGCGGCGGCGACCATTTCCATCGCCTTTGTAATTTGTTTCATGCTTTGATAGCTTTTAATTTTCCGTTTCGTCTCGCGCAACCCTTTTGCCATGACTGCTCACCACCTTTCGATTATACCGAAGTGGCAAAACCTTTTTTGAATTTTTCAATAGCGCCCGCCAGCGCTTTTTCATTGTCCTCGGTCAAATCTTTCGTATCGCGGATCGAAGCGAGGATTTCCGGATGGTTGGATTCGACGAACGCCAGAAATTCTTTTTCAAAACGGATAACGTCCTGTACCGGAATGTCGTCGAGATAGCCCTTGATCCCGGTATAGATGCTGACAACCTGCTTCTCGACCGGCATCGGCTGATTGACGCCCTGCTTCAATAATTCCATCATGCGCGCGCCGCGGTTCAGCCGCGCCTGAGTCGCTTTATCGAGATCGGAACCGAACTGGGCGAACGCCGCGAGCTCGCGGTATTGGGCGAGGTCCAGTTTCAGCGTTCCCGCAACTTTCTTCATCGCTTTGATTTGCGCCGCGCTTCCTACGCGGGAAACGGAAATACCGACGTTGATCGCCGGACGTTGGCCCGAGTAGAACAAATCGGACTCGAGGAAAATTTGTCCGTCCGTAATCGAGATGACGTTGGTCGGAATATAGGCCGACACGTCGCCTGCCTGCGTTTCGATAAACGGCAGCGCCGTAAGCGATCCGCCGCCGAGCTCGTCGTTCAGCTTCGCGGATCTTTCGAGCAGACGGGAGTGCAGGTAGAATACGTCACCGGGGTAAGCTTCGCGGCCCGGCGGACGTCTGAGCAGCAGCGACAATTCGCGGTAAGCAGCCGCTTGCTTGGACAGGTCGTCGTAGATGACGAGCACGTGCTGTCCTTTGTACATGAAATATTCGCCCATCGCGCAGCCGGAATAAGGCGCCAGGAACAACAGCGGCGCGGGCTCCGAAGCGCTTGCCGTAACGACGATCGTGTAATCGAGCGCTCCGTGGCGGCGCAACGTTTCCACAACGCCGGCGACCGTCGATTGTTTTTGGCCGATGGCGACATAGATACAGATCATGCCGTTGCCTTTCTGGTTGATGATCGTATCGATCGCAACCGCCGTTTTACCGGTCTGGCGGTCGCCGATGATCAACTCGCGCTGGCCGCGTCCGATCGGAATCATCGCGTCAATCGCTTTAATCCCCGTTTGCAAAGGTTCGTAAACGGAACGGCGATCGATAACGCCGGGCGCCGGCGATTCCACCGGGCGGAAATGCTTCGTTTCGATCGGGCCTTTGCCGTCCAACGGCTGGCCGAGCGGATTGACGACGCGTCCGAGCAGCGCTTCGCCCACGGGAACCTCCATAATGCGGCCCGTCCGTTTCACCTGGTCGCCTTCGTGGATGTCGGAGTAAGGGCCGAGAATAACGATACCGACGTTGTTTTCTTCCAAGTTCAACGCCATGCCCATGACGCCGTTCGCGAATTCGAGCAATTCGCCGGCCATGACGTTCTCCAGTCCGTGAGCGCGGGCAATCCCGTCACCGACCTGGATGACGGTACCGACTTCCGCGACTTCAATCTCCGACTTGTATTGTTCGATTTGCTTTTTAATGAGAGTGCTGATTTCTTCAGGTCTGATACTCAATTGAACCTCACCCCTGTTCTACAATGCTTGACCTTGCTTCAAAGTTTGTTCCAACTTGGCCAATTTGCCGCGCAGGCTTCCGTCATACAAACGGTCGCCGATGCGCACTTGAATGCCGCCCAGCAGAGTCGGATCGATCACTTGTTCCAAACGGATTGTTTTTCCGGACAGTTTGCCGAATTGTTCCGTAATTTTCGCTTTTTCCGCCTCGTCCAGAGGAAAAGGCGTGTACACGGTCGCGTTCGCTTGTCCGAACGCTTCATTGGCAATCGACACATAATAGTCCAACAGGGAATCGAAAGCGGATTCCCGTCCTCGTTCAATCAAAAGCTGCAGCGTATTGAACAGCGGGGCGGAAATGGCTTCGCCGAAAGCCTGTTTCAATACGTCCACTTTGGCTGAAGCCGCAATGTTCGGGTGGTGCAAAAATTTGCGGAATTCGGCGTTTTCTTTCACCAACGCCACAACGCTTTTCAGTTCTTCTTCCACTTTTGCGGCGATATTTTGCTCCTGTGCCGCTTCGAACAGCGCCTTCGCGTACCTCTTTACCACGATCGTATTGCTGCTCATAGATTGCCTCCTACCTGTTTCAGGTATTGGTCAACCACTTGTTTCTGCGACTGTTCGTCAATTTGTTTTTCGATAATTTTGGAGGCGATCAGGACGGACATCGCGGTCACCTGATTGCGCAGAGCGGCAACCGCCTTGGTTTTCTCGCTTTCGATTTCGCGCAGCGCTTCTTCCTTGATTCGGGCCGCTTCCGCTTTCGCCTGCTCGATGATATCCTCGGCCTGTTTGACGCTCGTCACTCTGGACTGCTCGATGATCTCCTGAGCTTCCTGACGGGCCTTTTGCAGCGCCTGCTTCTGTTCAGCCAGAAGCTCTTCCGACTGCCGGCGGTTTTGCTCAGCCGTTCGAATCTGTTCCTGGATGAGATCCCGGCGTTTTTCCATTATGCCGAACAACGGTCCGAACGCGTATTTTTTCAACAAGAAGTAGAGAATCAAAAATGCGATGATCGCGTACACAAATGTGGTCCAAACAAATGTCAACTGAGGTCACTCCCTTCTGAGCCGTCTATTCCAACATAGAATCCGGGCAAAATGAAGGCGTGGAGGCTAAAGGCCTTCCCCGCCGCCATTGTTGCTTATCCGCCGTACACGAAAGTAAAGAGCAGCGCAAACACGAGAGAAATAACCGGAAGTGCCTCGACGAGACCAATCCCGATGAACATCGTCGTTTGCAATGTGCCGCGAAGCTCCGGTTGACGGGAAATCCCCTCAACGGTGCGGCCTACGATCAAACCGTTACCGATACCTGCGCCAAGCGCGCCTAAACCGATTGCAATTGCTGCTGCAAGAAATGTCATTGAAGAATCCTCCTTAAAAATATGTTGTTATTTTATAGATCTTATCCCGGATAAGGCCCGGGTCGATTTAATGCTCTTCGTGCTCGATGTTTTGCGCGATGTAAACCATGGTCAGCATCGTAAACACGAAGGCTTGAATCGCTCCTACAAACACGCTGAATCCCTGCCAGACGATAAGCGGCAGTATGCCCGCGACACCGGCCATCAAAATGACGGCTATCAGCACTTCACCAGCGTAAATGTTGCCGAATAGACGCAAGCCGAGCGTCAGCAGTTTGGAAAATTCCTTGATTACATTCAGCGGGAACATGGCCCAGTGAGGTTCAACATAGTGTTTCAAATAGTGGTGCGTGTTCCTCGTCAACCCGAGGAAATGCGTCATGACGATGACCATAAAGGCCAAGCCCATCGTTACCGAAAGATCGGCCGTCGGCGATTTCCACCAGACGAGCCCTACGCCGTGATGCCCTTTGGCTTCAGCCGTGTGGATCTCTTCCTCCGAAACGACCGGCAAGCCGAAAAGGGAAAACGGTTTGTCGTGCTCCGTAACGATTGCAAACGGCAGACCCAGCATGTTTCCTACGAAGATGAACATAATGAGAGTCAGACCAAGCAGCAGGAACGCTTTGCCTTTCTTCATGTCCATCGTGCTGCCGATTAAATTTTGCACAAACTCGACGAGCCATTCGAGGAAATTTTGCAGTTTGCCCGGTTTGTCCACCGAAAGCGCGCTTGTCGCCATGCGGGCGATAATAAATACAATAATGGAAGTAACCGTAATCATAACAATGCTTGTAACGTCAATGGGGACGCCTTTCAACACTTCAACGATTACCGATTCATGCATCTTGTCCTGTTCACCCCTTTCCAATGGAAGTCAGATGCTTTTTTTGCGCAAATTAGAAATGATGCCCACTAGGAGTGTTGCCAATTGCACGAAAAATAATCCGGCCAGCGTTGCGGAAAATTCGATGTGCGGGGATCGTAAAGAAACGAGAACAGCCAACAGGGAAGTCGAAGCCCGGGTCACAAACCCCAGATTCACCCTGCGTCCGGACTTTTCCTCCGCAGCCCGGGAAAGCTGGCGGATCTTCCAGGCCAGATACTGCGCATTGATCAGGCTCACGGCAGTTCCCAATATCAAACCCGCGAAGTACCCCCTGTACGGCGGCAGAACAGCCCAACCGAAAAAACAAACGGACAAAAAAAAGAGCGTCGATTTAAGAACCGTTCTCAGATGGGCCGAAAACTCATCCATTAGAGCCCCCCGTGTAGCGCTTTAATAAAAAGATGATGCTTGCAACTCCAACGACAAAGCCCAACATAATGCCGACAACAATCCAAATCGGCTCTCCCCCGGCCCAGCGGCTCGCGTATTTTCCTATATAATATCCGGCAAGCATGCACACGACCAGATCGGCGCCGATGGCGCTGACCAGCGCGACCGCCCGCCACGGATTATCTTTGGGGCCGGGTTCGTTCATTCCAATCTCTCCATCCTATGAATCCTCATTTATTTTATCGAAGCAGCGCGACGTTTGTCAATTGATATAAATTGTAACAATTCGTGAACAAAATGAAGGGAAACCCTTATGCGGCAAGGCATTCGCGCAATTGAAAACCGGACAGTAAAACTGTACGCTGTAGCGTTTTCACCAAATCGTCAAGCTTTGAACGGTTCGGGCTTGGAAGCGGACAATCCGAAATGGTATAGAATGGCTTGGACGATTCTTGCCGAAGCTTTGCCGTCCCCGTACGGATTCGCCGCCTTGCTCATCCGCTCATAAGCGGACGGGTCGGTCAGCAGCCGTTTCGCCCGCTCGTATATGTTCCGCTCATCCGTGCCGACCAATTCCAGCGTTCCCGCCTCAATGCCTTCCGGACGCTCGGTCGTATCTCTCAATACGAGCACCGGGATGCCGAAGGAAGGCGCCTCTTCCTGGATGCCGCCGGAATCGGTCAAAATCATATGCGTATGCGGGAAGAAATTATGCAGCTCCACGACGTCGAGCGGATCGATCAGCTTGATGCGCGGATGATCGCCCAGCATTTCGTACGCCGGTTCCTTCACCGAAGGACTCGGATGCACCGCGTAAACGACGGCGACATCGGAGAATTCGTCGGCAATTTTCCTGACCGCCCTGAAGATTTGCCGGTGCGGTTCGCCCTGATTTTCCCGGCGGTGCGCCGTCATCAGGATCATCCGCTTGCCTTCGGCCCACTCGAGCACCGGATGGGAGAAATGCTGCTGCACCGTATACGGAAACACATCGGTCGCGGTATTTCCGGTAATGTAGATGGCGGATTCCGGCTTGTTTTCCGCGCGCAAATTGTTTGCCGACCATTCGGTCGGGGCAAAATGCAGATCGGCGAGCACGCCGGTCAGCTGGCGGTTCATTTCTTCCGGATAAGGGGACCATTTGTTCCACGTTCGGAGTCCTGCCTCCACGTGCCCGATCCGGATTTGCTGCAAAAAGGCCGCGTAGCTGGCGAGAAACGTCGTCGACGTATCTCCGTGCACGAGAATCAAGTCGGGCTTCGCTTCGCGCAAAATCGGCTCCAGCCCTTGGATGACGCGGACGGACAGCTCGTTCAGCGACTGGCTCTCCTTCATCACATTCAGATCATAATCGGGCTTGATGCGGAACACCTCGAGCACCTGATCGAGCAATTGCCTGTGCTGCGCCGTTACGCAGACGAGCGATTCGATATGCTGCGGATGCTTTTGCAGCTCCAGCACGAGGGGCGCCATTTTTATCGCTTCCGGCCTGGTGCCGAATATCGTCATAATTTTGATTTTGTCCATAGTTTTACACCGCCTTTTTACTTGGTTCCGAACAGCCGGTCGCCCGCATCTCCCAAACCGGGAACGATATAACCGTGATCGTTGAGACAGTCGTCGATGGCGGCCACATAAATATCGATATCCGGATGGGCGTCTTGCACCGCTTTGATGCCTTCCGGCGCGGCAATAAGGCACATCAGTTTGATTTGCGTGCAGTTTCGCTTTTTCAGCAGATCGATCGCGGCGTTGGCCGAGCCGCCGGTCGCGAGCATCGGATCGATGACGATGAGCTCCCGCTCCTGCACATCGGTCGGCAGTTTGACATAATATTCGACCGGCTTCAGCGTGTCCGGATCGCGATAAAGTCCGATATGCCCGACCTTGGCGGCGGGCAGCAGCTTCAGAATGCCGTCGACCATACCGAGCCCTGCGCGCAAAATCGGGATAAGCCCGAGCATTCTGCCGGAGATGATCTTGCATTCGGCTTTCGCCACCGGAGTCTGCACTTCGACTTTCTCCAGCGGGATATCCCGCGTAATTTCATAAGCCATCAACGTGGCCACTTCATCGACGTATTCGCGAAAATCTTTCGTTTTCGTGTTCATATCCCGTATGTAAGTGAGCTTATGCTGAATAAGGGGATGATCGCATATAAACACTTTTCCCATAAACGTCCTCCTAAAACGTGAAGCAGTGGATGTCCCACCCATTATATCATAACGGCCCCGTATTATGTTCACCAAAAAAACGGCAAACATGAACCATTCGTGCAAAAAAAGGATCGGCACGATTTGTGCCAATCCTTTCCTTAATACTCAGTACGTCAAACCTTCGTAAATCGGAAATTGTTCGGTCAATTGCTTGACCATGCCGCGCGCTTTATCGTGGACCGAAGCGTCGTTCGGATGTTTCAGCGTAAGCCCGATGACTTTCGCTATCGTCTTCATCGCTTCCTCATCCATCCCTCTGGCCGTAACGGCGGGGGTGCCGATCCGGATGCCGCTCGTAATGAACGGGCTCGTCGGGTCGAACGGAATGGCGTTTTTATTGACGGTTATGCCGACCTGATCCAGCAGGTGTTCGGCGTCTTTGCCGGTGATGTTCATGTTGCGCAGATCGATAAGCATCAAATGATTGTCGGTTCCGCCGGACACCAGGTTGAACCCTTCGGCTAGCAGCGCCTCGGACAACGTTTTGGCGTTTTTCACGACTTGTTCCGAGTACGTTTTGAATTCCGGCTGCAGCGCTTCGCCGAAGGCGACCGCTTTCGCAGCGATGACATGCATTAACGGACCGCCCTGCGTGCCGGGAAATACCGCCTTGTCTATCGCCTGCGCCCACGCTTTGCGGCACAGAATCATGCCGCCGCGCGGCCCGCGCAGCGTCTTGTGCGTCGTCGTCGTGACGAAATGGGCGTGCGGAACCGGGTTCGGATGAAGCCCGGCGGCGATAAGCCCGGCAATATGCGCCATGTCGACCATTAACAGCGCGCCGACTTCGTTCGCGATTTGTCCGAGCGCTTCGAAATCGATGATGCGCGGATAGGCGCTCGCTCCGGCTACGATGAGCCGCGGCCGGTGTTTGAACGCCGCTTTGCGGATTTCGTCGTAATCGAGAAGGTGCGTCTGTTCATTTACGCCGTAGGCAACGAAATTGTAAAGGATGCCGGATGCGTTCACCGGACTGCCGTGCGTCAAATGCCCTCCGTGTGCCAAGTTCATGCCGAGCACCGTATCGCCGGCTTTCAGCGCCGCCAAATAGACGGCCATGTTCGCCTGCGCCCCGGAATGCGGCTGCACGTTGGCGTGCTCCGCTCCGAACAACCGCTTCGCCCGGTCTCGCGCGATATTTTCCACGATATCGACATATTCGCAGCCGCCGTAGTACCGTTTGCCGGGGTAGCCTTCGGCATATTTGTTGGTGAGAACCGTGCCCATCGCTTCCATAACCGCGCGGCTGACGATGTTCTCCGAAGCGATCAGCTCGATGTTGTTCCGCTGCCGGCCCAGCTCCAAATTCAACGCTTTGACGAGTTCCGGATCGGAATTGCGCAAATGTTCCATAATCATTTCCCCCTAATTGCAGTGATTTGTATCGTTCCCCGAAGAGGCGTCCAAAGTGTAAACGGCCCTTGCGCCGCCGATCAGCTTCGGCCGGGTATAGGCCGCATTGACGTGGGCATGGCCAATCCGCTTGACCGACAGTCTGGCGGGAACGGCCACCCGCCGCAAATGCATGCCGATGAGCGTGTCGCCGATGTCGATTCCGGCATGCGCCTGTATCGTTTCGACAACGCACGGATGGGCAAAATGGCGGTAGGCGTAAGCGGCCATCGAGCCTCCCGCCTTCGGCACGGGAATGACGCTCACTTCTTCCAGCGGGTAATGGCGGAGCAATTCTTTTTCCACCACAATCGCCCGGTTCAGATGTTCGCAGCATTGGAACGCCGGATAAAATCCGGTTTCTTTCCGCACCGCGTCAACCGCCTGAAAAATTTGCCGCGCCACGTCTTCCGTCCCGGACGTGCCGATGCGCTTGCCGATGACTTCGCTCGTACTCGTCCCGATGACGATAATTTGTCCCGACGTTACGTTGCCGATGCGCACAAGTTCCCTTACGAGCGTCTCCACGTCGGCCGCTATCGTTTCCAAGCCTTGCACTGACATCACCGTCCTGCGCTCCATTCATCCGCCGATTTAAGGGTGCAGCGAATATTTTTCTTCCAGCGACTTGATTTTGCGGATGCGGTTTTCGTGCCGGGCCCCTTGGGAAAACTCCGTTTCCAGCCAGACGCGCACGATTTCCTGGGCGAGGCCGGGCCCGACGACTCTTTCCCCCATCGCCAGCACGTTCGAATCGTTATGTTCGCGGGTCGCTTTTGCCGAGAACGTATCGTGAACGAGCGCGCAGCGAATGCCGGGGATTTTGTTGGCCGCAATCGTCATGCCGATGCCGGTGCCGCAAATAAGAATCCCTTTATCGGCTTCGCCGGACACGACCCGTTGGCAAACCTCGTTCGCGTAATCGGGGTAATCGACGGAATCCGGGCAGCTGCAGCCGAAATCTTCGACCTCATGCCCGAGAGACTGAATAAACGGTATCAATTCGTCTTTTAAACGATAGCCGGCATGATCCGCTCCGATAGCAATTTTCATGAGTAACGCCTCCCGTTGTCATTTTGCGTATATTATAACCCAACAAGCAAAAAAGAGCATACCGCGCATATGACGCGTTGCTCCTTTGCCCAGGCGACCGGCCGTATCGCTCGATGCTCCACTGTGGTTATCCACCTCGTCGCCAGTCACATCGAGTCCTAGCTTTTGCTTCCATCATACCGCATTCTCCGGTACGTGTAAAGAGATGGAACGAAAACATTCAGCCCTTTAATTTGCTGACGAGCTTACGCAGGCTTTGTTCGATCTCCTCGGAACACTTCCTGTAGGTGTCGAGGGATCCGCCGAACGGATCGACGATATCGTAATTCGGCAGGCTGTTTTCCAACTCGGTTAATCTGGCCTGCTCCTCTTCGGTCATTTTCTGGTCCAGCGCTTTTTTCAGTTCCCTTTCCGTATAGAGGCGCTCGATCTCCGCAATGTTCGCCAGCACTGCGGCATCGTCCTCGACGTATTCTTTCAAAGTGAACGTTTTTTCCACCGCCTGGGGGAACCGCCCGATCACGTTTCTTTTATGGCTGACCGTCATCGTCAGAATCACGTCCGCCCAATCGACCCATTGTTCGGAGATGGCGTTCGAGCTCATTTTTTCCGATATTCCCTTTTCTTCCAGGATTTTTAACGTATTTTCCGAAACGGGCCAACCGTCCAGCGCCGAAACTCCGGCCGAGCGGACTTCCACGTCGAGTCCTTCCTTGCTTGCCATATCGCGAAACAACCCTTCCGCCAGCGGGCTTCTGCACGTATTTCCGGTACAGACGAAAAGAATGCGCTTCATCCACTTGTCCCCCTTCCCCTGCATCTCGTTATATTTTACCGCAAAACGAATGCCGCTATCGCTTCAAAATAAAAATTTAATGCCGAACACCAACAAAATGATGCCGCCGAAAGCTTCCCCGTACTCCCCGAACGCCGGAGCGACCCGTCTTCCTATCAGCAATCCGAGAATGGACATCAGCCCGCCGAACGTGCCGAACAGAAGTACGGTCAGCAGCAGATCCGACGCAAACAAGCCGAGCGACAACCCGACCGAAAGCGAGTCGATGCTGACGCTGAGAGCGAACAGAACCAGTCCCCACAGCGTCCGCTGGTCAAACGAACGGACTTCTTCCCCCCGCAGCGAACTGTAGACCATATGGGCGCCCAAAAAAATGAGCAGCACGCCGCCGACGGCGGTTGCGACGTCTCCGAGAAGCGTGCTCACGTATCTTCCCATAAACAGACCCATGAGCGGCATAATAATATGAAACAAGCCTACGACGATGCTGACTTTCAAAATATCGAGAAGCCGTATTCCGCGAATGCCGACCCCGATACCCAGAGAAAAAGCGTCCATACCTAGCGCAATAGCCATAATCAATATCGTAACAAATTGTCCGAACTGTGCTGAAAATAGCGCCGCCATCTCTGTACCTCCCCATGTCCGCCTTCCTTTTCCAGAATATGCGGACAAGTGGAGAAACATGCTAGATTCGCACGATACGATTTCCCGCCGCCTTCAGCAGCCGGTTCATGACGGCGGCGCCAATGCCTTCTTCGCTGCATGATTCCGCCATAATGAATGTAATGTTCGCATGGTCAAACGCGCGCAGCGCGCCGTAAAGCTTGCGGGCGGTCGAAGCCGGATCGCTCACGCTGCCGCAAGGAACGACGAGGTCGGCCCGGTACGAATGCGCGTGCTCTTCGTACGTGAGCACCCCCGTTTTTTCGCCGCGGCCTTTCGCCTCGTCAAGCCGGGCCTGAATCCAGTCGATGACGCGCCTTGCGGAATGGCCGGCAACAACGGTCATAGCGCCTTGCGGCGCGTAATGCTGATATTTCATTCCCGGGGAGCGCGGCGCCGCGATCCGGGAATCGTCGGCCGCAGCATATAGCAGCGTTTCATCGACCGTCACGTCGGAAACGACCTGGCGCAGCTCCGCCAGCGTGACGCCGCCGGGACGCAAAATGTGCGCCCGCGAACCGGCGACTTCCACAACGGTCGATTCCACGCCCACGCCGGCGGGCCCGCCGTCTACGATTCCGTCGATGCGCCCGTCGAGATCGTCGAGCACATGGGCCGCCAACGTCGGACTCGGCCTTCCCGAGCGGTTCGCGCTGGGAGCGGCTACAGGACATCCCGCCGCCGCAATAATCGCCTGCGCCACCGGGTGCGCCGGCATCCGCACGGCGACCGTCGAAAGCCCGGCTGTCACGCGGGGCGAGACGGCGCCGGCCTTTGCCGGAAGCACGAGCGTAAGCGGGCCCGGCCAAAAATGTTCGATGAGACGGAGCGCCGTTTCACCCGGGTCGTCCACGAGCTCGCCGAGCTGATCGGTTCCGGCGATATGAACGATGAGCGGATTGTCGGACGGCCTCCCTTTCGCGCTGAAAATATGGTTGACCGCCGATGTCGAGCGGGCGTCCGCCCCTAATCCGTACACCGTTTCCGTCGGAAACGCCACGGTTTTCCCGTCCTTCAGCATTCGTCCCGCTTCTTGTATGAACGGATGCCCGGCTCCCGCCGAAGCATCGACTTTCCAGTATTTCGTCGGCATGAAAAACTCAACCCTTATGCGATGTTAGTTTCATGGATGTGCATGGATGTATGCTATATCGATTATGCTATATCGATTATGCTATATCGATGTATGCTGCATGGATGTATACTGCAAAGATGATGAAGCATTCTATGAAAACAACCCTTTGATCACTTGAACGATTTTTTTGATCATGTCCCACAGGAAGAAGCGCACTTCTTTTTGCGGCCCGGATTGCGGCGTATCCGCCCCTCCTTCAGCCGGCGTTTTTGCCGCCGCTTGTCCCGCAGAAGTTTTCGCCATCGCTTCTCCCGCCGTTACGTCGATAAAGCAGAGCGGCGGAAACAATACGCACCACCAGTTTTGCCCTTTGCCGCTTCCGAGCGTGACGCGAAGCGCCTCATAATCCCCCGCCGGATACACTTTATCGGCGTACACTTTGGTCGGAAACGGCACGATGCCCAATTCGACTTTATGATCGTACTCGAATCCGTATCGGTTCAGCACGTCTCCGACAAGACGGTCCAGCTCCGACAGATGGGAGCGTATGACTTGTCTCGCCTCGTCAATGTTTTTCGGCTCGCTCGCCCATTTGCTCGTGCGGCTGACGATTTCGTCTCTGATCCGGCGCTTTACCCATTGATCCTCGGGAGCGTCGGAATGGGCCAGAATGCGCAGCCGGATGGATTGCGCGGGAATTGTCCGGTCGGCCACGGCCGCGTCCGTCCGGTTCCCTTCCCATGATGTAATCAATACAATAAGTGCAAAAACAGTATATATATACGACTTGGCGGAAACTCGCTTTATCATAGGTCAAGCTCCTCTCATCCATCGTATCCACCAGTATGGTCAATAGATGAGAGAGTTAAACCTATCAATCTAGCGAATGGCTATCACATGTCTTTCGATTCCCGCCAAATCGGGAATTATGCGGATGTCGTTCCAATACCGGCGCGATTCGAGCATCGCCGCAACGGTTTTTGCCTGGCCTTGTCCGACCTCAAAGCCGATTAACGACGGATAGTCGGGCAGGCCGCCCAGCTGATCGATCATCCGCCGGTACAGCATAAGCCCGTCTTCCCCTCCGTCAAGCGCGGCCCTCGGTTCATGCCGCCTCACTTCCGGCTGCAGCCCTTCAATGTCCGCCGTCGCAATATACGGGGGGTTCGATACCAGAACGTCGATTGCGGTTCCGCTCGCGATGAACGGTTCCAGCAAATCACCCGTATAAAACGCAATTTTGCGCTCCACCCCGTTTCTCGCCGCATTGCCCCGGGCCACTTCCAACGCGGCGGCCGAAATGTCGGAGGCCAGAACGATCCACGCGGGACACTGCGCGGCAATGGTAACCGCGATGGCCCCGCTCCCGGTGCCGATGTCCGCCACGACGGGCGGCCGAGTCGGCCACAGCTTTTTCCCGAAGGCGACGATGTTCTCGACAAGAATTTCCGTTTCCGGCCTCGGAATGAGCACGGCGGGACTTACGGCAAACGGCAGGCCGAAAAACTCCTGCTCGCCCGTAATATACTGCACCGGCTCCCTTGCCGCTCTGCGCGCCAACACCTCTCTCCATTCCGCCCGCTTCCGTTCGGGAAAAGGTTCGTTCCACCGGAGAAAGAGCGCGGTTCTGTCCAGATCGAGCACATGACAGAGCAATAGCTCGGCCGCGCGGGCGCTGTCTTCTACGCCTCTCCGTTGTAAAAAAGAAGAAGCCTGTAAAAAGGCTTCGCGTACCGTTTCCGTCCGTTCCGTCATGAATGAGCGAGCTCTCCTTTTTCAAGCAGTTCCGTCTGGGCGACCAGCGTCAGCGCGGAGATGACTTCGTCCATTTCCCCGTTCAGCACCGCATCCAGTTTATGCAGCGTCAAACCGATGCGATGGTCGGTGACGCGGTTTTGCGGAAAATTGTACGTGCGGATTCTTTCGCTCCGATCCCCGGTCCCGACTTTGCTTTTCCGCTCTTCCGCGTATTTCGCCTGCTCTTCCTGCAGCATTTTGTCATACAGCCGCGCGCGCAGCACTTGCAGCGCCTTTTCTTTGTTCGAATTTTGCGATTTTCCGTCCTGGCAGCTGACGACGATGCCCGTCGGGATATGCGTTACCCTGACCGCAGACTTCGTTGTGTTGACCGATTGTCCGCCCGGACCGCTCGAACAGAACGTGTCGATCCGGATGTCGTTTTCGTTAATTTCCACTTCCACTTCTTCCGCCTCCGGCAAAACGGCCACCGTAGACGTCGACGTATGAATGCGGCCGCCGGACTCCGTCGTCGGAATCCGCTGCACGCGATGGGCTCCGCTCTCATATTTCAGCTTGCTGTAAGCTCCTTTTCCGGACACCATAAAGATGATTTCTTTAAACCCGCCCAAATCGCTGACGCTTGATTCCAACACTTCCGTCTTCCAGCCCTGCATATCGGCGTAACGGGTATACATGCGGTACAAATCGGCGGCGAACAATGCCGCTTCTTCCCCGCCGGCCGCGCCGCGAATCTCGATAATGACGTTTTTGTCGTCGTTCGGGTCTTTTGGCAGCAGCAATATTTTGATCTTTTCTTCCAGCTGCTCTTTTTTCTCCGACAGCTCGTCGATTTCCAGCTTGACCAGATCGCGCAT
This sequence comes from Paenibacillaceae bacterium, assembly GCA_041686835.1. Taxonomy (GTDB): domain Bacteria; phylum Bacillota; class Bacilli; order Paenibacillales; family JAWLCZ01; genus JAWLCZ01. Next base: position 5,956 of record JAWLCZ010000048.1, on the reverse strand, counting down.
TTCGTCGTCCAGCTTCTCGCCGAGCATCGCCTTGGCGGCATCGAGCTGTTCGATAACCGATTTGTATTCACAATAAGCGGAGTACGTCTCCTGCAGATCGGATTGTTCTTTAGAATACTCCCGCAGTTTTTTCGGATCGTTCATCACGTCCGGATCGCACAGCAGTTCGCTTAATTTTTCGTAGCGGTCGGCTACGGCTTGGAGTCGATCCAACAAGTTTGCCACCCCTATAGTTTCGTATCGATTTGTATATATTATTTTATGGAGAATGACGCCGTATCGTCAATTTGCAGTAATATACAGGATGTCCGGCGGTCACACGTTGAAGCGAAAATGCATGACGTCGCCGTCCTGCACGACATAATCTTTGCCTTCCAGGCGCAAAAGCCCTTTATCCCTGGCCGCCGCCATCGAACCGGCGCCAATTAAATCTTCATAGGATACCACTTCCGCGCGAATGAACCCGCGCTCGAAATCGCTGTGAATGACGCCGGCCGCCTGCGGCGCTTTCGTCCCTTTGCGAATCGTCCACGCTCTCACTTCCTGTACGCCCGCGGTGAAATAAGTGTATAACCCGAGGAGGCGATAGGCAGCTTTAATAAGCCGGTTCAACCCGGATTCGGCAAGCCCGAGCTCTGCCAGAAACAGCTCCCTGTCTTCTCCTTCCAGTTCGGCTATTTCCGCTTCCACTTTGGCGCTGATGGGGACGACTTCCGCCCCTTCCGCGGCCGCATATTCCCGCACCTTCTGCACATACGGATTGCCGTCCGCGTTCGCCGCTTCAGCCTCGCTTACGTTCGCCGCATACAATACCGGCTTCATCGTCAGAAGATGCAGATCGCGAATGATCAGTTTTTCGTCGTCGCTCATCTCGATGCTCCGCGCCGGCTTATCCGCATAGAGCGTCTCTTTTACTTTTTCCAGAAACTCGACTTCCGCCGCATACTTTTTATCGCCGCTTTTCATATTTTTACGCGAGCGCTCAATCCGTTTTTCCACCGTCTCGACATCGGCCAAAATCAGCTCCGTGTTGATCGTCTCCATATCGCCGATCGGATCGACTTTCCCGGAAACGTGCGTAATGTTCTCGTCCTGAAAGCAGCGCACGACATGGACGATGGCATCCACTTCGCGGATATGGGCGAGAAATTTGTTGCCGAGCCCTTCCCCTTTGCTCGCTCCTTTCACCAAACCGGCAATGTCGACAAACTCGAACGCCGTCGGCACGATTCGGTTCGGCACAACGATGTCCGCCAGCTTTTGCAGCCGCTCGTCCGGCACTTCAACGACGCCCACGTTCGGTTCGATGGTGCAGAACGGGTAGTTGGCGGATTCCGCTCCCGCTTGCGTAATCGCGTTGAACAGCGTCGATTTTCCCACATTGGGCAAACCGACGATTCCTGCTTTTAAAGCCATATCTATGACAACTCCTTACACCGACTATTTTTTGCGAAAGGACATATAAGACTGTAACTTTACTATTATAGCACAAGAACACGTCTGCCGAAACGGCTCCGCATCTCTTGTTGCATAGGCCATACGCTATCCTTTACAATAAGAAACATATTTTCTGAATATTCGTTGTGTATAACCCGATAGTTATCCACATGGTTATCCACAACATGTTAACAAGAATAGACGTTCGGAGAAACCGTTTTTCTGACCTTTTCGCCGCGCGCGACTCCCAGCGCGAGTTAGCCACATGGCGGCGGTCAACCACAGGGACATCTTTTCGAGGTGAATACATTGGAAGAGCATAAAGTATGGATGATGGAAGCGATACGGGAAGCGCAAAAAGCGGAAGCGTTGAACGAAGTGCCGATTGGCGCCGTTATCGTACGGGACCATCATATCATCGCACGGGGACATAATTTGCGGGAAACGCTTCGCGATCCGACGGCGCATGCGGAAATGATCGCCATCCGACGGGCGAGCGAAATGCTGAATGCGTGGAGATTGCTCGACTGCACCCTGTACGTGACGCTGGAGCCTTGCCCGATGTGCGCGGGAGCGATTGTGCAGTCGCGGCTGAAACGAGTCGTTTACGGGACGCCCGATCCTAAGGCGGGATGCGCGGGGACGCTGATGAATCTGCTGCAGGAGCAGCGTTTCAATCACGAAGCGGAAGTCGTCGGCGATGTACTGCGGGAACAATGCAGCGCATTGTTGAGCGATTTTTTCAGGAAGCTGCGCAAAGCGAAAAATGACGGGTAAATTGCCCCGTTCATTGGAAAAAATGCCGTTCCCAAAACAGGAACAAATTGTCCGGATGAAACTCTTGCGTCGGCCTTCTATTCGTGGTATATTAATACTTGCGTTATGCGCCCGTAGCTCAGCAGGATAGAGCAACAGTTTCCTAAACTGTGTGCCGGAGGTTCGAGTCCTCTCGGGTGCGCCACATTCAGACGGTCGAGACGTGGCTCAGCTTGGTAGAGCGCTTGGTTCGGGACCAAGAGGTCGCAGGTTCAAATCCTGTCGTCTCGACCATTACATAAGAAACGATACGATGTTGATATAAAAACTGCAGCCATTGACAGGCTGCAGTTTTCGTATTGCCTTTTTATATCCGCATCCCGTATTGATCCGGTTAACTTCCTTCCCCGTGATTTTGCCGGGAGTGGTTGCGGTTTTTCACTTCTTTCGAACCGGACAGAGGCTCCGGCTGTCTCCTGTCTTCTTCCTGTTTTCCAGGCCCGGGCGATTTGACGGGATACGTGTCGGGCTTCGCCATGTTTGTTCCTCCTTCACCGTCATCGTTTTATCGGAATGGATTTATGATGACGCCGCCTGCGCAAAATATCAGGTCCATCGACATCCCTTCACCTGTGCGTTCTATCCCGGAGAAGCTGTGCGCACTCGTGGATATGGCGGACGTAATCTTCAATAAGATTTTGGATGATGTCGTTATGTTCGTCCACCGACTGTCCGTCTTTTTCCGCATCGATGAAATCGACTTTCACTTCGCGCCCGTCCACATCCGTACATTTAAAATCAAAGCTGTATTTGGAGTGAGCCGTATCGATATGAATTCTGAGCGCTTTCGGATCGGCTTCATCAGCCCATAGGTTCACCGAATCGCCAGCGGATAAAAAGCCGGGAAAATGGTTTCTCCATTCTTCCACCCGCCTCGATTGTTCGGTCGCCAGTCCGGTTGGATGGCTCATGTGCAGCACCTCCACCTTATTAAAGTGGGAAGCTACGGCCGCTTTTATGCATCCGGGAGAACGAAAAACCGCCAGGGAAAAATCGCCTTAACGGTCCATCGGGTACAAAGCCGGTGCATATCCAAAAAACAGAAAAGCCATGCAGCGAAAGGCATGGCGTGTTCGTTTATGTAATGTATGGCGGAGAGGGTGGGATTCGAACCCACGGAAGAGTTGCCCCTTCGCTGGTTTTCAAGACCAGAGCCTTAAACCACTCGACCACCTCTCCCGATGCATCTGCAGTGACAAAAAGCATTGTACCACAGTTGCAAAAAAGAATTCAAGGTCTATTTTCTGCTAATGACTTGAGCGTTATTCATATAGGGACGCAGGACTTCGGGAACGACGACGCTGCCGTCCGGCTGCTGGTAATTTTCCAATATCGCCGCAACCGTCCTGCCTACGGCCAGACCGGAACCGTTCAGCGTATGCACAAACTCCGGCTTAGCGCCCGCTTCTCTGCGGAAACGGATATTCGCCCTTCTTGCCTGGAAATCTTCAAAATTGCTGCAAGAGGAAATTTCGCGGTACGTATTGCTGCTTGGCAGCCATACTTCCAGATCGTACGTTTTGGCGGAGGAAAAACCGAGGTCGCCCGCACACAACTGAACGACGCGGTACGGCAGTTTCAAAAGCCGCAGCACCTGCTCCGCATCGCTTGTCAGCTTTTCCAGTTCGCCGTATGATTCTTCCGGTTTCGTCAGCTTTACCAGTTCCACTTTATGAAACTGGTGGTGTCGGATTAAGCCGCGCGTATCCCGGCCTGCGGCACCCGCTTCGGAACGGAAACACGGGCTGAACGCGACAAAATATTTCGGCAGCTCGTCCGCACTTAAAATCTCATCCCTGTAGTAATTGGTGACCGGCACTTCCGCGGTCGGTATGAGGAAGTAGTCCGTATCGCTCAGCTTGAATGCATCCTCTTCGAATTTCGGCAATTGCCCGGTGCCGATCATGCTGTCCCGGTTCACGATATGCGGCGGCAAAATTTCCTCATACCCATGCTTGCCGCTGTGCAGATCCATCATGAAGTTGATCAGCGCCCGCTCGAGCCGGGCTCCCGCTCCTTTGTAAAACACGAACCGCGAACCGGTCACTTTGCCCGCTCTTTCAAAATCGAGGATATCCAGGTCCTGGGCGATTTCCCAATGCGCTTTCGGCTCGAATGAAAACGAAGGAACGTCTCCCCAGCGGCGCAGCTCCACATTATCGTCTTCCGATTTGCCGTCAGGCACGCTTTCGTCCGGAATATTCGGAACGGAAAGAAGCAGGTCGCTAATCTCCTTTTCCAGGCCGTGGATTTCCTCGTCCAGCCGTTTAATCCGATCGGACACGTCGCGCATTTCCTTAATCAGCTGTTCCGCATCCTGCCCCGCCTTTTTGCGCTGCGCCACTTCCTGGGAAACGACGTTGCGGCGGTTTTTCAACTGTTCGCTCTCCTGCAGCAATTCTCTTCTGCGAACATCGAGGGCGGGGAACTTCGCAAGTTCGTCCAATGCTTTGCCCCTGCGGTTCAACGCTTCTTTTACACGATCGTAATCATTTCTCAACAGTTTAACGTCCAGCAAAACGTACCCCTCCCGTAAGGGAAAATGTATATGAATCATAATGTACTACAGCGTTGGCGATTATTCAACCTGCACGGAACCGAATCGATCTTCGTCCGGGTCTCAAAAAAAAGCCCCCATCCTCCGTATCGTCGGATGAAGGCGCCCGTTCGCCAATTACTTAATCATGGAAGACGATTGACTCTCTTTCACCATATCGAGGAAATACGAGTGCATTCGGCTGTCATCCGTCAATTCCGGATGGAACGATGCGGCCAGCAGATGCCCCTGTCTAGCCGCCACGATCTGATCGCGGAACGTTGCCAGTACGTCAACTTCCGGTCCGACTTCCTCGATTAGCGGAGCTCTGATAAATACGGCTCGTATCGGCTCGTCGATGCCTTTCACCGGCAGATCCGTTTCAAAGCTTTCCCGCTGCCGGCCGAACGCATTGCGAGCCACTTTGATATCCATCAGCCCAAGGTGAGCTTCTTCCTGTCCGGCAATCTGTTTGGCGACAAGGATGAGTCCGGCGCATGTTCCGAAGATCGGCTTGCGCTGGTCGGAAAAACGCTTCAATTCGTCGATAAAGCCGTAAATGCGCATCAATCGGCCGATCGTCGTGCTTTCCCCGCCCGGTAGAATGATGCCGTCCAGTTCGGGCAATTGCTCCGTTCTTTTTACGGCTATCCCTTCCGCACCGGCTCGTTCAAGCATGCGTATATGTTCCGCAACGGCTCCTTGCAGTGCGAGTACGCCTATTTTCATGGTTTGCACACTTCCCTTAAGCTCGCTAATGTACCCATCACCAGCCGCGTTCCTGCATACGCTGGGATGCTTCCAGCTTGGATATTTCGATTCCCTTCATCGGGGTGCCGAGATTTTTGGACAGTTCGGCAATCAGCTTGAAATCGGTATAATGCGTTGTCGCTTCCACGATCGCTCTTGCAAACTTTTCGGGATTGTCCGATTTGAATATTCCCGATCCGACGAAGACGCCGTCCGCGCCGAGATGCATCATCAGCGCCGCGTCCGCAGGCGTAGCCACACCGCCCGCCGCAAAGTTGACGACAGGCAGCTTGCCGGTCTCATGCACTTGCAGCAGCAGCTCATACGGAGCGCCCAGGTTTTTCGCTTCCGCCATCAGTTCGTCTTTGGACATATTCTGCACTTTGCGGATTTGCGACATCATCATGCGCATATGCC
>JAWLCZ010000047.1:0-23135 GCA_041686835.1 Paenibacillaceae bacterium | reverse complement strand
CAGTCGATATACGTTGCAATTACCGGAACACAGCATTATTTCGGCACGGAATTTATCAAGCCGGGGCAGAGGATCCTTTTGGCCAAAGAACCGGATAATCCGTATGATCAAGAAGCGATTAAGGCTGAAATAACGCCTATTGGAAAGATCGGCTATGTGGCCAACAGTCCGTATACGGTTCCCAAAGGGTGCCGAAGCTCCGGAAGAATTTACGATAAGATCGGCGCGCAGGCGGTTGGCGTTGTTCGTTTTGTCGTCAAAGATACGGTCATCGTCCAGCTGGTGCGCGAGCCGGAAGAAATGATCGGCATCGGGAACATGTGGCCGGTGAACCACCGCACGTCTGTATAGGAAGAACATTGCTCAAAATGAGCGGATTCAAGCAGGAACGCTCCCCTCTTTGGCGAATTATGGGTATATAGGTACTACGGCCTAATAACGGAGGGAACGACATGACGGAAAAAATCATTCGCTTCTTTAAAATTTTGAACGCGATTCAAGCGAGGCCGGGCATTTCGGCGAAAGAACTCGCAGACATCTGCGAAACGACCGAGCGGACCATCTATCGGGACCTGCGCCTTATGGATCACATCGCGCCCATTACCAATGAAGGATACGGAAAAGGCTACCGTTTTGTCGGCAACTTTTCCATGTATCCTTTGAATTTTACCGAGCAGGAAGCTCTGGTCTTCTCGATGCTTCCTTCGGTGGTGGACATAAGCAAGCTGCCTCCGGGTTTTCAGGCTGCTCACGATAAAGTGATGGCCGCGCACTTGAAAGAAAAATCCCGCCACAAGGATATTATCGCAAACATCGCGGATATCATCCAAATGGGCACGCCCGCGTACCGGGAACAGAGCGAAAATTTTCTGTATCCGATCATTCAGGCGATTCTCTCGCAAAAAACGATCGATACCGTCTATCATACCCAAAGCCGGAACGAAACGACGGAAAGGAAAATTGACCCGTATTACCTGGTCCCGCGCGAGCAGAGGTTTTATTTAATCGGGTACTGCCACTTGAAGAACGGAGTAAGGACATTCCGCTTGAGCCGGTTTCGGAAGGTGGACATCACCCCGAATCATTATGACAAGAAAGACTTTGCGATTGACCAATACTTGAAAAACACCTGGTCCATTGAGCGCGGAGAGGAGAACATCCATTTCAAGGTAAGGTTTTATCCGGAAGTGGCCCGATACATCAAGGAAGAAGAAATGTTTGTGCGGCCGAAAATGACGGATTTGCCGGACGGCAGTTTGCTGTTCGAGGTTACCGTAAATCACGAGCGGGAGTTCTTGAACTGGGTATTCCAATACGGTCCTTCTGCGGAAATATTGGAACCGGCGCCGGTACGCGAAAAAGTGAAAGAACAGCTAAAGAGATGGACGGCTATTTACCGGTGAAGAATCCCGGTTTTTTTAAAAAAAATCTCAACAAAACGTTTGTTCTATGACAGCCCATTGTCAATTTCGGGTAGTAAACTATGCATATATACGAACTAGCGATGGAGGGATCCTTATGGCGGGGGAGGATCAACGAATTGTACTGGACATTCGGCGCATAGTCGAGCAGCTTGGATTAAGATGGCCCGTGGAACTGACGGTTGGGCAGCGGCCAGACGCGGCAAATGGCCACCATCATTGCGGAGAAAGGAGGTGCAGATTGCCCGAATCCGGCACGAATTTATCGTAAATTGAATCGGACGAACCGGAGAATGGACAGTAAACGGCCTGTTCCATAGGATAGAGATAACGGACAGGCGCCAGCACTAAACTACGGCTTAAGGAGGTTGACGAACATGCACGAACTCATTCTGGAGCATGGAACCGGCATTCGGGGAATGATCGATAAAATCACATACGACACGCTTGCGGATGTCCATCCTGCCGTAACACAGGAACGAATCGACGCCCACACCGTGAGGGTCGGCCTTCGCTTCCGGTTGACCCGAGAGGTCCGGCAGGACGACTGGCAGCTTAATATATATCCCGCATTTACTCCCGATTTTCATTGGGCTCCGCATCTTACACCGACGGATGACCATATTATCGATCAGCACAGCTTCCGATCCCCTGCACTCATCGTCCGGGATTCGCACCGGTTGCTCATCGTGATTCCCGATTTGGACATCATGTCGAAAGGAACGCCGGTCAGGTGGTACATGGATCTGAACGCGGAACGAAACAGACTGACGTTAGGCATGAGCCGTTACAAGGTAGAAGAGCACGTCCTGTACCGGCGCGAGCCGGGAGCGCGTTATCCGGCGGGAGAGGTGGAATTCGGATTTTATCTTATGCTGTTTGATAACGGGGAGCCTGTTTCCAATCCGTGGCGCCCGGTACTGGATTTTCTGTGGAGCCGTTGGGGCGCGCCGTTGTTCCGTCAAGGGGCGCCGGCCGTCGGACCGCTGGAGCGTTATGTCGAATATACGTATAACTGGGCTTTCCATACGTGGGAAAACAGCGTCTGGCAGCAGTTCGAACTGGACGGCAAGAAAGTAGGCGCGCCCGTGTTCATCGTCAACGTGACGCAGAGCCCGAATTATCCCGGGGTTGTGAATGAAAGAGAGTTTCGTTCCATATGGAACCAGGCCTGGTTCAGCTCGCTCCGTTCGGCCCAAGGGTTGTACCGGTACGGAAAATATAAGGGCGATAGCGGGTTGATTGAGCGGGCCCTGATGACCAAAGAATTGGCCTTGTCCGCCCCGCAGACGAACGGATTGTTCCCGACGGTCATCGCCACCGAGATGGAGCAGGTCGAGATCGACGGCATGACGGTCAACCGTTCGAAAGGGTGGGAAACGTATTACTGGGGAAATTCCAACCGCAATCCGATCGCGAACTGGGGCAGCGCCAAAGAGGCTCCTTTCCACGTGCTGGACATGAGCTGGACAGCGCTGCTTATGCTCAGATGGTACGAAGAACTTGAAGCGGATCCGCGATTGCTCGCCTACGCGCGCCGTTATGGCGACGCATTGCTCGAACTGCAGGACGATAAAGGATACTTTCCGGCCTGGCTGAACAAAGATACATTGGAGCCGTACGCGATTTTGCGCGAATCGCCGGAAACTTCGCTGTCCGTTACTTTTTTGTTGAAGCTTTACGAGCTGACGAACAGCGAACGCTATTTGTCTGCGGCCTTGAAGGCGATGCGCGCCGTGATGCGGGACATCGTTCCGGAAGGCAGATGGGAAGATTTCGAAACGTACTGGTCCTGCTGCACTTACGGGAACAAGGAATGGGTCGGGAAAAAAGTGGCCCGCAACAACATGTACAAACAGTGCAACTTCTCGATGTTTTGGACGGCCGAGGCATTGTATCATTGTTACAAACTGACCGGAGAGCGGGAATATTTTCGGACGGGCGAACGGTGTTTGGATGAAATGCTGATGTACCAGGCTTCATGGCAGCCGCCGTATATGTATGTCGATGTTCTCGGCGGGTTCGGGGTTATGAACTGCGACGGCGAATGGAACGATGCGCGCCAGAGCTTGTTTGCCGAGCTGATTATCCAGTACGGGCTCGAACTGCAAAGAACGGAATATATGGAACGCGGATGGGCTGCGCTGCGCTGTTCTTTTGTCATGATGTATTGTCCGGAAAATGTGAAGACGAAGGAGCAGTGGGAGAAAGCGCACCCGTTTTTTAATGAACGGGACTACGGGTTTATGATGGAGAACTACGGACACGGTGGGGTAACCGACCCGAACGGCATCGGCATCGGGGTGTTCACGATCTACGATTGGGGAAACGGAGCCGCCGCGGAAAGCTATATGCGCATAAAGGATCATTACGGTCATCTGTTGGAGGAGATGGCCGGTTAGACTTCAATGATGCGGAAGACAGATTCATGCCCGCCCAGGACGGCGCACGGGCAATGGGCAAACGGCAAAAAGAGCGGTACCGGCAAATTGCGTCGGTACCGCTCTTATGTTTACTAAAGCTCGGTTACAGGATGGAGGGTTGTTAATGATATGAATTGCCAATCCGGTTAATCTTCGTCATCATCTTCCTCTTCAACACGTTCTTCAACACTTTCTTCCTCATCGCTTTCTTCTTCTGCGTCTTCTCCGCCAGCTTCCTCTTCGGCCTCTTCCGCTTCTTCGCTTCCTTCTTCTTCCGTTAAAGATTCTTCGATGAATTCCTCTTCTGAAATGGCGATTTGCTTGTCATCCGTCCCCATATGAATCCCTCCCAAATTACTTAGACTTTGAAGTCTAAGCTTATTGCTAATATATTGAAATGGCCCGCTTCATAGAACGGTTGAAATTGCAAATTTTTTAAATTTTTAGGCTAGTGATTGTCTCCTATCCTTGGTTGTCCCGACTTCAATCTAACTTCATTGATATCGATTTGATCGGGATATAAGTGGTTACCCAATGCTGCGGCGGGTTCTATCGTTTCGAGAAGTTCCTGATTGCCATCGTTCCGGTTACCCCGTTTTTTGTTTTTAGGCATCGTCTTTCCCCTTTCGGATGTTCATGTGCGTATGTTTCCCAAACCATGTATGATTTATCCAACTCCGATGTTGAAGCTGATTTTATGGCTTGTTTGCCTAAAATAGGTTTTCAAAGCAGTAACAAAAGCGGATGCAATTTCATAAATTGAAGTAAATTTTGTCGAGGTGATCCGAAACATTGGACGGATTCACCTGCCGGCAGTGATTTCCCTGAACTTTTTCCCGGAGTCCATTGAGCCATCTTGTGTCATGGATTATCCCAAGGTTCCCGGTTACGCTGCCGGCGCAGAATATTGACTTTATACTATGGAGGTTGTAGACAATGGATGAGTTTAAAAAAGAGGTTCAGAAGCTGAAAGTTGGCGAGATGAAGGCGGGCGAGGCGACGCCTTGGAACAATCAAATCCAGTACGAGATGGCTCAAGGAAGGCTGTGTGTTGGTGTGTGCGTTGGCTTTTGCGGCGGATTTGGCCAGTGTGGCGGCCAGTGTGGCGGCCGGTGCGGCGGTTTTTGTGGCGGCCGGTGCGGCGGCTTTTGCGGCGGCCGGTGCGGCGGCTTTTGTGGCGGCCATTGCGGCGGCTTTTGTGGCGGCCATTGCGGCGGCTGTGCCCGCTGCTCGTAACGCATGAACTGCTTTTAAGGAAAAGAGCCCCTGCATCAGTTAGTCGGCTGGCAGGGGCTCTTCTCTTGAGGAACAGGCATGAGGGACAAATAGCAGTACATAAAATTACAGTGAATGCAATGGTGCTTTTTATTAAGAACATCACGGTTAGGAGGAGTGATATGACAAAGTTGAACCCTTCTATGCGTCTGAAAGTGAAAGGGGACACGTATTTTCTCCCTGATCCGGACGGCGGTGTATATTTTCGGAACAATGCATGCACGTTCCGTATGGAGGGCATGGCGATCGATCAGTGGATTGAAAGACTGATGCCGGTGTTCGACGGGAAATATACACTGGAGGAATTGACGGACGAATTACCGGACCCATACCGGGAGCGGGTGTACGAAATCGCGGAAATACTGTACCAAAACGGCTTTGTTCGGGATTTAAGCCAAGATCGTCCGCATCGGCTGCCGGGCGGAATTGTTGAAAAGTATGCTTCGCAAATCGAATTTTTGGATTATTTCGGCGATTCGGGGGCGTACCGGTTTCAGTGTTACCGCCAGGCCAAAGTGTTGGCGATCGGTTCCGGCCCGTTTTTTGTCTCTTTGGCTGCGGCGTTGTTCGAATCCGGATTGCCCAGGTTCAACATGCTGGTGACGGACTCGGTGCCGACCAACCGGCAGCGGTTGGCGGAACTGGCGGAGCATTTCCGTAAATCGGATCCCGGTGTGGCGTTGGAAGAGGTCGCCCTGCAGATCGAAGGGCCGAGTTCCTGGCGGGAAGTTGTGCGGCTGTTTGACTGGATTTTGTATGTGTCGCAGGAGGGCGAAGTGGAGGAGCTTCGGAGCGTTCATAAAGCATGCAGGGAGGAGAAGAAGGTGCTGCTACCCGCCATCTGTTATCAGCAGGCGGGTTTGGCGGGTCCGCTGGTGCTTCCGGATGCCGAGGGATGTTGGGAGTCGGCGTGGCGCCGCTTGCATCAATCCGCGCTTTGCAAAGACCCGCAGCTGCACGCCTTCTCTTCCACAGCGGGAGCGATGCTGGCGAATGTGATCGTGTTTGAATTGTTCAAAACGGTGACGGAGGTGACCGATTCGGAGCTGAAAAACACAGTGTATGTACTGAATTTGGAGACGTTGGAAGGAAGCTGGCATCCGTTCCTGCCTCATCCGCTGGTGGCCGGACGAGCGGCGGTCGAACCGGTTGAAGACCTGAATCAGCGGCTCGACCGGAGTTCGGGCGGAAGCGAGCCGAACGGATTGCTTGCTTACTTCAGCAAGTTAACTTCGGCGGAATCAGGAATTTTCCATATCTGGGAGGAGGGGGACTTGAAGCAGCTTCCGCTTTCCCAGTGCCGCGTTCAGCCAGCCGATCCGCTGTCGGAGGGGCCGGCCGGGCTGCTTCCTGAAATGGTCTGTGCAGGCATGACGCATGAGGAAGCGCGGCGGGAAGCGGGATTGGCCGGGATTGAAGCGTATGTGTCGCGATTGGCCGGTCTGCTCGAGACGCCCCATCCTTCTCATCGGGAAGCGGAGGTTCGTACGGCCGAACCGCGGGAATTTGTCGGTGTCGGAGCGGGGGAGACGGCTGCGGAAGGCGTTTGCCGCGGGCTGTTAAAGTGCTTGGCTGAACAGTTGGGAAAGCGACAGGCGGATCGAATTCCTCATGTTTTCCCGGTACGGTTGAGTGCGGTGGAAGATGAGCGGTGCCGCTTTTATTTGCGGGCGTTAACCACGATGCAGGGAGAACCGGTAATCGGCTTGGGAGAGGAAACGTCCGGCTTCCCTGTCGTATGGGTCGGCGCAGGCGGCCGCTGGTTTGGCGGTGCAGGTCTGAACACGACCATGGCGCTGCGCAACGTGCTGCGTCAAGCGCTATTGAAGGCCCAAAACGAATCGGCCTGCAACGCGGAGCAAGCATTGGAGGTTTCGTCAGTAATCGTGGAAGAAAAAGCGCCCGGGCCCCTCTCAGTTCCCGCATGTGAAGATGCGGCTCTACCGGAGGTTATGCGGTCCGCCCTGCAGATTTTGAAACGGAACGGCAAGCGGCTCGTAATCTTCGATCTGGCGCTGGAACCGTTTTTGAAAGACGGTCTGGCGGGAGTGTTCGGCGTGTCGCTGCGAAAGGAGGAGTCCCGGTGAGCGCGGTCGTACTGATTGTCGGGGAAGGGCTGTTGGCGGACTTCGTGCGCGGAGAATTGTCCACCCGATATGAAGTCGTTAGTCGGTCCGATTTCGAGGAAAAAGTGCCGGAATCCGCGGATTTGGCTCTCGTGCTGCACGATGCCTGGCATCCTTCCATGCATCGCCAGGCGGAACAGGTGCTGCAGCAGGCTGGCATTCCTTGGCTGCGCGGCTTCGTGTCATTCGGCGAGGGGGTGGTTGGTCCGCTCGTTCGCCCGGATACGCCGGGGTGTTCCCAATGTGCGGACTTGCGGCAGCTCATGGCGGGACGCGACCGGATGGAGATGCGGAAGCTGCAGCAAAGGATTGCGGATAATGGGGGGGCGCCGCGCGACGCCTGGGCATCGCGCACGGGACTTGCGCATGTGGCTCATCTGGTCGCGTCCGAGGCGCGGAGGGTGCTGCAAGGACGTCGGGCCCGCTCGGAAGGAAGGATGTTTTTCATCAGCCTGAAAACGCTGAAAAGCTCTCTTCATCTGTTTCTGCCCGACCCGCTCTGTCCGGTTTGCGGACGATTGCCCGACGATTCGCCGGAAACGGCGCGAATTACATTGCGGCCCAGTCCGAAGGTTAGTCCCGGCAGTTACCGCTGCCGTTCGATGGATGAGCTGAAGGAAGTGTTGGCCAAAGATTATCTCGATTACCGGACGGGTTTTTTGAACGGGAAAATGCATGACCTCGTGTCGCCGTTTGCCGATGTGAGCGTCAATCTGCCGTTGTTTGCGGAGGACGAAGCTACGGCAGGCCGGACCCATTCTTATGCGGAAAGCGAACTGACCGCCATTCTGGAAGGATTGGAGCGCTACTGCGGCATGGCGCCCCGGGGCAAACGGACAGTGATTCGCGACAGCTTCCGCAATGTGGGGGATCAAGCGCTCCATCCCGTCAAGGTAGGCGTGCACTCGCAGGAACAGTACGCGATGCCCCGATTTCCGTTCAAGCCGTTCGATCCGGATCGCCCGATCGAATGGGTGTGGGGGTATTCGTTTTTGCAGGAACGGCCGATTCTCGTTCCGGAGCTGCTCGCCTATTACAGCTTGGCTTGCGGGCATGGCTTTGTTTTTGAAACATCCAACGGCTGCGCGTTGGGCGGAAGTCTGGAGGAGGCTATTTTTTACGGCATTCTGGAAGTGGTGGAACGCGATTCGTTCTTGATGACTTGGTACGCGCAGATGACTCTCCCGCGTCTTGAGCCTGATTCCGCCAACGACCGGGAACTGCGGTTGATGGTCGAGCGTTTGCGCGAGGTTGCGGGGTATGACGTCCATTTGTATAACTCGACGATGGAGCACGGCATTCCAAGCGTCTGGGCGATGGCGAAAAACAGGAAACAGAAGGGAGTAAATCTGATTTGCGCGGCCGGAGCTCACCCGGATCCGGTGCGGGCGGTAAAAAGCGCGATTCACGAGTTGGCCGGCATGCTGCTGACGCTGGACGAGAAATTTGAGGCGAACCGGGAGAAGTATGAGCGGATGTTAAGCGATCCGTTTCTGGTGCGGCACATGGAAGACCATTCCATGCTGTACAGCTTGCCGCAAGCGGAGGAACGTCTCCGGTTTTTGCTGGATGAACGACGGCCGCTGCGAACGTTTGACGAGGAATTCAAGCGGGTGGCGAGGAATGCGGATCTGACCGATGATTTGAAGGATATCCTTCAGGCGTTTCGCCGATTGCAGCTTGATGTGATTGTGGTGGACCAGACGACGCCGGAAATCAAGAGAAACGGATTGTACTGCGTGAAAGTGCTGATTCCAGGGATGCTGCCGATGACGTTCGGACATCATCTTACCCGTTTGACAGGTCTGGAAAGGGTGTTTACGGTGCCCGCGGAACTCGGGTATGCGAAGCAGCCGCTGACGCCTGAACAGCTCAATCCGCATCCTCATCCGTTTCCATAAGCCGCAGCCGGGAGGGAGAAAGATGAGTCTGGAGGCATTCGTGCATCATTTGCATTTTGACACAGACAAGGCGAGACCGCCGGACTGGGAGGTGGATTGGGAAGACGCTCCGCTTGCGTATAAGCTCTATCGTGGCTTGCCTGCCTTCCCGTTTTCTCCGGAAGTGCCGCTCACGCTCGAAGGACGGGCAGCGCCCGTAAAGCCCGGCTTTGATCGTATCGGTCATTTTCTCTGGTACGTATTCGGGCTCGCTCAAATGTCCCAGTCCGCCGCCGCTTCGGATTCCACGGGGCAAGCGGCGGCTCTGATGCCGTTCTGCCGGAGGTTTGTTCCTTCCGGCGGAGCGTTGTATCCCAATGAATTATACGTATATCTGAAGATTGAGGATCTGCCTGCGGGGGTATATCACTACGATGCGGCGCACCACCGCCTGGTGCTGCTGCGCGAAGGCGATTTCGATTCGTATTTGGCCCGGGCGCTTGGCCGCCGCTGCGACATGCCGGCTTGTTTCGGCACGGTTTTTGTGTCGACGATGTTCTGGAAAAATTTCTTCAAGTACAATAACTTCGCTTACCGGCTGCAAGGTCTGGATGCCGGCGTGCTGATCGGGCAGCTGCTGGAAGTGGCGGAACGGTTTGGCTTCGCATCGGGGGTATGCTTTCAGTTTCTCGATCGGGCCGTCAACCATCTGCTCGGACTGTCGGAAAGAGAGGAGAGCGTATATGCGGTAATTCCGCTGTCGGTGGAGCCCGCGAACGCTTGGTTTGCCTGCGGGCACGGCGGTAGCGGGGACGACGGAAGCGGGAGCGGCGAAAGCGGGAACGTCTCGGCCGCCGAGTTGTGCCGGGAGTTGACAGCGGTTCGGCATCATCACTATGTCCGATCGCGCAAAGCCGCCGATTATCCGATGCTGATTCGAATGAATGAAGCGTCCATGCTGGAATCGCTTCGATCGTTCAGGCAGACGGATGGGGAGAAGAGCGTTAGCGGCGAGGGCGAGGAGATCGTTCTGCCCCGTGTAAAGCGGCTCTCGTACGATCTGGCGGCGGTCTGCCGGAAGCGGTATTCACCGGAAGCGGATTTCGTGCTGGACAGAATAAGCCAAGAGCAGCTGGCCGCACTGCTGCTGGAGGCGACAGCTTCCTTCCAGTACCGGAACGATTTGGATGGAGCGCGGGAGAGTCCACGTCCCCGTGTCGCCCTGTACGGCTGTTTGTACGGAGTGGAAGGCATACCGGACGGTGCGTACCGCTATGATTGCGCCGCTCACGCGCTGCGGGGGATTCGGCCCGGGGATCATCGCCGCTTGCTGCAGCGGGCAATGACTCTGGACAATGTCAATCTGTTCCAGGTCCCGCTTTGCTTTCATGTGGCCGGTGACAAGGATCACCTTCTGGCGGCGCTGGGATACAGAGGATACCGCATCCAGCAAATGGAGGCGGGGATGCTCGTGCAGCGTGTCCTGCTGGCGGCGACCGCCCTCGGGATGGGAGGGCACCCTCTCCTCGGATTCGATGCGGGCCTGACCGATGAAATTTACAGGTTTGACCCGCACGGAAAAACAAGCCTGATCCAAATCCCGGCCGGTTTTCACCGGAAACGCGCCCGTCTGGAGGGAAGCTTGAACGGCTAGGAGCGCAAGCGGCGCGCTTTCACCTTTTGTTTCCCGGACGGCCGTCTCTCCGACGGCCGGTCCAATTCGCGGCGTCAAGGGCAGCCGAATGCCGCCGGCATTCGGCTGCCCTTGCTCCATTCATTGTGTTACCGGCACAATGCTTCGATCATAAGGTTTGAGCGGAGGGGTCGTTCGGCCACGGGTAGTAAAACATCCAGGGGTAATAAGGATTTTGATGATGCCACGGATGGTGCCAGTGATAGTAATCATCCCAGCCGTCATCGTCATCATAGTCGTCATCGGGCCATGGATTGGGATACATCCAGGGGTTAGGGTAAGGTTGATGCCATGGATGGTACCCATGATAGAACCATGGAGGGTACCCATGATGATAGAACCATGGATAGCCGTGATAATCGTAGTGAGCCCATGGATCAGTATACGGTTGAACTTGATCTTGCTGTGCCGGTCGTTTGGAAATCGCCGTTTCCTGTGCGGACGGTTTTTCCTGAGTCATGTGTTGAATCCTCCTTTCCTGCATACTCTACAATATGTCGGGATGAGAAAAAGGGCACTTATCCATATAAATTGGGCTTGCCAAAATTAACTTGCGGCCTCGGGTTTTGCGGTTCCTGATTCAATGGTATACTTAGGTCGGGTTTACCTTTTGATCAGTATTTACGGATGACATTTCATACATGAACATCCATTCCAATCGTATAAGGTAAGATAAGGTACAGAACATTGATACTCAGCCATTGTGCAGTGGATTGGGTTTTTTTGTGCTGTGCCTTTTTCATTCCTCCGGAAACGGTAAACCGAAAAAATAAGCATAGCGGTGCCGCCAGGATGAATTGCCGGTGAACGTTATACAGGATGTCGATCATTACGTTCAGCCGGATTGACATGAAACCTGAAGGTTTCCTATAATGATTAGGAAACCTTCAGGTTTCATAAATATGAAATAGGAGGGATCCTGCATGCAGGGAAATAACCAGGGCACTCTGCCGGATATTCGTCAGACTGTAGTGCTGAATGCCCCGATTCACAAAGTGTGGAATGCGGTATCCACGTCGGAAGGCATAGCCGAATGGTTTATGCCCAACAATTTTCAGCCTGCAATCGGGAATGAATTCACCCTACGTACGCCATACGGCATCTCGCATTGCAAGGTGACGGAGTTCGATCCGCCCAACCGTCTTGCTTTTACTTGGGGAGAAGAATGGCACGTTACTTTCGAACTGGAGGAACTGGACGGCAAAACGCGGCTCACCCTCATTCATTCCGGCTGGAAAGCGGGAAAAATCATCAAAGATTCCGGCGAAGAGCATTCGGTGGTACGCGACAGGATGGATCGGGGCTGGGAATCGTCCGTTCTCCCGAGACTTCGCAATTATGTCGAGGCTTAGATGGCTGCCGCTGCAAAGCATGATATCTTTCAGGCCATCGCCGATCCTACCCGCCGTGAACTGCTGAGACTGCTTTCCGATCGGGAACTGCCCGTTACCGCAATCAGCGGGCATTTTCCGATGAGCCGCACTGCCGTTTCCAAACATCTGCGCATCCTTTCCGATGCCGGACTGGTCAGGGCAGAGAAAGTCGGACGCGAGACGCGGTACTGCCTCCAGCCGGAGCCTCTGATGGAGTTAAAGCGGTGGCTGTCCTACTATGAACGGTATTGGGAGAATAAGCTGGCTGCGCTGAAGCATTACGTGGAAACCGGGCAAACGGATGCCGAAACACCGGCCGGCCCGCAACCCGTCGAAGAACCATCCGAAAAGTGAAGGATGCAGGAAATCATGTCATAATAGTAATATCCTTACCCATCTTACTTTAGTGGAGGGTGTTACCATGAAAGCTTTGATTGTGATTGATTACACGGTTGACTTCGTTGTCGGAAAATTGCCCTGCGGCCAGCCGGCCGTCGATATTGAAGAGCGTATCTCCGAACTGACGGAGCGCTTTGCCGCCCGGGGCGATTATGTGGTGATGGCGGTCGATCTGCATGAGGAAGCGGATCGTTACCATCCGGAGAGCAAGCTGTTCCCGCCGCACAACCTGCGCGGGACGGAAGGCAGAAAGCTGTACGGCAAGCTGGGGGAAGTGTACGAGGCGCATCGCGACACCATTTACTGGATGGATAAAACAAGATACAGCGCGTTTTGCGGAACGGATTTGGAACTTCGGCTGAGAGCAAGAGGGATTCAGGAAGTGCATTTGGCCGGTGTCTGCACCGATATTTGCGTTCTGCACACGGCCGTAGATGCTTACAATAAAGGATTTTCCATCGTTGTTCACCGGGATGCGGTGGCTACGTTCAATCCGCAGGGCCACGACTGGGCGCTCAACCATTTTCAGAACGTTCTCGGAGCCTCCGTCGTACAAGGCCACACATTATCATCATGAGGGGGAACCCTGTGAGCTACGACAACTTGACGCTTCATACAGACAAATACCAAATCAATATGATGTACGCCCATTGGGTTCAAGGTTCATTGAACGATAAGGCGGTGTTCGACGTTTATTTTCGGAAGCTGCCGTTCGGCAACGGCTATGCGGTATTTGCCGGACTGGAGCGCATCGTCCGTTATATTCGGAATCTCCGATTCGGCGAAGAGGAGATCGACTATTTGCGGAAGCAGGAAGAGAACTACAAGGAAGCTTTTTTGCGGGAGCTGGAACATTTCCGTTTCACCGGCAATTTGTATGCCGTCCCCGAAGGCACGCTCGTGTTTCCCAACGAACCGTTGATACGCGTGGAAGCCAGAGTGTTTGAAGCCCAGCTGCTTGAAACGGCCATACTCAATTTTATGAATTATCAAACGCTGATCGCCACCAAGTCTTCCCGAATCAAACAAGTGGCGCCTGATGACGTGCTGCTGGAATTCGGCACGAGACGGGCGCAGGAAGCGGACGCCGCGGTTTGGGGAGCCCGTGCGGCTTATCTTGCCGGATTCGACGCGACTTCCAACATGCGCGCGGGGATGATGTTCGGCATTCCGGCCAAAGGCACGCACGCCCATGCCTGGGTGCAGTGCCACGATACGGAGGAAGAAGCTTTTCAAAAATATGCGGAAGCTCTGCCCGATCAAGTGACCTTGCTTGTAGATACTTACGATACGTTAAAAAGCGGAGTGCCGAACGCGATCAAAACGGCGAAATGGCTGGAGCGGCAGGGGAAACGGATGAGCGCGATCCGCCTCGACAGCGGGGACTTGGCGTACCTTTCCAAAGAGGCGCGGGAGATGCTGGACGAAGCGGGGCTTTCCTACGTAAAAATTGTCGCCTCTAACGACCTCGATGAGAACATCATTTTCGACCTTAAAGCCCAGGATGCGAAAATCGACGTCTGGGGCGTGGGCACCCAGCTCATCACCGCGGCGGATCAGCCTTCGCTGGGCGGCGTATATAAGCTCGTTGCCAGAGAAAAGAACGGACAATATGTGCCAGTCATTAAAATTTCGGGGAATCCCGAGAAAGTGTCCACTCCCGGTGTTAAAGAGGTTTACCGCATTATTAACAAGGAGACGGGCAAGGCGGAAGCGGATTATATCGCCCTGCATGATGAAGACGATGTCAGAGAAGGGCGGCGCATCAAGCTGTTCGATCCGCTCCACCCGTATATTTACAAATATATAGAAAATTACGAAGCCGAACCGCTGTTGAAGCCGGTATTCCTGAACGGTGAACTCGTCTATCCGCTGCCCGACCTCGAACAAATCCGGACGTATCATAGGGAGCAGCTGCGGTTATTTTGGCCGGAATATTTGCGGAAGCTGAATCCGGAAGTGTATCGCGTCAATTTAAGCACGGCCGCCTGGCAGTTGAAGATGGATATGATTCGGAAATTTCAGGCGTAATTCAGACCGATTGTTCGCGATCGGTCTTTTCGCATTTCTTTGCATGGAAATATTGATATTTCATGTGCTGATGTCTATTATTTGATATAGGCGGACTTTACTTAACCCTTGTTTCGCATTTTTCCACTCCGATTTCACTTCTATTGTACCTGCACTAATCGCATTCATAACAGCTCTTTATTCGGGTGGTCCATGTCCGGAGCGGCATGGATGCAGACCTCATTTATCCTTTCGCCTTAGATCCGCAACATCATTTATTTTTTTGGAAGATGCGCATTTCGCCGGTCTGCGCCGAAAACCCCCTTGCTTCAGCTATGGGGATAAAAGGCTTAAGCATAGCATTCTATCGTTTTATGGTATAATCTTCCCGGGGTGAAAGACAGGTTGGGAAATAGCAGCAGCTTACTGAACGGATTGAACTTTGAAGAATAACGGTTTGAGGTGCTTGAATGAAGGCTGTATCCAAAACGATGGCATTGTCCATCATCTTGTTCTCTATGGCTTTTGTCTTCTTCCACACTCCGCTTCATGGGGAACGAGAGGCAAATGCGAAGATGATCACGGAGTGGCAATTAAAGTGGGACACCGGATCGACCGTTGGAACGGAAACGATGTATGATCCTGAAGGGTGGATACCGCTTGATTCGAAGCACCCGATAACGTCAAAACCCGGCGATGTTTCTTCCGCATGGATTAAATTCCGCTTGCCGTCCCTCGAATGGGACAATCCCGGAATTTTCATCGAAAAGATATACGGACAGCATCTCGAAATCTTTATAGATGAACGGAAAATTTATGAATACCGCCGCAATTACTTATATGACATTAACAGGGTACTGCTCCCGTTAAATCGGGGAGATTCCGAAAAGACGGTATACATAAAGGTTGAAACCTCAACGAAGCGGTTAGGTTTGCAAAACGTAATACGGGTCGGGGACTACCATGAGCTGCTGCCTCGCTATGCAAAGCGCGATCTGTTCGACATCATCTTCGGCAGCTCGTTTATTTTTATCGCCGTCGTCATGCTCATCTGCTCGGTATTCCTGAATATCGCCCATTTTTCAAGCTGGGCTTCCTTATGCTTTGCCATCCTGAGTCTGGGGATTATGGTGATAACCTACTCGCCTTTCTTGTACACGTTTTACGGAAAATACGGGCAGATGTACTTAAACCTCTTTGATCTTTCCTTGTTCGTCTTTCTGCCGTCGCTTACGTTTTTTTTCGAGAAAATTTTCGGCCGCGGCGTTTTCTCCATCATCGCCAGATTCAGAAAGTTCCAGATCGTTTACCTGTTCATCTGCGTCGTCTGCATGCTGCTCAATCAACTTACGGCGTATGCGTACAATGATGTTTACTTTTTTATTTCCGCCATCGTCCTGGGATGCATTATGATCGTTCAATTCCTCCTCCTTGCCGGGGTTTCGGTGATTTGCGCCGTAAGAGGCAACAAGGATGCCATCATCCTTTCAAGCGGGTTTGCGTTGTTTGCGCTGGCGGGAATCGCCGAACTGGTATGGTTTTATCTCGCATCGACAACGTATGACTTTTTTTTGTGGAAATGGGGCGTCGTTTGTTTCGTGTTCGCTCTCATTATCGTTTTGGGAAGACGGTTTGCGAAAAATCATGAACAGGTTGTCAAATATTCGAAAGAACTGGAAATGTACAACAATCAGCTTCAGCAGTCGGAGAAGATGGAGATCATCAGCCAGCTCGCCGCTTCCGTTGCGCATGAAGTCCGGAATCCGCTGCAGGTCACTCGGGGCTTTTTACAGCTTCTCGGAGGGAACACGGCAAGTGAAAAGGAAAAAAACTACTTGAATCTGGCGATCGCCGAACTGGATCGCGCGGCGAATATCATTACGGATTTCCTGACATTCGCCAAACCGCAGCTGGAACATGTAACGGTGCTCAATCTCGCGGAGGAACTGAAGCATGTGGAGGTTGTTCTTGTTCCGCTGGCCAACTTGGAAGGAGCGAAAATCAATCTTGACATCCCTCCGAATCTGTATATCCGAGGGAATTCTTCGAAGTTTAAACAAGCGTTCGTCAACATGTTCAAAAACAGTATCGAAGCTTTGAAAGGGCAAGGCCAAATTAACATTTGGGCTTATGAGGAGCGCGATGAGGTCGTCATCCATATTCAGGACAACGGGGAGGGGATGGATCCGAAAGTGCTTACCCGGCTGGGAGAGCCCTATTTTTCCAACAAAACGAAAGGTACCGGGCTTGGTTTGATGGTGACTTTTCGGATTATCGAAGTGATGGGAGGAAAAGTGCAATTCAAAAGTGAAAAAGGGGTGGGGACAGAAGCTGTTGTCCGGTTTCCCTCAGTAAAAGAATAATGCCGGAACAAGCTGCGGAGAAGTTGAACACAGGCACCTTCTCCCACCCGATAAACGGTTACCACATGGCTTTCACGCTAGGGTTTCCATCCAATACTTTTGCAGGGTTCTGAGGGATGACCAAATACAGCTGGTTTGATGTTTCTGCCACTGCCTTTAACTGAACATGCTCGGGGATGACAATTCCTAGCGCTTCCTGGATGGCCGCTTTCGGAGAGGATAGCAGACGTTCTTTGAAAGCGGGATCTTTCCATGCTTTCTCAATGACTTGCGTTCTGAGAATTTCTTCGGCCGACATGCCAATCACCCTTTCATAGATTTGGTTAACATTACCAAGATAAGTGTAACATGGATAAGCTACAAAATCTACAAAAAATTGCTATTTTTTGATAACCAGTAGTGCAAACCTCCCCGCAGCAGATTGTTTTTCTCTTCCTCGATGTTCCGGGCATCTTGAACAAGGCTGTGCAGCAACGTTTCGTGGAAGGCATACAGATGCGGGATTTGAACGCCGATGCGGCAAAGCTGCTCGCGGTTGGCCGCCGCCGCAGCCGCATAGCGGCCGAGACTGCAGTCAACGTATAGAGATTTCGTAACTTCCTCTTCCGTAAGAGGATGATCGGGATGGAGCTGAAGCTCGGAGCGAATGAAAGATAGCATGCCGTTATCGTTTCCCGTTTCCAAATCTTCTTTCCAGTCGACCCAATCGTCGACCATTTGCAAAGTGATGAGAACATGATCAACGCAATCGGATACGGAGGGGATTAGACGGGCCTGGTTCGAGAGGAGCAGTGCGCCGGTGCTTGCCAGCTTGACCGGACTCGCTTTTTGGGCCGCCATTTTCGGACGGGTTTGAAAATAGTCTTCCTTTTGCTCATTCGCCACGCTGGCCGCCCATTCGGCAATATACTCTTTATAGTAGAACCAGAATGGCGAGCCGGGAGGGAAATGCGATCGGTAGATTTCAAGGAATTCCAAATAAAACAAATTCCCGAGGGCAAGCTGCTCTTTCCATTCCGGCGGATTCGTGTCCATCAAATCGTCCTGAACAAAAAAATAGAGCATGACAAAAACGTTGGCCAACGAAAGTCTGCGGCAATGTTCGGACTTCATGGAAGCCAAATCTTTCAGCCAAAACGGCAGCAGATAGCAGATGTAGTTCTTGGTTCCGTCATCCTTGAAGACATTGAACTTGTCCAGATACGTTAATCCCCTGCGGTTTAAAGGAACGGGAAACTTGGATACGATATTTTCCGCTTCCGTGAATACATGCGACAACTCCGACTCAAAATCTTTCAGCCAATTCATGGGATCGCCTCCGGAAATATACCAATTTTACGTTTTGCCGATTTCCATTCCGAACATATGAACGTCGAAACGGCTGCCGGGATCCGTCGACCATGCGAGCAGTTCTTCCGCCCGTTCGGCGGGGATTGGCGAACCGAGAACATATTCCGTTACAAGCCGCATATAGGCATACATCTTTTGTTTCACAGCAGGGTTGTCCGAAGTTACTTTATATCGTTTGATAACCGGGCGGCGGAAACCGGAATGTTCAAATTCGAGCATGAGAGCGTCCGTCACATTCAAAAATCCGTGATTTCGGAGCATTTGTCGGGATTGTTTAAAGAGTGAAGTAAACAGGGGAAGCGAGCTGCTGCCGGCAAGTCCGGCGTCATCGTCGAAATCGATAATGAGTATGGTCGACTCGTTATGCGTATGCTCGTACAGCCAACGTATCAAATGCCGCCTGTCCCGGATATGCCGGATCACCAGCCGGGCGATGACGAGATCGAATAAGCTGCTGTCCGGAATGCCGTCGTAGCTTGAATGGTGGAAGGTCATGTTGCCCCGCTGTCTTGTCCGTGCAATCCGGCAGATGTCTTCGTCGATTTCAACTCCCGTAAACTCCATATCCGGAAAGCAATCGCACATTCTGGACAAGTAGTCCCCGTTTCCGCAGCCGATATCGAGCACTTTTCTTGAACTTCCGCCCAAACTGTTGAAAAACAGCTCTTTTTCGAGTTCAAAAAAGAGATCGGCCGTTATCGTCAACATGCGATCAAAAAGGTGTGCCGTTGATTCCATTTCTTTATCCCCTATACGAATCTTTCATTGATTTCTATTTTATACCAAATGATTCGGTGAAGCCACTGGAATGTTCGCAGCGGAGTTTCGATTGGACGCCGGTTCTTCAGCTTTTTTAACACATCTGTTATGATAGAGATGCTCGATAAAGGAGGATTTATCCATGCGGCGTCCTCTACTCAACATACCGAAAACAAAAATGGAAGTGCTGCACGATGCAGCGTCCATTGTAATTTTGATTGGAACGTTTGTTTATTTATATTGGGTCTGGCCCACAATCTCCGACAACGTGCCGATTCACTTCAACGCTTCAGGTGAAGCGGACCGATGGGGGAGTAAAGGCCTACTCATTGTGCTTCCGATCATCAATGTCATTTTATACGCCGGATTCGCCATCCTGAGTAAATATCCCCATGTTTACAACTATGTCCGGGAGATTACGGAGGAAAATGCTCATCGCCAGTATTTAAATGCCCGTATGCTCATGAGTTGGATCAAGCTTGAGACTGTGGCATTGTTCGGATATGTGGAATGGGGCATGATTCAGGCGGCATCGGGAAACGAAGACGGATTAGGGTTATGGTTTGTGCCCGTTGTCATCATCCTTGTTCTAAGTACCGTCCTTTTTTACGCAGTTCGATCATGGCGAATGACTTAGAGTTCGCTTTGGGATGAAGAAAGCCGGATGACCTGTCGTCGGCACGGAAATCCGGCTGCAGCGATTCATATCCGAGCCGTGCTACCATGCGGCCACGTGCCCGTCCGTCCGTGGTTCCGTCCCTCCAACAAGAACCCCGTTGTCTTCTTGGCGGATGATCTGCCCTCTTCCGAATGACGTCGAGCCAACCGCCCAGTTCGCGTGATGGCCTCTGCGGGCCAGCGCTTCTACGATGTGCGCCGGGGTCGAATGCTCGAACGAGACGCTTTTGCCTTCCAGCCACTGCCATCTTGGCGCGTCCAGCGCGGCTTGCGGATTGAGGCCGAAATCGACCATGTTCATGACGACCTGGACATGGCCTTGCGGCTGCATGAATCCGCCCATCACTCCGAAAGGACCGATGGGGCGGTCCCCTTGAGTCATGAAACCGGGAATGATGGTATGGTACGGTTTTTTTCCGGGTTCCAGCCGATTGGCGTGCGCCGGGTCAAGCGTAAAATTATGCCCCCGGTTATGAAGGGCGATTCCCGTTCCCGGAACGACGAGCCCCGAACCAAACCCCATATAGTTGCTCTGGATGAAGGACACCATGTTGCCTTCCGAATCCGCTGTGCACAAATAAACGGTTCCTCCGCGCGGAGGCTGACCCGGCTCCGGCTCCAGCGCCGTTTCGCCGATCAGACGCCTGCGTTCTTCCGCGTAAGCGTCGGACAGCAGATCGTTTACGGACACCGGCATGCTGCGGGAATCCGCGATATACTTTTTACCGTCCGCAAACGCCAGCTTCATCGCTTCAATCTGTTTATGATAAGTGTCGACCGTATCCCGCTCGGCAAATTCAAACCCTTTCAGAATATTTAATGCCATGAGAGCGACCAATCCTTGTCCGTTCGGCGGAAGTTCCCAGACGTCAAAGCCGCGGTAGTTGACGCGGATTGGATCAACCCATTCCGGTTTGAACGCTTCAAGATCTTCCTTTCTCAGAAAGCCTCCATATTGCCGCGAGAACCGGTCGATGGCGTCGGCTAATTCTCCGCGGTAAAACGCTCCGGCCTTCGTTTCGGCAATGGCCTGAAGCGTCTTGGCGTGATCCGGCAATCGGCAAATTTCCCCGATCTCCGGCGCCCGCCCGTTCGGAGCGAAAGCGGCGAACCAACCGTGAAATTGCTCGCCTTTCAACTGTGTTTTGAATACTTCGCAAGCTCGTTTCCAACAAGCGCCTGCGGAAACCGGGTATCCTTTCTCGGCGTATTCGATGGCCGGAGCGAGCACTTCAGTGAGCGGCAGCTTGCCGAATCGCGCGGAAAGTTCCGCCCACGCCGCCGGCGCGCCGGGGACCGTCACCGGAATAAAGCCGTATGCGGGTATTTCCTTCACGCCGGCCTGATGCAATGCCCGGATCGAAATACTTTTCGGTGCGGGACCGCTTGAGTTCAGCCCGTGCAGTTTCCCTCCCGACCAGACGAGAGCGAAGGCGTCGCCGCCGATTCCGTTCGACCCCGGCTCAACGACGGTTAAAGCGGCGGCGGTCGCGATGGCCGCATCTATCGCGTTGCCGCCTTTTCTAAGAATCGCAAGCCCCGCTTGGGACGCAAGCGGCTGTGATGATGCCACCATGCCATGATTGGCGTAAACGGGAGTCCTTCGTGAAGGATACGGATAAGTCAACGGGTCATTCTTCATCGTCGATTTTCCTTTCCGTTGGTGATTGGAAGATGAAACCGAACAAGAGGGTTCCTATGTCAATTATACCATGACACCCGGGTATATTTCGCATTTCATCGCTGCGGGGAACCAGTCAATGGAAATTTAACTTGGGCCAGGCGCCATTAGCCCAGACTGTGCATACATATATATCGTTTATTAAATGACCAATCATGGAGGGCACAGATGATTACGTATGTTGTACAGCCTGGAGACACTCTTTCGTCCATAGCCGCCCGCTACGGGACTTCGGTTCAAGTCATTCAGCAGTCGAACGGTTTGGAGAATTCGTCCGTTCATTCAGGACAACACCTGCGGATTCCGGATACCGCCACCGCAAACATCAAGGGATTTCCGTCAGAACCGCCATTCATAGGGATGCCGGGGGGATTTCCGGGAGGACCCGGAGGATTTCCGGGAATGCCGTGGGGATTTCCGGGGGGACCCGGAGGATTTCCGGGAATGCCGTGGGGATTTCCGGGGGGACCCGGAGGATTTCCGGGAATGCCAGGGGAATTTCCGGGAGGACCCGGAGGATTTCCGGGAATGCCAGGGGGATTTCCGGGGGGACCCGGAGGATTTCCGGGAGGCCCGGGGGGATTTCCGGGGGGACCCGGAGGATTTCCGGGGGGACCCGGAGGATTTCCGGGAGGCCCGGGGGGATTTCCGGGGGGACCCGGAGGATTTCCGGGAGGCCCGTGGGGATTTCCGGGAGGCCCGTGGGGATTTCCGGGGGGACCCGGAGGATTTCCGGGAGGCCCGGGGGGATTTCCGGGGGGACCCGGAGGATTTCCGGGAGGCCCGGGAGGATTTCCGGGAGGCCCGGGAGGATTTCCGGGAGGCCCGGGTGGAATTCCGGGAATGCCGGGGGGATTTCCGGGAGGACCCGGAGGATTTCCGGGAGGACCCGGAGGATTTCCGGGAGGCCCGGGGGGATTTCCGGGAGGACCCGGAGGATTTCCGGGAGACCCGGGGGGATATCCGGGAGGCCCGGGGGGATATCCGGGAGGCCCGGGTGGGATTCCGGGAATGCCGGGGGGATTTCCGGGGGGACCCGGGGAATTCCCCGGAGCGCCGGACGGATATCCCGGCGTACCCGGATACCCCGGCATCCCGGGATATCCCGGCGTACCCGGATATCCGGGCACACCGGGCGCCAGAGAGCAGGATGAGGAAAGTTAATAGTAAAGAAGAAAAGGCGCCTTTATTGAAGGTGCCTTTTCTTTAACGTTAAAGAATGTTTAAGTTCGATGAAGTGTTAAAGCGAAGAGAACATTCTTTACCAAGAAAAGCTACCGCTTAAAGACGAACCCGCATCTTCGAAAGGCTTCGACAGAAGCTTTTCTTATCGGTCAGCCCTTCTTTAAAGAACGGCGGTATTGGGACGGGGTCATCCCCGTTATTTTCCGGAACACTTTATAAAAAAAGCTCAGGTCTTCGAAACCTGCCTCTAGCGAGATTTCGACGATGCTCATTTCGGTTTGCCGCATCAGTTTGCAAGCTTCGCGGATTTGGACGCCGTGTTTGTACTCGA
Source organism: Paenibacillaceae bacterium (assembly GCA_041686835.1). Classification (GTDB taxonomy): domain Bacteria; phylum Bacillota; class Bacilli; order Paenibacillales; family JAWLCZ01; genus JAWLCZ01. The sequence continues at coordinate 188 of JAWLCZ010000047.1, read as the reverse complement.
TGAACGTTTTTTTCGTGAAATTTTTGAATTTGGCGGTGAACGATGGGACGCTCATGCCGCAAAGCCGGCTTAATTGTTCAAGGGTGAACGGCTGATTGTAATGATGCTCGACGAGCGACACGATCGACGCCATCCACTGCTCATCCGTAAGATTGTGGGATGAAAGCCGCGTATGGGCGATATAAAAC